>CAZLHQ010000158.1:0-7386 GCA_964559355.1 uncultured Hyphomicrobiaceae bacterium
TGGCTAGTGCCGATCAAAGCATCAGGAGATGAACCATGCAGGGTGTTAAGGGGCTGATCGTTATTTCGGCTGTCATCGCGGCTGTCGCGCTTGGTGCGTGCCGTCGTGAAGTTCCGCATCAGCCGATGAAGCTGGGTGCGGACGTGGCGGTCCAGCAGGCTCGTTAATTTTCGAGCCAATCGAATAAGTATTGCGTCCTCTGAGGAACTACATAACTAGGAGATTGACCCATGAAGGGCGCTATCGTTCTCGCAACGGTTATTGCGGCTGTCGCTCTCGGCGCCTGCCGTAAGGAAGTTCCGCACCAGCCGATGAAGCTGGGCGCGGACGTTCCGGCTGCGACTCAGGCGGCTCGCTAAGAGCTGGCTGGGGCTTTCCCGGGCAACCGTGGAAGCCAACGTTCTCGAGACCGAACATGCGGCGCTAGACGTCGTGGTTCGGTCTCTTTTCTTTTGGTGCGGCATATTTCGGGCAATGCGCAAATTGCGCGTCACGTTGGGCTTGGTCCAAAGCCGCCTTCGAGTTTGACCCAAGGTCGTTATCGCTATTACGCCGCAAAGCAGCCAAACAAGCATCGCGCGCGGCGATGCGCCCAATCGACACAAATGCTGGCAATATGGAACTATGTGGTTCTGAATTCTGTGAGTTCCTCGCCTTTGTGTCCGTCTGAACCTTGTCAGGACCATGACAGGCGTGTTCTGCATGCAACCAGGGACCGGCCACATTTTTGTACGATCGGTGCGGTACTTCGACAGACATGAGAGGGGTGTGGCGCGAGGCTCCGGAATATGCCGGGCGCGCCTGCCAGACGAGGAAGGGCTCTCCCAAATGCCTCAAATGACGACAGCGGCCTCGCGGCGGATTTCGCTCGCGCTACGCATCGGTCTGCTTCTGGCAGCGCCGTTCGCACTGCAAGCCTGTGCCAACAAGGAGATGCAACCCGATGGGGCGCAGCTCGGACCGGGTGGGCGCGGCAACATCACGCCGGGTACGCAGCGCGACTTCGCCACCAACGTCGGCGATATCGTCTATTTCTCCACGGACAGCTCGGATCTGACGCCGGAAGCGCAGCAGACCCTGCAGAAGCAGTCGCAGTGGCTGAAGCAATATCCGCAGTTCACCATCACCATCGAAGGCCACGCTGACGAGCGCGGCACGCGCGAGTACAACATTGCGCTGGGTGCGCGCCGCGCCACGACGGTGCGCAACTACCTGGCGCAGAACGGCATCAACGGCTCTCGCGTTCGCACGATCTCATATGGCAAGGAACGCCCGGTGGCGGTGTGCGACGACATTTCGTGCTGGTCGCAGAATCGCCGTGCGCAAACCGTGTTAAATGCACGGGTTGGAGCGGCGAACTGAGGTTCGACTCGGCGGCGGCAGCGATGCAGTAGCGGATGCCACTTTACCGTCACGCTGGCAGCAGTCGCGAAGAACAAGACGCGCGGTGCGGGACCTCCCACCGCGCGTTCTACATTTGAAGCCGCTCACCCGCGATGCCGCTATTTCGTGACGTTGAACCGCTGGCGGCGCCACTGATTCATCGGGAAGCCCTTGCCCCAGACATGACACGCGCATCGTCGTGCTCATTCGGTGTCGAACCGCGTGTCCTGTTATCAACACCCATTGTTGCAAACGCCTCTGATCTCGTCTGCGCTCACACACTTTGGCCAAAAAGGCGGAGCACGTTTCGTCGTCTTTCAACGCATAAATGCAATGCGGCGGTGAGGGTCACATCATTATGAAGATTAGGCGCCTCCACCGTCTGGTCCTGGCCACCGCGCGCGTGTGCGCGTGCGTGCAGTTTCGGCCGATCGCCGTCGTCGTAGTGGCGGGCCTCGCGATGGTGACGTTCGACGTCCAGCGGACTCATGCTGGCGAGCGTCCCGATGGCGCGCATGCCGGCGTTCTGATCGAGCCGTTGCCCGACGCCGTCGAAAGCCACGGCGGCGCTGGCAGTGCTGGTGGCATTCCGGGGGCGCCCGCATTGCCGCTTCGCTCGCCACAGCCATCGCATGTCGGACCCGCCGTTATCGACAGTTGGAGCGTGCGAGACGGCGGCGTGGCCGACACGAAGCAAGTGCCCTCGCGTCAGCCGCCTACGACACCTGGCCGAGCCGATTCGGGTGATGCCGCCGTGCGCGCCCTTTTCGATACGGCCCGTGAGGCGCTCGATCAGGGGCGGACCGACGAGGCGCAGGGCCTGTTCGAGCGTCTGGTGGTGGAAGCGCCACAGTCGCAACTGGCCAAGGAGGCACGTCGCCAGCTCGGCATCATTTACCGTTCGGCTGCTGAAACGCCTGCTGCTGCTTCCGCTGCCGCGCCGGCGGTGGCCACGCAGTCCGCGCATACGGTCACGTCGGCGTCTCCCGAGCGCCCGACCGCCAGCAATGAAACTCCGCGTGCCGTTGCCGGCGCGCTGGCGAAAGGCGATCCGCTCGCCGCGACCGCTGTTGCTGCGCCGGCACCTTGGCGGGAACATGCGCGCTCGACGCAACGCTTCGAGGAAATGCTGCGCGCCGATGTCGGTGATCGCATTTTCTTCAGCGTCGGCAGCGCCGATCTGGGAAGCCGCGCCCGCACCGTGCTGGAGCGACAGGCGGAATGGATCGCTAAGTATCCTGATCTCTATGTTGTCGTCGAAGGTCATGCCGACGAGCCGGGCGGCAGCAGCGAAGTCAACACAGCACTGGCGCTGCGACGTGCCGAGCTGGTGCGCGCGCGCCTGATCGAGGCCGGTGTGCCGGCCAGCCGCATCGATGTGCTGTCTCGCGGCGCCAGCGAGCGGGCGGTGACATGCGATGGCGCGATCTGCCGTTCGCAAAACAGCCGTGTGGTGACGCGGTTGATGGTGGTGCTGCCTGCAATGGCGGGAAACCGCCCGACAATCGGAAGTGATTCGGCGGATCGTGCCCGATTTGCCGGCAGTGCGCAGGGCCAGCAAGCGGCTGGCGAGCCGCCGCCGCGTCGTTGACAACCGGCATCGAACATTTCATGCCTGTCTGGCGCTCGTGTGATGATCGAAATATCCGCACCATGCTTTTCGGACGCATTGCGTGGCGGACGCCTCGATCTGAATCACACTAGAATCCTAAAGTCGGCTAGTGTTGTTCAGGTCGCGAAAGTCGTTCAGTCCCAGCCGATGACGGTGAGGGATGTTGCCAACAATGAACCAGTGCAGCGTTCGCCCCGGCGGACCAGCGTCGCCAAGCCACTCATCGACATGCGGTGCGTTACGTCAAACAAGCCGTGCAGGAGCCTGACCATGCAATCGATCACGTTGGGTCACGCCACCAAGCTTCTGGGGCTCTTGCGGACGTGGGCAGCTGCACTCGCATCGCTGCTGCTTGTGACGACCGCAGCCGATGCGACCGAGGCGACAGGGCCTGTGCACCTCGCCCAGGCGCAGCCGCCGGCCCAGCCCCAGACCGCTGGTCCCGCCAAATCGAAACCGCGCCCGGCGGCCGAACCCGCAGGAGCCGCCGCCGCCGCAGATAACACGCTGCAACGCCGCGTTGAGCAACTCGAAGAGCAACTGGTCGACATGCAGGTGACGATCGGCACCTTGGAAAGTCTGGCGCGATCAGGCGCCGGTGGCGGGCGTGGCTCCAATGGCGGTGGAGGTGCGCTGGGGGCGAGCGAGGCCGCGCGTATCGAAGGCATGGAAACGCAGATGCGCGCGCTCACTTCGGAAGTGCAGCGGCTCACCAATCAGGTCCGCCAGCTGGGTGGAACCAGCGATCGCGGCGATGCGGGTGGCGCACGGCCAAGCTATGCCGACGCTGGCGTCGCGCGCACGGCCCCCGCCGAGACGACCAGCGTGCGCTCGTCGTTCGGCTCGACGACGGTGACGACGGGCGGAGATCCGATCGGCAGCCTCATCGATGGCGAGCCGCGGGGCGGCTCGTCACCTCAGGTGAACGGTCGCGATACGCAAGTCGCAGCCCTGCCGCCCGCCACCAGCAGCGGCAGCGCCAAACAGGACTATGAAACCGCCTATGGACATCTGCTGAAACAGGATTACGGTGCGGCCGAAGCCGCATTCGAAGACTTCTTGCAGCGCTATCCGTCCGATGCGCTCGCCGGCAACGCGCAATACTGGCTCGGCGAGACCCATTTCGTGCGCGGCTCCTTCAAGGCGGCAGCCGGCGCGTTTCTCAAGGGCTATCAGAATTACGGCAAAGGCAACAAGGCGCCCGACAGCCTGTTGAAGCTGGCGATGTCGTTGGAACGGCTGGGGCAGAAGGATGCCGCATGTTCTTCGTTCGGTGAACTGGTGACGAAGTTCCCCGACGCGCCGGATCACGTGAAGGCACGCGCGGCCGGAGAGCAGAAGCGTTTGGGCTGCCGCTGAGGCAGGGCCGATGCGATCGCGGTCAGTTCGCATTTCACAAAGGAAGAGGTTCGGTGACATCGTGCCCCGAGCGGTTACGGGCGACGGCCCGTTTGCGAAGCAGCCCTCATGAGCGATGCCGCACCCATCTGCGACGACGAGCTGACGGCGTTGTTCGCCGGGCTCGAGACGACGTCCTTGGCGCTGGCTGTCTCGGGTGGCGCAGACTCCATGGCGCTGATGCACATGGTGGCGCGCTGGGCCGCGCGTGAGGATGTGCGAGCGGCATATCGCCAGAGTTGGCAACAGCGCTTTGCGCAAACGACGCATGCGTTGGCGCCCAGCCGTGTGCAGTGGGCGGGCCTTCCGCAGCCGACCTGGTTGGCGAAGACGCTGAAGTTGGAAGAACTGCAGCGGGCCGGAGGGACACCTCACATCGTCGTCCTCACAGTCGATCACGGCTTGCGAGCAAGTTCGTCAAGTGATGCGGCCTTCGTCGCGGCGGAAGCTGGAGAGCTTGGATTGCCGTGTGCCATCTGTGAGTGGACGGGCGACAAGCCAAAAACCGGAATTCAAGAAGTTGCACGACAGGCGCGTCGCGACTTGATGCTCGATGTCCTGCGGGCCGAAGCGGGAGTTCTGTCTGAATTGGCTCATCGGGGGCATCACGCGTTCGGGTTTCCGCCTTATCGCGCACTGGCGATGGCACATCATCAGGAGGATCAGGCCGAGACATTTCTCATGCGGCTGGCACGCGGCAGCGGGATCGATGGCCTATGCGGCATGCGGCGCTATGAACTGGCCGGGCGGGAAGCGGTTCCAGAGCGCCCGGATCGCTTCGAGACGGCGCTATGGCGCCCCCTGCTCGACGTTGGGAAGACGCGGCTTGTCGCGACGCTCCAATCGTATGGCGCGCACTGGGTAGAGGACCCATCGAATGAAGATCAGCGCTTCGAGCGCGTGCGGGTGCGCACGGCGCTCGCGGAGTTGGGTAAGGTGGGGCTCTCGGCCGACAAGATCGCGCTCAGTATGCGACGGCTGCAGGATGCGCGGAAAGCAATTGAACGATCACAGACGTTGGCCTGCGATCGTGAATACGGCAACACTCTATTGGGACCGCGTACACCCGAAGTTATGACGCCACTCTACGCCGCGCTCGATCTCTTCGGTCCCCGATTCGCAAGCGACTATCTCAAAGTTCGCACGCTCAGATGGGTGATGGGCATTTATGGCGGTTCCGCACGGCCCGCCGAACTCGCGCAGCTAGAAGAGCTCATCGCACACCGCCTCAATGAGCGACGCGAGAACGGCGGCATCACGCTGGGTGGCTGCAAGATCGAGTTCCACGGCGAGCATGGGCGGCAGATCCGCATCTACCGCGAAGGCTCGGGCGAAGGGTTGCAGGAGATCGCCATCGCGCCAGGGCAGACCGTCGACTGGGACGGAAGACGGTTTGAAGTATCGGCCTCAGATGCAGCACCGAAGGGGGCACTCGTGCGCGCGTTGGGCCTGCAAGGCTGGGCGGAGCTGAAAAAGGCGGTGCCGCGCCTGGCCGACCTCAAATGGCCGGCGGCTGCCGCTGCAACCTTGCCTGTCGTGGCGGTCGGCGAAGCGGTCGCCGCATATCCCGGGGTCGCCTGCGTGCTCGCGAGCATCTCGCAGGCGCCGCCTGCCGTTTTGGCCGACTGGGCGACTTTCCTGGGGCCGGCCGAGCCGACGTACCACGCGCAGTTCGGCTACGTCGGGTGGTGAGCTGCTTGCGTGCGGATGAATGGCGGCGGCTCGATGTGCTGCCGAACCGCCGTTTGGGGCACCAATGCGCGCTGCCGCCCATATTCGGCGCAGGATTTGCGACGCCCTTGCCCCAAGACCCTAATGTCCCGGTTTGACACGCATTTCCACGTTTGGCGAGCATCGGGCGCAACTACTCCGGGGCGGCGTGGCTCAAAGCACTGACAAAAAGGCACGACAATAAATTGAATTGAAACCCATTCGCGCCGTATTCGGTCGATCCATGCGGCTTGGCAAAGGACGAGGCGGCACCTATCTTAACCGCACATTGGGGCGGCGCGTGCTTTAACTGGCAAGAGCGCATCAAACCTGTCGAGCCGGGCGCATAATTTGGCGCATTCTTGGGTTTGCCGGCGCGAACTGTATCACCGGGTCCAAAAGGAATAGGACAACTGGATGAATCCGAATCTTCAGCGGTTGGCGATCTGGGCGGCAGCGCTCGTTCTCCTGGCGGCGCTGTTCAACCTTTTCAACAACAACAACACCCCTAACCGGCGCGGCAACGAGGTCAGCTACTCGAAGTTCCTGAGCGACGTCGAGGCGGGCAAGGTTTCGGAGGTGACGCTGGCGGGCAACCGCATCAACGGCAAGCTGCGGGACGGCTCGGCAGGCTTCACCACCTATGCGCCGGAGGATCCCGGGCTGGTCGCACGCCTGCAGGCGAAGGGCGTCGAGTTCACCGCGCGGCCCTCCGACGAGGACGTGCCCTCGATCATGAGTCTGCTGTTGTCCTGGTTCCCGATGCTGCTGCTGATCGGCGTCTGGGTGTTCTTCATGCGCCAGATGCAGGGCGGCGGCAAGGGCGGTGCGTTCTCCTTCGGCAAGAGCCGGGCGCGCATGATGGACGAATCGTCGAACAACATCACCTTCGCCGATGTCGCCGGCTGCGACGAAGCCAAGGAGGAGGTTACCGAGATGGTGGACTTCCTGCGCGATCCGTCGAAGTTCCAGAAGCTCGGCGGCCGCATTCCGCGCGGCGTGTTGCTGGTCGGCTCCCCGGGTACCGGCAAGACCTTGCTGGCCAAGGCCATCGCCGGCGAAGCCAAGGTGCCCTTCTTCTCGATTTCCGGCTCCGACTTTGTCGAGATGTTCGTCGGCGTCGGCGCGGCGCGCGTGCGCGACATGTTCGATCAGGCAAAGAAGGCGGCCCCCTGCATCATCTTCATCGACGAGCTGGATGCCGTCGGCCGCCAGCGCGGCGCCGGCCTCGGTGGCGGCAACGACGAACGCGAGCAGACGCTGAACCAGATGCTGGTCGAAAT
>CAZLHQ010000159.1:0-7337 GCA_964559355.1 uncultured Hyphomicrobiaceae bacterium
TGCACACCCGCGAGATTGCCGCCTATGGCGGCCTCGCCGACCGCATGCCGATTTATGCCTTCTGCTTCATGGTCTTCACCATGGCCAATGTCGGTCTGCCCGGCACTTCTGGATTCATCGGCGAGTTCCTGACGCTGCTCGGCGCCTTCCGAGCCAACAACTGGGTGGCGTTCCTGGCAACGAGCGGCGTCGTCCTGTCGGCGGCCTATGCGCTTTATCTTTATCGCCGCGTCATCTTCGGCGCGCTCGAGAAGCCGAGCCTGAAGGCGCTGGCCGACATGGGGCCGCGCGAGATCGCCGTCATGGCGCCGCTCGTCATCCTCACCATATTCTTCGGCTTTTATCCCGCTCCCATCCTCGACGTTACGGCACAGTCGGTGAAGAAGCTGGTTGCCAATTACGAGACTGCGATCCGAACCGCTGATGTGGAGCGCAAGCTGCCTGCGGGCGTCAAGCTCAGCGCGGTCAAGGACGCCAAGGAGACCGCGCGATGAAGGATCTGCTGTTGTACGCGGCCCTGCCTGAGATGATCCTGGCATTGGGTGCGATGGGGCTCCTGATGATGGGCGCCTTCCAGGACGACGCCGAGGAGAGCGGCGTCATGTCGACGTGGCTTGCCATCGGCGTGCTGGTGGCGGCCGCAGCCGTTGTGGTGATGTTTCAGAATACACCGGCAAGTCTGTTTCAGGACGCCTTCGTCATAGATCGCTACACGCGCTTCATGAAGCTGCTGGTGCTGGCCGGTTCGGCGGGCGCGCTGCTGCTGTCGTTTGAAAGCTTCAGCGAGCTGAAGCTGATGAAGTTCGAGTACCCGGTGCTGGTGCTGCTGGCCACCGTCGGCATGATGATGATGATTTCGGCCAACGATCTCATCGCGCTCTACATCGGTGTGGAACTGCAGAGCTTGGCGCTCTACGTCGTCGCCGCGTTCCGACGCGAGTCGGTCCGCTCGAGCGAGGCGGGCCTCAAGTATTTCGTGCTCGGCGCGCTGTCCTCGGGCATGCTGCTTTATGGCGCCTCGCTGGTCTATGGCTTCACCGGGTCGACCAGCTTCCCGGTGATCGCCGGCGCGGTCAAGGCGGCGAACATCGGCGTCATCTTCGGGCTGGTGTTCTTGTTGGTTGGCCTCGCCTTCAAGGTCTCCGCTGTGCCGTTCCATATGTGGACGCCAGACGTGTACGAGGGTGCGCCGACTCCCGTCACGGCATTTTTCGCAGCCGCCCCCAAGGTCGCGGCGATGGCGTTGCTGGTGCGCGTCGTTACCGTCGCTTTTCCCGCCGTCGCTCCGCAGTGGCAACAGATCATCGTCTTCATTTCCATCGCTTCGATGCTGCTCGGCTCGTTTGCCGCGATCGGGCAGACCAACATCAAACGGCTGATGGCTTATTCCTCGATCGGCCACGTCGGTTTCGCACTGGTCGGGCTTGCCGCCAACAATCAGGAGGGCGTGCAGGGCGTGCTCATTTACATGGCGATTTATCTCGTCATGACGCTTGGCACCTTCGCATGCATCCTGGCCATGCGCCGCAAGGACGAGTCGGTGGAGGAAATCGAAGAGCTGTCTGGACTGGCCGAATCCAATCTCGGCATGGCGTTTGCTCTGGCCATGCTGATGTTCTCGCTGGCCGGCATTCCGCCATTGGCAGGCTTCTGGGGCAAGTTTTATGTCATCGCGGCGGCCGTGAAGGCCAACATGATGCTGCTCGCCATCGTCGCGGTGGTGGCCAGCGTGGTGGCGGCCTTCTATTACATCCGCATCGTCATCGTCATGTTCGTAAAGGAACCCAAGGAGAAGTTCTTGAGCATAGACGGGCGGATCGGGTTCGTAATGGCACTGGCGACAATCTTCGTCATCGGTTTCATCGTCTATCCGGGGCCGCTGGTCGATGCAGCAGCCGCAGCGGCCAAGTCGCTGCGGCCGTGAGACAGGCCGGAAGATTGTGAGCAGCGCGCCATTCTTTGTCGAACTGGTCGAAGTCGACTCGACCAACGCCGAAGCGATGCGCCGCGCGCAAGACGGAGAGCGTGGGCCGCTCTACGTCCGCGCCGAGCGGCAGACGGCGGGGCGCGGACGGTCGGGCCGAGCTTGGCAGTCAGCACATGGCAATCTGGCGCTCAGCCGTCTTGGCGTCACCGCCGCGCCACCCGCGGTCGTCGCGCAGGTGGCGCTGGTCGCGGGCCTTGCGCTGCATCGGACTGTCGCCTCCATGCTCGATCGGGCGGGCGTGCCCATCCCCCTCCATTTGAAGTGGCCCAACGATCTGCTGCTTGGTTCCGCCAAGGTCGCCGGCATCCTGGTGGAAGCCTCCACATTCGGTGACGGGCGTGTGATCGTGATCGGCATCGGCGTCAACTTGGCGACGGCGCCAGATGTGCCGGGACGAGCGACGACGGCACTGGCGCGACACATGAAGGCGCCGCCAAGTCCTGCCGAACTTGCACACACGCTCGCAGACCAATTGGAAGCCGCGCTGTCTCTCTGGAATGATGGGGCCGGCTTTGCCGCCATACGGCAGGAGTGGCTCGCCCGCGCGCTGCCGATCGGCACGCAAATGACCATCAGCTCAGGGCCGGCCGGCCTGGTAAGCGGCAGCTTCGCCGGCATTGATGAGGCCGGCTACCTGTTGCTGGATGAAGTCGGTGCGGGGCGGCGTATCCACACGGTCGGTGATGCGGAATTGCTTTCCGGTTGAGGCCGGGGCACAAGGGCGCCATGGCACAAGAAACGAAAATGACGTCCTCCCCGCGAAAGGTCGTCTCCACCACTGATGAATTTGTCCTGGTCGCTCTGGGTGGCATGGGCGAGATCGGCATGAATGCCTATCTCTACGGCTATGGTCCGCCCACGGCCCGCCGCTGGATCCTGGTCGATCTCGGCATCACCTTTCCGGAAGGCGAGTTCGATCCGGGCGTCGATGTCATCCTGCCGGATCTCAAATTCATCATCGATGACCGCAAATCTCTGGACGGCATCGTTCTCACCCACGCGCACGAGGACCACATCGGTGCCGTCATCGACCTGTGGCCCCAGCTCGAGGCGCCGATCTATGCGACGCCGTTCACAGCCGGCATGTTGCGCGCCAAGGCGGCCGAGTATGGCGGCGCCATCAAACTGCCGATCAATATCGTGCAGTTGGGCGCACGCGCCAGCATCGGTCCCTTCGAGATCGAGCTCGTGACCATGTCGCACTCGATTCCCGAGCCGTCGGCACTCGCCATCCGCACGCCTGCAGGACTCGTTCTTCATACCGGAGACTGGAAGCTCGACCGCACACCGTTCGTGGGCGATCCGGCAGACGAGGCGCGTCTGCAAGGCCTGGGTGCACAAGGCGTTCGCGCGCTCGTGTGCGATTCCACCAACGCCATGCGCGAAGGCCGCTCGCCTTCCGAGCTCGACATCGCCAAGTCGCTGGCCGAAATCGTCAAGAACGCCAAGAAGCGTGTCGCGGTAACGACGTTTTCCTCCAACGTCGCGCGTATCAAGGCGGTGGCGGATGCGGCCGCGGCGGCCGGGCGCACGCTGGTCGTGGCAGGACGCGCCATGCATCGTGTCATCGAGGTGGCGCGTGATACCGGCTATCTGCCCGAGGATTTCCGCTACGTCGATCAGCAGCAGTTCAAATATCTCGATCGTTCCGACGTCGTGCTGCTGTGCACCGGCAGTCAGGGCGAGTCGCGGGCGGCGATGGCGCGCATGGCCGACAAGGAGCATCCCGACATCCAGCTCGCCAAGGGCGATCTCGTCATATTTTCCTCGCGCACCATTCCGGGCAACGAGAAGTCGGTCGGCCGCATTCAGAATGCGCTGGTGCGCATGGGTTGTGAGCTGTTGACGGATGCCGAAGCCCTGGTGCACGTCACCGGCCATCCGCGCCGTGATGAGTTGCGCCAGATGTACGAGTGGATCAGGCCACAGGTGGCGGTGCCCATGCACGGCGAGGCGCGCCACGTCATGGCGCACGCGGAGCTGGCGCGGCAGGCCGGTGTGCCCTACGTCGTCACGCCCTTCAACGGCGACATGCTGCGGCTGGCGCCCGATCCTGCCGAGATCATCGACGAGGTTCCCGTTGGTCGCCTGTTCCGTGATGGCCGCTTGATCGTGCCGAGCGTCGAGGGTCCGGTGCGAGATCGGCGCAAGCTTGCCGCCGTCGGCATTTGCGTCGTCGCCATCGCCATGACGCGGCGCGGCGAGATCGAGGGCGAGGCGCAGATTCTGCTCGACGGCGTTCCCGAATTCGATAGCGAGGGCGATGAAATGTTCGATATCGTTGCCGATGCCGTCGATGGCACGCTCGACAGCATTCCGCCGAAGCGTCGCAAGGACCCTGAAATGGTGCGCGAGGCCGTGCGCCGTTCGGTGCGTGCTGCCATCGGCCAAGCCTGGGGCAAGCGTCCGATCTGCAAGGTGATGATCAACGTTATCGATTGAGGACGCATTGAGGTTTTGCGTCGGCAATGCCACCTGTAGGACACAGCAGTCCTCTCGTGACGGGATCGGCGCCAATGATCCTGCATGAGACTTCAGGAGACCCGACCAGCAGGGATCTCGCCAAGATGAGGAGCAAGAGATGATTGGACGCCTCAACCACGTCGCCATTGCGGTGAAGAACCTGGACGCAGCCGTCGCTACATATCGCAATACGCTGGGCGCTTCGGTTTCCGAACCGCAGGCCGAGCCCGATCACGGCGTTACCGTCGTCTTCGTCACGCTGCCCAACACCAAGATCGAGTTTCTCGAGCCGCTCGGCGCCAATTCGCCAATTGCCAAGTTTCTCGAGAAAAATCCGGAAGGTGGCATCCATCACGTCTGCTACGAGGTCGATGATATCATCGCCGCGCGCGACCGGCTGAAAGCGCAAGGCGCTCGCGTGCTGGGCGATGGCGAACCCAAGATCGGCGCCCATGGCAAGCCGGTCCTGTTTTTGCACCCGAAAGACTTCCTCGGCACGTTGACCGAGCTGGAGCAGTCGTGAGCCCTAGTCCCTAATCTCCAGTCCCTAATCCCTAGCCCCGGACCCTGACCAACCCATGTCCCTGACGCTCGGCCTCGCGATTTACTTCATCATGTGGTGGCTGACGCTTTTCGCGGTGCTGCCGTTCGGTCTGCGCACGCAGGATGAAGCGGGCGATGTCGTGCCGGGCACGCCTGAGAGTGCTCCGGCCCGGCCACGGATATTGCGCGTATTCTTGGTGAACACTCTGGTTGCTTCGGTGGCGTTTTTTATTTTCTGGCTTGGTGTCACGCAGGGGTGGCTTCACCACGATACGTTCCCGCTGCAATTGCCGATCAACGATCCGACCGTTCGCTAAAGCCTGATCGTCTGGGATGGAACCGGAAGCGGTTTCATCTGCGACGAGCAGGCCAAGCAGTATTTGTGGCGAAAATCGATCATCACCCAAACGAAAAGAGCAGGGCAAAAGCCCTGCTCTTCGGTGCGGTATGATCTGCACCCGCATGTGCTGGAACCCTGATGGGACCCAAACGCGGATTTGGTGTTGCTATCGCTCGACGTACCCGGCTCGAAATAAGCCGTTGTTGTCCTTCGCGATAACCATGAGCTTGCCGTAGCAGGCTCTCAGTGTTTCCCTAGACTTGAGCCGATTGCCATCTGAAGCATGGTCTCGACCCTTTTTTGAATTTACCGGCGCATTTTAGCGAACGCTTGGCAATCTGTCACCTGCCAGCGACGCAAATATGACGCAGCGAGCAGCATTTACCTTGATTGAGATCAGATGTCGGTGGTGGAACTGATCGGCCTGTCCCCGAGGGTCGAGAGCAGGCCTATCGTGTTGGATGAGCTGGTTGAAACGATCAATCCGATGGGTTCGCAAATGGCGCGCTGCGTTGCTGGCGCTTGCATGGCTGTTACTCGCAGAGCAGCCATTTGCCGCGGCAGCCGAGCTGCGGCTCGGATTTGACGACCTTGCCGTCATGATCGGGCGCATTGCACCCAGTTGGAGCGCCCGCGTCACGACCGATGCGGGCGAGCGGGGCGGTGACGGGTCACATCATATTGAACTCGAGATGGGCCGGGCAGCGCCGCCGTCCTTGGCAATTCGCTTGCCGTTACCGGTAATCCAAGTGGCTGCCGGCGCTTACTGGGCTGCTCCGCTGTCCGATTTAACCGGCACTCTTGCCGTTCGCGCCGAAACTGGCGGTCTGTCGTTTGCTATGCGCCCCGCAGGCTCCGTCGTCTTTACCGTTGCCTGCATCAAAGGGGCCTGCCCGCCACAGTCGGTTTTGCCCGAGGTCGTCTGGCACGCCCCATCGCTCGAGGCCAACGTGGGCGCGGGCGCTACAGGGCAGCTTTTGCTCCAAAGGCTGGCTGTTGGCGGAACCTTTGCTGCTGCTTGCAACCGGTCGTGGTTTCCCGGAAGGCTTGTTTGCGAGGCATTGTGCCCTGTGATCGAGGCGGCGGTTCGCGACCGGGTCGTTGCACTCGAGGCAGCGACGCCGGGTGCACCAGCACAGAAGGCGGGTCCGGCCGCAAGAGGTTTGGCCGCTGACCTGCAGGCTGCTGCAATCGTGGCTGACGAGAAGGGTGTGCGCGTTTCGTTCTGCGTCGCGCCCGATTGCCCGTGAATAGCGCGCCGCGATCCCCGCCGAGCTTCGGGGCCGCCATTGCCGCGGGCAGCGATCTTCGTTAAGAGCGCCTGACATGGCGGGCATAAAGCTGTGTCCCTGCCTCATCCCCTGCGCAACCGTTGGAGCGCCAAGCCTTGTCGACGTGTCAGTTCCACCAATTTTCGTCCTCGCTCCGACATGTGCCGCGCCTGGCGCATACGTTGATCGAGGGAGGCATCCGATGAGCAAGCGCGCGCTTTCCGTTACCCGTGAGGAGAATTTCCCCGAATGGTATCAGGCTGTCGTACGCGACGGCGACATGGCCGAGACGAGCCCGGTGCGCGGCTGCATGATCATCAAGCCGTGGGGCTGGGGCGTGTGGGAGAAGATCCAGGCCGAGCTCGACCAGCGCATCAAGGATACCGGCCACGACAACTGCTATTTCCCGCTGTTCATTCCGATGAGCTTCATCGCCAAGGAGGCCGAGCACGTCGAGGGCTTCGCCAAGGAGATGGCGGTCGTCACACATCATCGCCTGAAGAACGTCGGCGGCAGGCTGGAGCTCGACCCGACGGCGAAACTGGAAGAACCGCTGATCGTGCGCCCCACCTCCGAGACGATCATCGGCGATGCCTTCCAGCGCTGGGTTAAAAGCTATCGTGACCTGCCGCTGCTGGTGAACCAGTGGGCCAACGTCGTGCGCTGGGAGATGCGCACGCGGTTGTTCCTGCGCACGGCCGAGTTTCTCTGGCAGGAAGGGCACACCGCGCAC
>CAZLHQ010000160.1:0-7302 GCA_964559355.1 uncultured Hyphomicrobiaceae bacterium
CAACACCTCCATGCGTGAGGAAGTTGCCGGCCAGGATGAAAAACGGGATCGCCATGATCTCGAACTTCTCGATGCCGGTGAAGAGCTTCAGTGCGACGGCCTCGACCGGTACCTGGGTCATGGTGAAGAGGAACGTCAGCACGGTGAGACCGAGCGCGATCGACACCGGCATGCCGGTCAACATGAGGGCGGCCAGAAGGCCGAAGATGATTGCGGCGCTCATGGCTTATTTGCTCCCGCCATTATTGGCCAGATCCTTGGGGTGCAGGGAAGGTTCGGTCAGCAGCGGTTCGTCGGCATCACCGATGCCCTCGACATGGCCGTGATCATGGTGTGGCAGTTCTCCGGTGCGGGCGAACGTCCACGCTACCTGCAGGAAACGGAAGCACATGAGGTAGGAACCGAGCGGAATGGCGAGGTAGACGATCCACATGGGGATCTCAAGGTCGGGTGAAGTTTGCTCGGTATGGCTGATATGCCAGACAAATTCGGCGCCAAGAGTGCCGACGATGGCCGTGAACAGGGCGCCAGCCAGCAGGCCGAACAGGATCATCGGGTAGCGTTTGCCCGGTGACAGCATGTTGAGGAGGATGTCGACGCCGACATGGATGCCGGTGCGAACGCCATAGGCCGCGCCGAACTTCGCCATCCATACAAACAGGTAGATGCAGACTTCCTGCGCCCAGGTCAGGTTGAACGAGTTGAGGAACTTGAATGCCGAGCGCGCGGCATCCGCGAGCCAGGGCATGCCGTGGCCATTGGCCCATCCGATCAATGCGCCCGTATTGCTGAGGCCATAGCGCTGTACAACGGCAACGAAGATCAGCAGCGTCGCGGCTCCAATAAGCACGCTGATGATGATCTCTTCGAGCCGGTCTAGGAATCGAAGCAGCATTCGCGTTTCCTCCTGTGCGGCCGGAATGCCGGGCGGGTTGACCCCGCTCCGGCTTCCAACCTACGTCGCGATCACTTCGCGCCGGTTGCGGCGTAGATCTGCTGGATCAGATCCTTGCCGATGCGGCCCGACATCTCCTCGTGAACCGGCTTCAGCTTCGCGCGCCAAGCCTTCTTCTCGTCGGCGGTCATCTCATGGAACTCGGTCTTGCCCGAGGCCTTCATCGAGGCAAGCGAGTCGTCGTTCTCCTTCTGCGCGATATCGTTGGCATAGACGGTGGCTTCCGCCATGGCCTTTTCGAGTGCCGTGCGCACGTCGGCCGGCAGGCCCTCCCAGAACTGCTTGTTCACGATCACAGCATAGCCGAGATAGCCGTGGTTGGAGAGCGTCGCGTGTTTCTGCACCTCGTGCATCTTCTGCGTGAACATGTTCGACGGCGGATTTTCGGTGCCGTCGACGACGCCGGTCTGCAGCGCCTGATAGACTTCCGAGAATGCCATCACCTGCGGCAGCGCGCCGAGTGCCTTCATCTGCGCCTCGAGCACCTTCGACGACTGGATGCGCATCTTGAGGCCGAGGAAGTCGTCGGTGGCCTTGAGCGGCTTGTTGGCGCTCATGATCTTGAAGCCATTGTCCCAGAAGGCGAGGCCGAGAATGCCCTTGCCCTCGAGCTTCTTCAGCATCGACTTGCCGATCTCGCCGTCGGTGACCTTCCGCAGCGCGGCCTTGTCCTCGAAGATGTAGGGCAGATCGAACGCCTCGAATTCCTTGGCGCCGAGCGGGCCGAACTTGGCGAGTGACGGCGCCAGCATCTGCACGGCTCCAAGCTGCAGCGCCTCGACCTCCTCTTTGTCCTTGTAGAGCTGCGAGTTGGGATACACCTCAACCTTGACCTTGCCGTCGGTGTATTTCTCGGCGAGCTCCTTGAATTTGTCGGCACCCTTGCCCTTCGGGGTCTGCGGCGCGACGACGTGGCTGAACTTGATGACCGTCTGTGCGTCGGCTGGTTCTGCACCGACAGCAAAGGCGGCCAAAGCCGCGACCGCGACGAGGGTGAACTTGCGCATCATGTTTCCTCCCAATGCGAACTGCACATGGCGTCCCATCGCCCTCTCACCGAGCGTTCAATGGCCACGCCAACATGGTTGACGATACGTTAAGAGCAACCTGCGTGCCAAGCGTGACAGCGACGGCAAGGTCGACTTGGGGCAAGCAAAATTCGCTTCTGGGAAAATGGCTTAAAGCGCAAGCCGGGGTGCGGCTCGTATGCGCGACTCTGCATGTTTGTCACGCGCGCTACACGCGATCAGGATGTTCATGGGTGGGGGACTACTCATTGCCGCGCAATCGCTGCGGTGCAGCATGAGGGGGTCAGCTCTCGTCGTCGTCTGCCGGCGGGCGGCCGAGGTTGAAGCGGCGCATTTTGTCGTAGAGCGTCTTGCGCGAAATGCCGAGGCTCTCGTAGGTGCCCTTGAGACTATGGCCGGTGCGAACCAGCGTGTCGGCGATAATCTGGCGCTCGACGTGCGCGAGCTGGTCGGCGAGCGTGGGAGAAGGCGATGCTGCGGTGTCGTGTGACGTATCCGTGTCGTCGAAACCCAGACCGAGAGCAAAGCGCACGGCGCAGTTCTGCAATTCCCGCACATTGCCCGGCCAATCGCGCGACAGCAGCATGGAGACGTGCACGGGCGTCACCGTCTGCGGCTCGGACTTGAAGCGCGCGGCGGCTTGATCGAGGAAGTGCTGAAACAGGATCGGTATGTCCTCACGCCTGTCGCGCAATGGCGGAATTGCGATCGAGAGCACGTTGAGACGGTAATAGAGGTCCTCGCGAAAAGTGCCCCTCTGGGCGGCGGCCTTGAGGTCTTCCTTGGTGGCGGCAACGACGCGCACGTCGATGGCGCGCTCCTCGTTGGCGCCCAGACGCACGATCCGGCGGTCTTGCAGCACGCGCAGCAGCTTGATCTGCAGCTCCAGTGGCATGCTCTCGATCTCGTCGAGGAACAGCGTGCCGCCGCTGGCGTATTCGAGTTTGCCGATGCGCCCCTTGACGGCGCCGGTGAATGCGCCCGGCTCATGCCCGAACAATTCGCTTTCGATGACATTGGCCGGCAGCGCGCCGCAGTTGATCGGCACAAAGCGGCCTTTCGCGCGCGGACCGAAATCGTGCAGGCTGCGCGCCACGGCCTCCTTGCCGGCTCCCGTTTCGCCGGCAATGAGCACGTCGGCATCGGTGGCGGCAAAGCTCGTAACCTGGGCCCGCAGGCGTTGCATGGCGCGCGTGCGTCCGATCAGCATCTGGTCGATGCCGCTGTGGTGTGAAAGCTGCGCCTTGAGCTTGCGGTTCTCAAGCACCAGTTGGCGCTTTTCGAGTGCGCGCCCGGCCGCATCAGCCAGCGTTTCTGCGGCAAACGGCTTCTCGATGAAGTCGTAGGCTCCCGAGCGGATGGCCGCGACCGCCATCGGTATGTCGCCGTGACCGGTGATGAGGATGACCGGGATCTCCGGATCGACCGCGAGCACGCGGGTCATCAGCTCAAGGCCGCTCATGCGCGGCATTTTGATGTCGGAGATAACGATCCCGTCGAAGGCGCGAGACAGCTGAGACAATGCATCCTCGCCGCTGTCGAAATCGGCGACGGAGAAATCGGCAAGCTCGAGACCCTGCGCGGTTGCCGCCCTGAGCTCGGGCTCGTCATCGATCAAGACAATGCGGCGGCTCATGCGGCGTTCTCTACGAGCGTTCTGGCCGGGCGCAAGCGGATCGAGAACACGGCCCCACCCGCCTCGCAGTTGCGGGCCGAAATGGTGCCGCCGAACTGCTGTACGATGCCATAAGTGATCGACAGGCCAAGCCCTAAGCCCTCGCCGACATCCTTGGTCGTGAAAAAGGGGTCGAAAACGCTGGCGAGATGCTCTGGCGCGATGCCGGGGCCCGTATCGTGCACTTCGATCAGGATCGTGTCGGCCTCCTCGCTAGCGCGGATTTCGATGCGCTTCTCGACGCTGTCTTTCATGGCGTCGAGCGCATTGGAGACGAGGTTGACCAACACCTGTTGCAAGCGAATTTCGCCGGCAACCGCTTCTGGGTCGGGCATGGCGATATCGACACGCACGCTTGCGCCGGCGTCGTCGATACGCCGTTGCAGCAACGCGATCGCATTGTCGATCGATCGGCGCACACTGGTGGCCTTGACGGTCGTCGGCTCCTTGCGCGCATAGGTGCGCAAATGGCGGATGATGCCCGCCATCCGCTCGGTCAGCTCGACGATCGAGGTGAGATTGCGGGACGCTGTATCGTAACGTTGCCGTTCGACGAACTTGAGCGCGTTGTCGGCATAGGAGCGGATCGCCGCCAGCGGCTGGTTCAGCTCGTGGCTGAGGCCCGCGGACATCTGCCCGAGGGCGGCAAGCTTGCCTGCCTGCACCAGCTCCGATTGCGTATGGCGCAGCTCGCTTTCGGTGCGCCGCCGCTCGGTCACTTCGGCTTCGAGCTGCTGGTTGGTGCGCGTCAGCTCGTCGGTGCGCTCGGCCACCCGCCGTTCCAGCTCGGCGTTGACGCTGGCCTGCAACTGAATGCGCTCGGCCACGCGCCGGCGGCGTTGATGCAACGCGATGCCCGCAAGCAGCAGTGTTGTCGCCGCGGCAAGGAGCAGAGCGATCGCTTCGCGGGTCTGGTTCACAACTTGGGTGGTGCGCGCCAGGATATGCACGGTCCAGCCGGCGTCGACCATGGCGCGCGATTGCACGAGGTATTCGCGCCGTTCGGGAGGGTTGATGCGGCCGGCGACTTCCGCAGGTGTGACGCCGGTATCGACGGGACCGGACGGTGCGACCAGTTCGGCAAGGCGCGCCGTCGTGATGTCGCCAGGCTCGATGCGCAAGTCGAGTGGCGTCAACACGCGCTCGTCATAGCGGCGCTGTTGGACGATGCGTTCGCGCGCGGCCGACGACAGTGGCGAAAGTGTCTTCAACACCCAGCTCGGGCTGCTAGACAGGAAGACGACGCCATCCTCGTCAACCACCATGATCTCGTGATCGGCAGAACGCCAGGCCGCCTCGAGCGTGCCAACCTGGATTTTGACGACGGCGACGCCGACGACATATCGGCCATCGAAGATCGGCTGGGCGAAATAATAGCCGCGTTCGCCAGACGTCGTGCCGAGCGCGAAGTATCGGCTGGACCGTCCTTTCATCGCTTCTTTGAAATATGGACGGTAATCGAACTTCTGGCCGACGAAGCTGCGCGGCTGGGAATGATTGCTGGAGGCAACCGTCATGCCCAGCGTGTCCATGAGGTAGATGTCGGAGGCATCTGTTACGCGCACCAGCCGTGCCAGTTCCTCGTTGGCGGCGAGCACCTCCACCGGGGAGGCGGCGCCGGTAACGATGCGCGTCGTCAGGGGATTGCGCGCCAGCAGGAATGGCGTGCTTTGATGCTTGGCAAGCTCGCCGCGCAGCGATTCCACCACCAGCGTCAGCACATGCGCGGAACTATCGGCCAGACTGTCGAGCGCGCGTTTGCGCGTCCATTCGGCAAGCAGCCAGGCTGCGCCGGCAACCAGCACAAGCCCGGCCAGCGCCGCGGCAAGCGAACGGGTGCGTCTTGATGGCTTGGCCGTTTGGTCGCTCGTCAGGGTGTCGTCCTCGCCAGATTGTCCCGGCGATCTTGCGCAATCGCATGGCGCCCTGCAAGCGCAGGCTCGCTGTGATGCTAATGCGCGGCCGATGGGAGGCGGTGCGTCAGTGAACGGCCTGATGCAAAGAAGAACGGCGCGGCAGGGAACGAACCCGCCACGCCGCCCATTCATGGTTCGTGTCCCGGCCGCCTGACGATGCGTCGGGCCCGTGCCGTCGTCAGCTACCAAAGCGGCGCTGCCACCAGCCCTTGCGAGTGGGCGAAGACGCCTCGTCCTCCGGACTGATCGACGCGTTCTCTCCCGGTGACGAGACGATGTGCTCGAACTTGGGTTGGGATGCGGTCTGCTCACCGCGGCTGGAAGATGTGCGCGGGTTCTCCAAAACGCGCTCCTCGGCCGGCTCCATGGTTGCTTCTCGGGCCGGCTCAATGGCCGGTGCATCGCGAGTATCCGGAATTGTGGCGGCTTCGGTTGGCTGTTCGGGCCGCGGCGAAACCGCGATGCGCTGCGTGCTTGCGACCGGCTCTGAATGGCGCTCCGCCGGTGCATCGGCATGAGCACTGACGTTGGCTTCGCCAGTCGCTTGCGTGGGCGCCTGCTCCATCGGCATCGGCTGGCTTTCGCTGCTGTCGTGGCCATTCATTGCATCGTCGTCATTCATATCGTCGCCGTCGCCGGCTTCGCTGTCGCCCGTTGCCGCATCGTGAAGCGACGGCTCGCCACCGGCCATGCGTTCTCGGTTGCGTCGCCCGCCCCGACGCCCGCGGCGGCGGCGGCGGCGCTGACCTTCGCCATTGGCCGTCGCGGACTCGCTCCCGGCGGCCGCTTCACTTGCGTCACCCGTGGCATCGACGTCGTCGTCATCGTGCTCGCCTTCGCCGCCGACCGTCTCGATGACCTCCTCGTCGCGCCCCTCGAAGTCTGATGAACCCGCTTCATGGCGTTCGTCGCGCTCGTCGCGGCGGCCACGGCGGCGGCGACGACGACGGCGGCGGCCGTCTCCGTCATCGCGATCACCGGCCTCCGCGCGCTCGCCACGATCTTCGCGCTCGCTGCGAGCCGCGCGTTCGCCGCGCTCCCCGCGACCTGAGCGCTCGCCGTTGTCTTGGCGTTCACCCCGGTCGGACCGCTCGTGATGATGTCCGCGAGCCTCGTTGTCCTCCTCGATCTCCTCGGCGTCGGTGTCGATTGCGGTCTCGTCGTCGTCCTCGCCAAAACCCCAGTCCATGTTGACTGCGGTCTTTTCCGGACGGCGATGCAGCGTGGCGCTGGCGGGACCCTTCTCAATGGCGTAGTTGGCGCCCTGCATCTTGTCGCTGCCCTCCACCAGGATCGGCAGGCCGTGGCGCGTCTCCATGTCGATGATGAAGGAGCGCTTCTTGTTGAGGATGTAGAGCGCCACCGTCGGTGTCGTCACGGCCGTCAACGCCGTGCGCGAGCCGGCCATAACCGCATCCTCCAGGCCGCGCAGCACGGCCAGCGCCACGCTTTCGACCGAGCGGATGATACCGGTACCCTGACAGTGCGGGCACTGCGACGTCGAGCCCTCGAGCACGCCGGTGCGCAAACGCTGTCGAGACATCTCGAGCAGGCCAAAGTGACTGATGCGGCCGACCTGGATGCGCGCGCGATCATGGCGCAGCGCTTCCTTCATGCGCCGTTCCACCGTCCGGTTGTTGCGCTTCTCCTCCATGTCGATGAAGTCGATGACGATCAGTCCGGCCAGATCGCGCAGCTTCAATTGGCGCGCGATCTCGTCGGCCGCCT
>CAZLHQ010000161.1:0-7062 GCA_964559355.1 uncultured Hyphomicrobiaceae bacterium
GATGAGCCCCTACCAGCACGGTGAGGTGTTCGTTACCGACGACGGCGCGGAGACCGATCTCGACCTTGGCCATTACGAGCGCTTCACTGGCGTTCCCGCCAAGCAGTCGGACAACATCACCACCGGCCGCATCTATCAGAACATTATCGCGCGTGAGCGCCGCGGCGATTATCTCGGCGGAACCGTTCAGGTGATCCCGCACGTCACCGATGCGATCAAGCAGTTCGTGCTCGACGGCAACGCGGGCGTTGATTTCGTACTGGTCGAGATCGGCGGCACGGTTGGCGACATCGAGGCGCTGCCGTTCTTCGAGGCGATCCGCCAGCTCGGCAACGAATTGCCGCGCCACTCCTGCGTCTACATCCACCTGACGCTGCTGCCGTGGATTCCCTCGGCCGGTGAATTGAAGACCAAGCCGACGCAGCACTCGGTCAAGGAGCTGCGCTCGATCGGCATCCAGCCCGACATCCTCATGTGCCGTGCCGATCGCGAGATGCCCAAGGCCGAGCGCAAGAAGATCGCGCTGTTCTGCAACGTGCGCGAGGAAGCCGTCATCCAGGCGCTCGACGTCATGTCGATCTACGACGTGCCGCTCGCCTATCATCGCGAAGGGCTCGACCAGCAGGTGCTGGAAGCGTTTGGCATCACCGGTGCGCCGCAGCCCGATCTGAGGCGCTGGCAGACCATCTCGCAGAACGTCGCCAACCCGGAAGGCGAGGTGACGATCGCCATCGTCGGCAAGTACACCGGCCTCAAGGACGCCTACAAATCGCTGATCGAGGCGCTGGTGCACGGCGGCATCGCCAATCGCGTGCGCGTCAACCTCGAGTGGATCGAGGCGGAGGTGTTCGAGCGCGAGGATCCCGCACCCTATCTCGAAGGCGTCGACGGCATTCTGGTGCCGGGCGGCTTTGGCGAGCGCGGTGCGGAAGGCAAGATTCTCGCTGCCAAGTTCGCGCGCGAGAGAAAGGTGCCTTACTTCGGCATCTGCTTTGGCATGCAGATGGCGTGCATCGAGGCGGCGCGCAATCTTGCTGGCGTCGCGGGCGCTTCGTCGACCGAATTCGGCACCTCCGAGGAACCCGTCGTCGGCCTGATGACGGAGTGGATGCGCGGCAACGAGCTCGAGCAGCGCCGTCAGGGCGGAGACTTGGGCGGCACCATGCGGCTTGGCGCGTTCAACGCGCGTCTTCAAGCCGGCAGCAAAATCGCCGACATCTACGGCGGCACGCAGATTTCCGAGCGCCACCGCCATCGCTACGAGGTCAACACGCGCTATCGCGAGCGGCTGGAGACAGCGGGGCTGTCGTTTGCGGGTCTGTCACCCGACGGTCTGCTGCCCGAGACGGTCGAATACAAGGACCACCCCTGGTTCATCGGCGTGCAATATCACCCCGAATTAAAGAGCCGCCCCTTCGAGCCGCACCCCTTGTTCCGCAGCTTCATTGCCGCAGCGGTGGAGCAGAGCAGGTTGGTGTGAGGTGATGCCATACTTCCTGTCCACGAAACCTCAACCGGACAAGCGTGGGCTCGTCCCGACGATGACAAAGGTGAGGTAAGGGGCGATGCGAGAGAGGTGCCCCTGAGCGTAGCTGGTCTTGCACACCCTCAGCGGCGCGACCACATCAGCGCGGCGATGATGCCGATCAGCGCGCCGACCGGCCCGGCGACGAAGGCAGCCGTCATCGCGGCTTCCATGCTCTTGTCGTGCGTGTTGGACGAAACGAGCGTCACCAGCCCATAGCCGCCCGCGGCTCCGGCGATGTAGCCGGCGATAAGCCCGAGCACGGCGCGTACAACCTTCACCATCTGACATTTCCCAAGTCGGCGGGCCCCATGTTGTTGAGGCCCACGCAAGTGCGTGCATCCGTCGTCCGGTGGATTAAACGCGCCTTCGCAACATAATCCACCGCTGCAATTGCGACGCCGTAAGACAAAGCAGGTTGCAGTTGCACCCATCTAGCATACACTCAGCATGCGTCAATTCTTCGGCGACATTTGCAACCATCACTTTGTGGGAGTTGTTTCATGACGGCCTATTTCGAATTCCAGCAGAAGGCGCCTGATGGCGCCATGAACACGTTCGTGTTTGCACTCAACGACGCGGCCCGGATCAGTGAGGCGCGTGCGATAATCTCTGGCAATACGGGGCAACACGTGCAGGGCACGATCGTGCTGTCGCCAGCGCCTTACAATCCCGCATGGGAGTTTCATCTCGAGCCGTCTTCGATTCGCTTCTTCGAGATGGCCATCGAGGTCTGCGACGCGAACGTGACGTTTGTGGCTGACAACCTCGACCAGGTAGGTGGCGCGTTTCTGCCGGGCAATCACTGGTGTCCATGGTCATCTAAACTCACGCGCGAGGTGACGGACAAGATCGACCCGGCGACTGGACGCTGGCGTTCTTAAAAACGTGGAGGCGGTGCAGCACGTGTTTTGGATGGGGTGATCCTTCGGGGCCGGCTTTCACCGCTGCGTCTGCGATACTGCTCCAGCCTTTCCTCTCCCGGGGGGGGGGAGAGGATGTCGCGAAGCGACAGGTGAGGGGCTTGGGCCGTGTTCACGTCAGGTGGCTCACCCACGCCGTCACGCCTTTGAACCCGTCCTACAGTGTCCTGCCTGACGCCGCCACCCACATCCGTCATCCCGACGCAGGTCGGGACCTACGCAGCGTCTACGTATCCGACGCATGCGGTGACATGCTGTGGTATGCGGCGCGCCGGATTGGCCATTCCGACAAATCATTCGCGGCGACGTGTCTGGGTCCCGGCCCAAGGCCGGGATGACGGTAAAGTTTTATGCGATCGGACCGCTTCACCCACCACCGTCATTCCCGCGAAGGCGGGAAGTTGGACACGCCGCTACAGGTGTGACGCAAGCGATGAAGGGATGCGTTCGCCGTACGCGTGCATATGCCAACCGAGGAAGAATTCTCTGCGACGTGTCTGGGCCCCGGCCTGCGACGGGGTGACGGTGGAGATTGGTTCACTGACGCCGCCACACACATCCGTCATCCCGAGGACCCAGCGGGTAGTGGGAGCGTCGGCTGCGGTGGCGGCCTCACCCTCGCGGCGGCGAATTGCGCGAAGTTAAAGCGCGGGGCGGCGGCCATACCTTATAGTCCGCGCCAGAACGCAATGCCGCGTTCTTGCAATCGGTTGCGGGCAGGGCGAACGAAACGCACATGAAAGAACCAGCGACCATCCCCGGCACCGGCTTCTCCGATGTATTTCGCGAGCTGTACCAGCATGCCTTCACCGGCGTGCCCGGCGCCTCCGATCCGTTTACGCTAAGCCTGCTTGACCGCGAGTACATCGCTCTCGCACTCGCCTACTATTACCAGTGCGAGCATTGCCAGCAGCACCACAGCGAATCCGTGCTGCGCGAGTTGCGGCGGGCGCGGGCGACGGATTGGGCGTGGAAGGCGGCGATCATCAAGTCGGTGGTGTTCACGCGTATCAAAAAGCGCGACGTGTCGTCGGCGGAATGGGCGGTGTGGTCTTATGAATTGTCGCGGTTCGCGCGCACGCTGCCGAGCGAGCATCGCGATCTGCCGAGCTATATCGGCTATGCCATCGGCGTTGCCCGCGACGACGAGGAGCTGATCGCGTTTACATGGGCGCCGATCAGCGCGCGCTATGAGGATTCGGAAAAGCTGCTCGGCGTGGTGCGCGACATCCAGCGAGTGGTGCTGTTCATGAAGGCGGCGACCTCCGACAATCGCACCGCACCCATCATCGAAAATCTGCTGGCGGCGCGGGGCGTCGTGATGAAGAGTTAGCTCTGGTGCGGCGATCCGCATTGCGCACCAGCAGGGGCATTGCGCATGCTACGCCTTCACCAGCTCGCGCACATGCGCTGACAAATACCTTTCGATATGCGGCAGCAGCGGCCGGAAAGGCTCGTATTTGTCGAGTTCGGCCGGGCTCAGCGTGGCAATTGTTCCGATGCGCTTGCGGCAACGCGGAGTGCCACACCGGCATTGCATCGACCAAAATCGCGTAAGGAGTGATATGGGCACGGTCAACGCATAGTCGAAGGTGATCTCCTCACCGCGCGCGATGTCGCGAATGGCCACCATGTCCCAGTTGCGATCGACGACAGCGTTGGGGTTGCAGCTGTGATTGAATGCCACCGAGTTGTCGTCGAGCACCAGGTATGTGTTGGCGCTGACCGACAGCGGATCGTCTTTGCGTATCGTTCCAGCGATGATACCGGCGACACATCGCAGCCTCGAAACCTCCCGCCCGCCCATGCGATGCAGGATCGTGCCGCGGGTAATGTCTTGCTTGGCGAATACGCCCATGCCTTCGATGCTGGATTTGCGTATTTCGATGGCGCAAATCATGAACCCTCGTGCAGAAAAAAAGTGGAACGCAGAATGTCGTGGATTACGCAATATGGTCAGGAGCAACAATAGTCGCTCGCCGGCGATCTAAAAGTGAAAAATCATGGGTGATGGCGGACACGCTTCGACGACGCCACGCATGGGCCTTGCGAGCGAAAAGTGCGTGGCCGACATCATGCGCGCACTGAAAAAAGGTTCATCCATTCGGGTGCCCTCCGAGGTTTGGGGGCATCAGACGGGTGCGCGCTCGGCGTGCGCGCTACTTAGCGCGCAGCCACCGTCCTTGCCCGCGGGCCGGCACCGGGCCAGGCGATCTCGAGAATGAACTTGCGGCGGATGGCGCGGGCGAAATCTTCATATCCGCGCGCGGTTATGACGAACGCGCCGGACCCCGCCATCACATGCCGCTCGTACCATTCGGTGAGAGACCTGGCGTCGCTCTTGCCGGGCAGGGGGAAGTCGAGCTTGGTCGATCCCGGCGCGTGGTTCCATGGGCCGATCGGACGCTCGACGCCGTCCTCCAGGATCGGCAGGCCGTTGATGATGGCGCCGCTGGCGACGAGGCGTTCGCGCGCTTCGCGCAAGTATTGCAGCGAGGTGCAGTTGTCGGGTCCGTCTCCCGACACGTCGACGACGATGCGATCGGCCTTGACCGGCATCTGCGGCACCGTGAAGTCGGTCAGATAGCGCATCATGCGGGCAACACACGTGTATTCGCCACTGGCGACAGGCAGCGAGCGCAACATGCGGGCGACGGCGGCCGCGTCCGACGCACTGGCAATCCACGTCCACGGCAGCAACACGCGGGCGCGGTCGGCCCAGCCGACGAGCGTGAAAAGGATCGCCTTGCGCGGCCCGCTGGTGACAGTGCGGATCACGTCGGCATCCTCGAGCGCCTGTGCGATCCCCTCCATCTGCAGCCGGTAACGGATTTCATCGACCGATTGGGAGATGTCGACGGCCATGACGAGGGCAGTGTCGACGGCATCATCGGCCGCCAACGCGCGCCCGTCCGATCGTGCCAGGACGAGGCTCGCAATCGCCAGCACGGCGATAACAGCGGCATGGCGGGCGGGCTTCGTCGTGAGCAACGCGGTCGTGCTCCTCGCGTGATGGTGATCGAGAAGGCCGCCTCCCCATCTCAGCCGGGAGCGAAGACGCGGACTTTGCGAAGACAAAAGGGCACGCCATGACGGCGCGCCCTTTGCAGATTGGGGCGCGGACGCCCGATATACCAGCAGATTATTGCAGGCTGGCGTAGCGCTTGCCTTTGGCCGGCTTGGCCGGGGTCGGCATGGCGTAGACCGTGAAGGCCTTGCTGGCCATCTGCTTGGAGTACTTCTTCTTCCAATTGGCCGAGGCAACGCGCGTTTTTGCCGATCCCTTCGTGTTGCTGGCGCTCTGGCAGCGATGGAAGCGGACCCTGGGGCCGGTGTCGATATGGATATGGTGCATGCCGCAGCTGTAGCTGCCGACACCGCCGTCGTGGTTGGCGTTCAACCAGTTCAGCACCTGCTTGTACTTGCCCCTGGGCGGGTTGAAGTCCACGGCGCGGCAGGAGGCGTGCAGGCTGGGCCGGCCCGAGCCGGATATGGTTGCACCCTGGCGATAGGTCGAGATGACCTCGACCGATCCGAACTTGGCGCGGACCTGTTTCAATTTCTTGCCGAGTGCGCTGGGAATGCATTCGGCCTTTGCCTCGGTCGCCGGCATCGCAGCCACCGTCAGCAGGGCCAGAACGGCGAGCGCACAGACGCGCAACAGGGTATGCGTTCGAGTGATCATCGTTAGTGCTCCCCTTGTGGGTTATCGACGTTGCCCCCGGCAAGGAGGGCGTCTGCCGATAGGGGGAGGGGTGGGGCAAAGACAAGGCGATGCCTTTGCGTTGCGGCGATTTGTCTTCAAAAACAGCGTATTAGTGAAACATGGCGAAATATTTTGTGAAAAAACTAACCATACCCTTCACCCTACGTCGTAGATGTCGCAGGCCAGCGGCGAGCCGGTTCCAGCGGTGCAACCGGCGGCGGGCTCGAGCCAGTCGGCAGGGGCTGCGATGTGCCGGGGCGGGCTGGCAGACAACCTGGGGACCGTTGCTGGTGCGTGCTCGCGCAACCGGGGCCTGCGCGCTATAAGCTGACCATGACAAAACACCAGCCTTTGAAGCCCAACACCAAGGTCGCAGCCGGCAACGTGTCGTTCGCCAACGATGCGCCGATTGCCGTGCTTGCAGGCCCCTGCCAGATGGAGAGCCGCGCGCATGCTCTCGAGATGGCCTCGGCGCTGAAGGAAATCGCGAGCCGGCTCGGTATCGGACTGGTCTACAAGTCGAGTTTCGACAAGGCCAACCGGACGTCGCTCGGCGGCAAGCGCGGCATCGGCTTCAACGAGGCGCTGCCGGTATTCGCCGAGATTCGCGAAAGCCTAGGCTTGCCGGTCGTCACAGATGTCCACGAGGCAAGCCAGTGTGCACCCGTAGCCGAGGTCGTCGACATTCTGCAGATCCCGGCCTTCTTGTGCCGGCAGACGGACCTGCTGATTGCAGCAGCGCGCACGGGCCGGGTCGTCAAGGTCAAGAAGGGGCAGTTTCTGGCGCCCTGGGACATGAAGAACGTCGTCGCCAAGGTGACGGGTTCGGGTAACGCCAACGTGCTCGTCACCGAGCGCGGCGTTTCGTTCGGCTACAATACGCTGGTCGTCGACATGCGGTCGCTGCC
>CAZLHQ010000162.1:0-7043 GCA_964559355.1 uncultured Hyphomicrobiaceae bacterium
GGGTTTCGCGAGCGCATGGAGGCCGAGCAGATTCTCTCCTATCGCTTCGTGCGATTCGAGCGCTTCCCCGATGGCCTGTTCCGCCGCCCCGAGACCTATCCGCCGATTGCGCTCGCCACACCGGCATCGCACGACCTCGCCACCGTGCGCGGCTTCTGGCTCGGCCGTGACATCGCGGCTATGGAGGCTGCAGGGTTGATCGACAACAGTGAGGCGCGGGCGATGGGCGACGTGCGCACCCGCGAGCGTGGTCAGCTGGTCGCAGCACTGGTCGATCAGGACTTGCTGCCGGGCAACTTCCCCCTCGATCAAGACATCGACGCTGTACAGACGTCCCGCCTCGCGGATGCCGTTAACCGATTTTTGGCGCGCACACCATCTGCCCTCGCCATGATCAACATCGAGGACCTTGCCGGCGCATCCGATCAATCGAACCTGCCGGGCACGATCGACAGCTACCCCAATTGGCGGCGCCGCCTGCCCGAGGATTTCGACGCGGCTGCACTGGCCGAAAGGCTGCGCCAAACCGGAGCGCTCATGAACCTGGAAGGCCGAAACGGAACCGCTTGATCTCTCCTTAAGCGACAGCAGCGGCCGGAGAATGCGCATACGCATGAGCATACCGGCGCCCCCCTGCGACGCACCAGCGAGGCCGCCCCCCAACGTCTCCTGTACCGCGTGTTTGTAAGGCAAGCCTTGGCAAACCGCTGGCGCCCTGGCCAGGTAGGCACTAAGGTTTTGCGCGTCTCGTGTGATGATCGGGAAATCCGTTCGGTGCCTAGCCGGAATGTAGAGGATTTCGCGATCGCGACACGGGCGGTCTCTTTCAGAGGTCTTGCGACCTCGACTGATGGAGTGATTGAGCTTGCCCACCCTCATATGCCGTTGCCGCACGTTCCCGCGCGGCCAAACGGCGAGCGAGGGATGGCGACTTGGTCACCATGGACGAGGATAGGGTTGTGTTTTGTCGACGGTGAGAAGACCGATCCCAAAGGAGCGCAAGGAGCGCGCGGTGCGCAACACTGGAGCTGTGGCCGAGCGCGCCGGCAGCATCTCCAGCGGCCGGGTGACGCCGCTATTCTTCCGAAAGCTCGGACTGTTCCACAGGGTCTCCCCCGAACAGGTGGAAGATGTGCAGGCGATGGAAACTCGCCACGGCTCAATGGCAGCCGGCACCGACGTCATTCGCGCAGGCGAGCCCTACAACGGAATCTATATTCTCAACGAGGGTTGGGCCGTCCGCTATCGCATTCTTGCCGATGGCAGCCGGCAGATCGCCAATTTCATACTTCCTGGTGATTTCATGTGTCTCAACGCCTGCATCTTCACCGATGCGGAATTCAACGTCACCACGATCACCCCGATACAATTCTCTCAGTTCAAGACTGACGACTTCGTCGAGTTGACCGAACAGCATCCGCTGATGTGCGCTGCGATGTTCTGGTGCAGCGCGCGCGAGGAATCGATACTCATCGAGCATCTGGCAAGCATTGGTCGCCGCACCGCATATAGCCGTGTCGCCCATCTCATTCTCGAGCTGTGGCGGCGCCTGGAGCTCATCGGTCAAGTCGAGAAGTCGAGCAGCGGCGGCGCGGGCACGTTCGAAATGCCGCTGACCCAGCAGTTGATTGCCGACAGCCTTGGCCTGAGCTCGATCCACGTCAATCGCACATTGCGGGCGCTGGAGAGCGACGGCTACCTTGCATGTGAGCGGCGCAACAGCGTGCGCCGATTGCGCATAAGCGACATCGAGGGGCTGACCAGGGCTGCCGGCTTCGATGACGAGTTCTTGCGCTTCACCCAGATCCCCAAGCGCACAGGCAAGGCTCTGGAGGAAGCCACGCGCCGTCGCAGGGCCAAGTGATCGCCGCCCGCCACTGCATGCCGCTTGAGAATACACCGGAGTTTCCAACCGATGAGCCCTTGGCGCCTCGTAGCCGATATCGGTGGAAGCAACGTGCGCCTCGCCCGGTCCCACGACTCGGGCCGCCTTACCCACGTCGTATCTCATCCAACCAGCCGCTTTGCCTCGTTCCTGGATGCACTTGAGGTCTATCTCGCTGCCACGGGCGGAAGCGAAGGCTGCAGATCAGCGGCTCTCGGGGCGGCAGGCCCTGTCGAGGGCTGTTCGGTCACGCTCACCAACAAGGCCGCGTGGAAGATCGCAGGCTTGCAGGTATCGGCCGTTCTTGAGGGTGCGCCGGTCGTTCTTGTCAACGATCTGGAGGCCGTCGCTGCGGCGCTGCCTCACCTCGGCATCGACGATACCGAGCCGATTGGCACTCCAAAGCCGGTAATTCCCGCAACGCGCCCCATGCTGGCGTTGAACATCGGTACGGGATTGGGCGCTGCCCTCGCCACATGTCATGCCGGCCGCTGGTGGACCCAGCCAGGCGAGGCGGGACACATGACGCTCGCCGGTAACTCGGACCTGGAGCGGCAGCTGATCGAGCCGAGCGCCACGGTCGAAAGCTTCTTGTCGGGTGCGGGCATCACCCGGGCTTATGTGCGCCTTAATGGCGTCGGCGATGCGCATGACGCTGCCGAGGTGCTGGCGCGCGCGGCACGCGATGACAGCGCTGCAAGCGTACTGCGCGCCGCAACCGACATACTCGGCCGCATCGCGGGAGATCTGGTGCTGGCGACGGGCGCATGGGGCGGCGTGCATCTGTGCGGCAGTGTCGCTGAAGGCTTGCTGGCACATGCGGACCGCGCCCGCCTGCGGACCGCATTCGAGAACAAGGGCCCCATGCAGGAACGTCTGCAGCGAACACCAATGACCGTCATCCGCCGCGAAAACGTTGCTCTGTACGGTCTTGCCATGCTGGACATCGGGGCCTGAGCGCGGCGCTCAATCCGCGATGCGATCGATCATCTCTTGCGTGACGAGACAGATGCCGCCCGCGGTGCGGTAAAAGCGTGCGGCATCGAGCTCCGGGTCCTCGCCGATGACAAGACCAGGCGGCACTGTCACGCCCCTGTCGACGACGACATTCTTCAATCGCGCTCCTTGGCCGACCCTGACGTATGGCAGAACCACGGCGTTTTCCACATTTGCAAACGAGTGCACATGCACGCCGGTGAACAGCAGCGAACGGCGCACCAGCGAGCCGGATACAATGCAGCCGCCAGAAACCAGCGATTGCAATGCGCGCCCGCGACGGTCCGCCACATCGTGCACAAACTTCGCCGGCGGCGTGATCTCGGCATAGGTCCAGATCGGCCAGCTCTGGTCATAGAGATCGAGATCGGGCACCACGTCGGTCAGATCGATATTGGCCTGCCAGTAGGCATCGACCGTGCCCACATCGCGCCAGTACACCGGCAGGTCGACGTTGGGACGCACGCACGAGCGCGAAAAGTGATGCGCCACCGCATGCCCCTTCTTGACGAGATGGGGAATGATGTCCTTGCCGAAATCGCGCGAGGAGTTGGGGTCGGCGGCGTCGCGCTTCAGCTCCTCGATGAGGAACCATGTGGCGAATACATAGATGCCCATGCTGGCGAGGCAAGTTCCCGGCTTGCCGGGCATCTCCGGCGGGTTCTTCTGTTTCTCGACAAAACTGAGAATGCGATCGTTGTCATCGATCTCCATGACGCCGAAAGCCTCAGCCTCGGCGCGTGGCACCTCGATGCATGCAACCGTCACGTCGGCTCCCGCCTCGACGTGTTGCATCAGGATCTTCTCATAATCCATCTTGTAGACGTGATCGCCCGCCAGCAGCACAATGAACTCGGGCGCATACCCCTCAATGATATCGATGTTCTGGTAGACCGCATCGGCCGTACCCGCATACCAATGATCGCCCGGCACGCGCTGGCTGGCCGGCAGAATGTCGAAACCCTCGTTGCGCTCCTGGCGCAGGAAGTTCCAGCCGTTGTGCAAGTGGCGGATGAGGCTGTGGGCCTTGTACTGGGTTGCAACGCCAATGCGGCGAATGCCGGAGTTCAAGGCATTGGAGAGCGCGAAATCGATGATGCGCGATTTACCTCCGAAATATACGGCGGGCTTGGCGCGCCGCTCGGTGAGCTGCATCAGCCGGCTGCCCCGACCGCCCGCCAGCACATATGCCATCGACGCACGAGCCAGCGAGCCGACCACGGGACCTCTTGTCATCATTTGCTCGCTCCAGGTCTTGTCAATCGCGCCGTCGCAATCGCCTCGTTTCGGCAGCGATCCGGCACCCCCCTCAGACTCGTTCATCGCCGTACATCCAGCCCCAACACTGCCAGAGTGCAAGGGCTACGTCAGGCACTTTAAATAGTGCCCGCCAGCAGCAGAATCGACATTGCTCTAGATTAAATCGGTAAGCGCGCCCCGCGTGTGTGCCAATCTGCCTTGGCGCCTCGATCAATGCGCCTGAGCCAATCGAGCGACCGGTTTCACCGCTCCTTGCACCCGCCATGGCGCTCAGAAGCCGGTCCACAGCGAATAGTTGCCAACCGTGGCGTTGCCCTTGATCGCCAGCGCCTTGCAGGGGGCAAACTCGGTGAGCTGCACCTGCAGAACGCGCACGCCATAGCCGTTCAACGCCACCGCGCAACGCTCGGTCAGCTTGTTGTTGAACGCGAGACGATCTGCCTGGATGACTTCCACCGTCGACTTCGAAATTTCGTCGAGTATTGAGCCCTGCGAGCGCTCCAGCACGTCGGAGGCGAGATCGGCGATCTTGGCCACCGCGGCCACCACGTCATCGACATAATAGGTGACGAGCGCGCCAGCGATGACGGTCTTCATGTCCGCGGTCATGATGATCTTCGATTGGATCATTTGCGTCTGACGCACCGTTACCACCAGCTTGTAGGTGGTGACGATGGGCCAGTACCAATGCAGGCCTGGGGGCCATTCCTTGATCCGCGCGCCGCGAACGAAGGCGATGCCGGCATGGGTTGCCGGCACGATGACGAGCCAAGGAATGACCTTCAGGAGACTTTGGAAGATCTCGCCGATCCAACCGAATGCCTTGTCCAAACGTTCCTCCCATTGGGCACCGCCGTTCCCCGGCATCGCGCCCGCACCTGCATCTCAGAAATGACTGCCGCAAATAGCTGACTTGTTAGACTCTGACTTCACTTGAATTGGCAGCAGCACCGGCCTGCACGAACGCGCGCTAGACAAGGACAGTCTCCTCCCCAGCAGTCGTCACGACCGCAATGCCGTGTTCACCAAGCTTGACGTGCCTGTTGAAGCGTTCACGCACGATACGGCCGCCAGTGCCGCCATCGATGCGCAGAACATCACTGCAGACCGACAAATCGCCATCCCACGCGCAAGGTTCCAGCACCACCGGAACGTGGCCGGTATTGACGAAGACGCCACTAAGGCGGCCCGCATCGTTGGAAGCGACAATGACGTCGACATCATTAATGCCGGACCGAAAGGCGGGAAAGCTGACGAGATCACCGCGCCGCACATGCTGCGTGAACAGCAGCTTGCCAAGTCCGGCCGTCGTCAACTCGCCATGCAAGGAGATCAGACCGTAGGCATCCGCATGCCCGGTGCCGGTCCAGCGCATTTCGAGGTCCGCGCCGCCGCGAATGAGGTGGATCAACGCCGAGGCATAGTAGGCGGCGCCGAATGCGTTTTGATTGAGCCCCAGCGTATAGTAATTCTCGTGATGGGAGATGGTGTTGAGCTCCCCGCACACATTGAGGACATCGCGCCCCGCGATGAGCCGGCCGACACCGCGAGCCCTGGCTTCATAGCTTGGCGTTTGCGCCATCAGCAGCGTTTCGAATGCGCGCCCCCTCGGCGCATCGGGCGAGCCCCACATTTCGAGTTGCAACGAAGCACTGGACACCGCTGGCCGCCAATCGCCATAGCGATGCCAGTTGACGAAACCGATCATGCCATCGTCGACTTCATCGAGCAGGCGGCCGATCCAATCCATCCAATACGAGCGGTGTGTGCCGTCGATCGATGGCCCCCCGATCAGGGCCTTGCGGCCACCCAGAAAGGAATCAATCTCGGCCAGCACGGCGCGCGCCACCTCCTCGTAGATCACACGATACTGGTCAAACGTCAGGTCGCCGCCGATGATCAGATTGTTGGGCTCGTTCCAAACACACCAATACCAATCCTTGACCCGTTCGCCGCCCCATTGCTCGACACAACCCCAAACGACGTCGCGGCAGCGCTCGACGAAGCGGCGCATGTTGAAGTCGCTATCGTGTGGCTTCTCGAATTTGGCGAAGGTGATCATGGGCCGGGCGCCCGTCGCCAGTACGGCATCGATATGGGCGGCGAACATGCGCCAATCGGAGACCGGGCTCGGCACCGGCTGATCGAAAACAAAAACTCGGACAACTTCGGTGCCCATCAAAGAATAGTAGCGGCGGATGTCGCTGGCATGGGGCCCGAGCGACATGTGCCACCAGCCATTGATCTCGTTGAAACCGTAGCGCAGCGGCGATGGACGCGCCCCGGCACTCGCGCGGCGGCGATGCAGGGCGCCGGTCTCAGCCGAAGCGCTTTTGGGATCGACAGTCACGCGGTCCACAATGCTCTTGTCGCCTCGCTTACGCCTGCTGCTCGATGATGGAGATCAGCTCGGCAAGACGGGCCTCCACGCCATGCCGCCGCCTGAACTCCTCGCGGATGCCCATAACGATGCCGGAATAATGCTCCGGCCGCGCCAGAACGTCAGCAATCTTTTCTTCAGGGTGCTCGCCGGCAAGCATCAGCTCAGCCGCATCTGCCCCGAAGATCTCCGTGACATAGCCAGGATCGAGCATGAACAGCGGGATCGTGCCCGACGCCGGCGTCTCGAAAGTGCGGCACGTCACCATGCCGAGCTTTTCAAATAGGGGCCGATAGATGACGGGATTGAAGACCGCGCGGCTCATCGTGGCGATGACCTGCGGGTAGGGCACTGGCGCCAGCGCCTCGACGTCAAGCCGCTTCAGGTAGTCTCTGTCGACATAATAGTTGTCGCGGATCTCCAGCCATTCGGTCCATTCGAGCGGCGCATCCCAGCCTTCGCCGACCAGCCCGATGCGACCGACCTTCTTTCGCACCGGCTCCACCGCCCGCAGCACGCGCG
>CAZLHQ010000163.1:0-6995 GCA_964559355.1 uncultured Hyphomicrobiaceae bacterium
TTCCCGCACACACGCGTTCCAGGCGTGCGCCTTCAACCACTCGGCCACCCCTCCGGATCACAGTTCGGAACAGCGGCGCACTATAGCCAGATACCCTTCGCGTGCAACCGCACAGTTGCGGTCCTGTTACCGGGCTCAATGGGGTGCGCGATTGCGCTTCTTATGAACTTGCCGCCGCTGACCAGCGTCTCGCTTTCACGCGCGGCACGCCGCGACGACATGCCTGCTTCGTCGAGGCCGGAGTTGACTGCCTGGAAACAAGTGCTCGCCTCTTATGCGGTTGGGCGGCAGCGGTGACGTGCTGTTGCCGGAGTGCGGCAGCTTCATCGGCCGGCGACAGGAGAAGCAGAGATCTTCCTGCACATGATACCTGCGGATGTAGCGGCGCAGCCGGCGTGCGTGCGTGGCTTGCGGTGACTGCGATTGCGAAGGAACGCGGAGCTCGTACCGGGCATCAAGATCGAGGCCGCGCATATGAAGGTCGATTGCTTGGTCAGTTCCCGCGCATAATTGCGGCAATGCACTGGTGGCGCTGAGGTTTGCCCATTAACGTGGCTGTCGAACCACAATCGTACCGATCCGCGTTGCTGGAGGCGTTCACTATGCAAGATAGGCCGTCAGCCGGCACGGAGCTGAGTGGGCGGTATGCACGCGCGTGGGACTTGCCGACGCGCGTGTTTCACTGGACGCTATTGATATTGGTGGTTTTCGCGTGGATCAGCTTTCGCTATGCCGAAAGCCTGGGTGATCCGCTGATCAAATTGCATCGCTGGAACGGGTTGGCGATTTTGACATTGCTGGTGTGGCGGCTGGCCTGGGGGATCTTCGGCTCGTCGACGTCGCGCTTTGCGAACTTCGTGGTGTCGCCGCGTGCAGCGCTCGGCTATGGGATTGATCTGATGCGCGGCGGCTCGCGCCGCTTTCTCGGCCATAATCCGCTCGGCGGCTGGATGGTGATGGCGCTTCTGGCCACGCTTGCGGTCCAGGCAGGGCTCGGCTTGTTTACCGTCGAGCACAACGATATCGCTGCAGGTCCGCTTTACCGTCTCGTCAGCGAAGCCGCCACCAAGACAGCCTCGCGCTGGCATCACTACATATTCGATTTCGTGCTGCTGCCGCTGGTGGTGGTGCACGTTCTCGCCAATGTCGGCTACGGCATTTTCAAGCGCGAGCCCTTGATCGGCGCGATGATTACCGGCCGCAAGCTGCACGCCGACTATGTGGACGCGCCAACTGCTGACATTGTCGCCCATCCTATATTGCGCGCGCTGGCTCTGCTCGCCTTTTCGGCGTTGCTCGTATTGGGCACGATCCGCCTGCTGTCCGGACGCTTCATTTGATGATGAGCCGCATTGCGCGCGCGAGATCGTCTGGTGTGTCGATGTCGGTGAAGGCATCCTGGTCGGCGGCTGCAATCTCGAGCAGGTCGAGCTGATCGCGATAGCGCTGGAACAACTGTCGGCCGCCGCTGTCGCCCTCCAAACGCGCCATGTCCCCAAACAGCGCGCGCGGCCACACGACGGGCGGGCGCGGCGAGCCGTCAATGCCTGCGGCGACGATGGCTTGTCCCCGCAGCGCCACGAACCTGTCGACCAGCCGCTCGACAATCTGCTGCTGCATCAGCGCCATGTCCGCCGGCATGACGATGGCGCCCGCGCTGTCTTCGTTGACGGCGACGATGGCGCGGGCAAGCGAGGCGGCCTGCCCTGGAGCATCGTTGATGACGAAGCGCGGGCTGAACGGTGCGAGAGCGCGACGCCTCGCCTCGTCGTTGGTGCGCGTGGCGGCGATCAACTCGCCGACCTGTGCGTGTCGAAGCGCACTGGCGGCATGAACGATGACAGGCACGCCGGCAAGCAGGGCCAGCAGCTTGTCGCCGCCATCGAACCGCGTGCCGTCACCAGCAGCGAGCAGGATGGCGCTGATCCTCATGCTTCACGCCTTATGTTTTGCGCCGCGGCGGGCGAGAATGATTTCAGCGAAAATAGATGCGGCAATCTCGGACGGCGTTACCGCGCCGATGTCGAGGCCGATGGGGGCCTTGATGCGGGCGATCTGTTGCGCGCTGAAGCCGGCGGCCAGCAAGCGTTCCTTGCGCCGGGCATGATTGCGGGTGGAGCCCAGTGCGCCGATGTAGAACGCGCCGGAGCGCAGCGCGCACGCCAATGCGTCATCGTCGATGTCGGCGACGTGCGAGAGGGCGACCACTGCTGTCGAGGGGTCGATGGGCAAGTTCGCGAAGGCCTCGCGTGGCCAAAGCGTCACGCGACGAATATCGGCAAACCGTTCGGCGCTGGCGTAGGCGCTGCGCGGATCGACAACGATGGTTTGGCAATCGATGTGACGCAGCATCGCCACCAGGTGCTGGGCGATATGGGTGGCGCCGATCACAACAACCTGCTGCTGCGGCAGTAGCGCCTGCACCAGCGCTTGACCGGCCTCGCGCGGAATGATTCCTACGCGGTCGGCATCGAGATATGCGCTGAGCCCCTGGCGGCGCGCCTCATCGTCATCGAAAAGGCGCAGTGCACCCGTTGCGATGCCGACTTCGAGCAGCAGTCTCTCCCGCTCCTTTGCGGCATTTGCAATCTGCGCCAGCAGTGGCAGGTCCCGCCCCGCCTGCAACCGCAACACAAGCACCTGCACGTTGCCGCCGCACGGCAAGCCGACCCGCCACGCCGTCTCGTTGCTGACGCCGAAGTCGAGCAGTCGAGGTGTGCCGTCGGCCATCACATCTGCCGCCGACGCAATGATATCGCCCTCGATGCATCCGCCCGAGACCGAGCCGGCGAAGCGATCCTCGGGGGCAATCACCATGTGGCTGCCAACCGGCACGGGTGAAGAGCCCCACGTCGCGGTGACGATGGCAAGTGCGACGGCAGGCGTGTGCTGGAGCCAGGCATGCGCAATCGCAAGGGGAGGCTGCGGCGCCTGGGCATCGGTGGATGACGCAAGATCGGATTGGGAGGCGTGGCTACTCATTCAATAATCCTGTGGTCTGGTCGGCTGTCCGTTGCCTGGTGCGCACGGTCGCGATTGGAATGGGCTCGCCGCCTTCGTTTGAATGTGGATGGCGTAGCGACATGGCCATTCTCGTCAAGCATGTACCCCCCGGAACAGCGCCACGCATCGGCCGCACGTACCGTTGGAACATCGTAGCCAACGGGAGTGCAGGACGATGACCAGCAAAGACACCACCTACCGGATCAAGGGCGGCCGCGTTGGTGTGCTTCTCATTCATGGGCTTTGCGGTACGCCGACGGAAATGCGCTTTGTGGCGCATGGCTTGGCGCGTGCTGGCTACACTGTGCATTGCCCATTGCTCGCTGGTCACGGCGGTAGCATGGACTTGATGAAGGCGTCCACCTGGCAGGACTGGCTGGAAAGCGCGGAAGCAGCGCTCGACGAGCTGCGCAAGGAATGCGACGTGGTGGTCTGCTCGGGGCTTTCCAATGGCGCAGTGTTGAGCCTGATGCTGGCAGCTCTCCACCCCGACAAGGTGCAAGGCACGGCACTGCTGGCGCCGACGCTGTGGCTGAACGGCTGGCTGATCCCCTGGTATGCGCGGCTGTTCAAGCTCGTTCGCCATACCTGGCTCGCCAATTTGATCAGTTTTCCCGATATCGAGCCGCACGGCATCAAAGACAATCGCATCCGCGAATTCATCCGCAATGCGCTGCAGAGCGGCGATACCTCGGTGGCCGGGCTGCCGGCGACCCCGGGAGGTGCGGTTCTCGAGCACCGCCGCCTCGTCAACGCCTTGAAGAAGAAGCTGCGCAACATCGCTCAACCGACGCTCATCATCCACCCCCGCCAGGACGACTACGCGGATATGAACAACTCCTGGTATTTGCAGCGAAATATGAAGGGCATGGTCGACACCGTGGTGCTCGACGACAGCTATCACATCGTCACCGTCGACCGGCAGCGTCATGTCGTGGTGGACCGCATGACGGCCTTCGTCGGCCGGCTGGCCGAACAGTACGCCAGCAAAGTGCGGCCAGCGGCGGTCGCCAGCGTGCATGCGGCGTGATTGCTGCTGCTGGCATAGACCGGCAAACCCTGGATTGACGATCGTGGCCGCGGGCGTCTGCAAGGCGCTCGCGGCGCGCGGTTTTCAAACTCCGGCGATTAAAAAATACAGAAAAATCAATTAACTATATGTTTTTTCTTGCGTGTTCCGGTCGGAACAGCGCTGCCGATGCCCCCCGCGCATGATGGGCTCAAGTCAAGGGCGGGACGATCTCGCCACGGACACCACCACACCGCGCAACAGCGCACCAACGCCAAGGAGCCCGCCATGAACAAGACCCTTTCGCTCTTCGCCGCCGCCGCCGCCCTGGCGATCGCCAGCACCTCGCTGGCCCCTGCTGCTGTGGCTGGTGGAGGCGTCCGCCTGCAGTTCGGCTACCCGCTGGGATCGTTCGTCGCTCGCCCGTGCTCGAGCTGCGGCTCCTCGTCCTACGGTCACCGTCACCACCACCACCACCACCACTCGGGCCACAACTATGCCGCCGCCCGCCGCGCGGCCGCTCGTGCCGAGGCGATTGCCGAAGCCCGCCGCGAGAAGGCTGCTGCTGCTCGCGCCGAGGCGATTGCCGAAGCCCGCCGGGAGAAGGCGTCTGCCGCCCGCGCCGAGGCGATTGCCGAAGCTCGCCGCGAGAAGGCTGCAGAAGCTCGCGCTGAGGCGCTAGCTGAAGCACGTCGCGAAAAAGCCGCCGAAGCTCGCCGTCTGGCGAAGGCCGAGCAGGACAAGAACGAGAAGGTCGAAGAAGTGAAGACCGCTTCGATCGCTCCCGACCAGGTGCCCCTGCCGGTGCGGCCCGAAGCCAAACAGGCCGATGTCGCGGTTGGCGAGCCGCAAGTGATCCTGATCGACCCGGCGACCACGGCCGCCAAGCAGGAAAAGGCCGGGCAAGACAAGCCCAAGCAGGACAAGGTTGCGGTCGCTCCGGCGGCGGTTTCGACCAGGAAGACCGATGCACCCGTCAAGCCGCTCGACTGCAAGAAGTTCGTGCCGAGTGCGGGTCTCACCATCACGGTGCCCTGCACCTGATCGGGAAAACGGCCGGCCTCACTTAGGGCCGGCCGTTCGCCATTTACCCGCGGTGGCCGGCGCTGAATGTGCATTCGGCAGCCGGGTTGAGATTGATAACAAGCCTTGAAACCTACATGCTGGAGACCTGCTGAGGCGGTCGGGAGATGATGACGATGGACAGCAACGCCAAAGCGAGCAACGAGGCCCTGATGGCCGATCTGGCAGCGGCTGCGGCCGGCGGCGGAGACTTGAAACGCGCCATCCGCATGGCGCCGAAGCTTGCCTATCGCAATCTGTTTCACGATCGCCTGAGCCTGTTCGTCACGCTTACCGGCATCGTCTTTTCGGTGGTTCTGGTGGCGGTGCAGTGCGGCTTGTATCTCGGTTCGGAGCGCACCATCGCGCGCGTCATCGACCAGACGGAAGGTGAGATCTGGATCGTGCCGCTCGGCACCAAGAGTTTCGATGATCCCTCGGTGATGGCGGGTCAGGAAAAGTACACAGCTCTTTCCGTCCCTGGCGTCTCCAGCGTTGAGAACCTGCTGGTTGGCTTTTCCAAATGGCGCAAGCCTGAAGGCGGCAGCACCACGGTTCTGCTGGTCGGCTCGGACTGGGACGAGGGCGGACTTGCTCCCTGGAACATCGTCGAGGGCAGTCTCAACGATTTGAATGCGCCGTTCACGGTGTCGGTGGACAAGAGCTATTTCAAGGATCTCGGCATCAAGCAGATCGACGACACCGCAGAGATCAATGGCGTCAAGGTGCGTGTCGCCGCCGTCAATACCCGCATCCGCTCGTTCACCACGCTGCCCTACGTCTTCACCAAGCGCCAGACAGCCCTGAACCTGCTCGGCGCAACCGCCAGCGAAACGTCTTATACGCTGGTCAGGGTGGCGAAGGGAGCCGATGTCGAAGCCGTGCGCGCAGAGCTCGCCAAGCGCCTGCCGGACGCCGAGGTGCTGGGCCGCGAGGAATTCCGTTCCCGCAGCTTGAACTATTGGCTGTTCCAGACTGGCGCCGGCGCCGCGCTCATTGCCGGTGCGCTGCTCGGGCTCATCGTTGGCGTGGTGATCGTCGCGCAGACGCTTTATTCGAGCACCAAGGACCACTTGAACGAGTTTGCCACGCTGCGCGCGCTCGGCGCCTCGGGCGGCTATATTCACCAGGTGATCTTGCTGCAGGCGATGATCAGCGCGTTGATCGGCTACACCATCGGCATGGCGCTGTCGCTGCTGGTCATCTCGGCATCGCAGGATACCACGCTCAACATCGTCATGACGCCGGGGCTCGGCGCAGCATTGTTCGGCGTCACTATCGGCATGTGCGCGATTGCAGCCGTATCGGCGATCTTCAAGGTCACGCGCATCGATCCCGCGGGCGTCTTCAGCCGCTAATATTGGATGCACCGGATTACAGCCGTGGGGCCGGGCCCAAAAGGGTCCGGCATCGCCCTCCGTTTCTGGGAGTTTGATCAATCTGCCGAATCATCCGTGCTTGAAATCATATTCGGTAGCATTAAAGACCATTCTGCAATTGCTATAAAAAGTTTAACTCGATGTTATTTTACAGTGTTTACAACAGAGCTGCGCAATTGGTGGTGGTGCAGATGGCTCTGATGAGTACCTCGTGTTCGTCGATCGTCATGAGATTCTTGCGTTCCAGGGACGGAGCCGTAGCCGTCTTGTTTGGCATCATGATTTTTGTCTTGATCGGTCTGTCCGGAGTGGCGGTCGACCTATCCAATGCCAACCGAGTGCGAACCAAGGCCATGGAAGCGATTGACGCGGCCGTTCTCGCAGCGACCAACCCTTTGGTGCCTGAAAGCGATCGCATAAGTGTATTCGAAGCCACGTTTAAATTGAACTATAACGATGCCGGGCCAAAACCTGGAACGCTGCACTACTTGACCTGAGACCCGCAAACTCTTCCGGATTTGGGTAGAGTCCGTAACCCCAGC
>CAZLHQ010000164.1:0-6913 GCA_964559355.1 uncultured Hyphomicrobiaceae bacterium
CGAGCACGACATGAGCGTCGTCATGGAGATTTCCGACCATGTCGTCGTGCTGGAATACGGCGCCAAGATTTCTGACGGAACGCCCGATCACGTGAAGAACGATCCCGCCGTCATCGCCGCCTATCTCGGCGTCGAAGAGCAGGAGGAAGCCGCCGTCGAAGCCACCCTCGACCGCGCCGCGACGCAACAGGAGCAACGCCGGTGATGCAGGAAATCATGCTGCATCGACCTGCACGTCCTTCTCCCTTGGGCAGACGTCCTTCTCCCTTGGGGAGAAGGTACCCCGAAGGGGCGGATGAGGGGCTTTCTCTCAACACGCCACAGCGCCAGCTTCAAGTCCCTCACCCGCCCTTCGGGCACCCTCTACCGTCTCGGGAGAGGAAAGCGTCGAGCGACCGATCCGCCGTGCGGCAGGGGAGTAGCTCATGACAACTCCGCTCCTGCAGATCCGCGGCGTCACCGCCTACTACGGCTCGATCGTGGCGCTCAAAGGCATCGACCTCGACGTCAACAATGGTGAGATCGTTACGCTGATCGGCGCCAACGGGGCTGGCAAATCGACGCTGATGATGACGGTGTTCGGCCAGCCGCGCGCCAGCGACGGCTCCATCGTCTATGACGGGCGCGACATTACGCGGCTGCCGACACATCAGATCGCAGGGCTCAGAATCGCCCAATCGCCCGAAGGCCGCCGCATCTTCCCGCGCATGACCGTTCGAGAGAACCTGCAGATGGGTGCGGCGATCGATGGCCTGGCGCATTTCGATGAGGACCTCGAGCGCGTCACGGCTCTGTTTCCCAGATTGCGCGAGCGTCTCGGCCAGCGCGGCGGCACGCTTTCTGGCGGTGAGCAGCAGATGCTGGCCATCGCGCGCGCCTTGATGAGCCGGCCGCGTCTGCTGCTGCTGGACGAGCCCTCGCTCGGCCTCGCCCCGCTGATCGTCAAGCAGATCTTCGACGCCATCCGCGACATCAACGAGCGCGATGGCATGACCGTCTTTCTGGTCGAGCAGAACGCCTACCATGCCCTGAAGCTCGCCCATCGCGCCTACGTCATGGTCAACGGCGTCATCACCATGACGGGCTCGGGCCGCGAGCTGCTGTCGCGCCCGGAAGTCCGCGCCGCCTATCTCGAGGGAGGCCGCCATTGAGCAGCATCTATCAGTCGGGCGCCAACGGGCTATGGGTGTTCGTGGCGCTGACGGTGCTGCTGGGCGGTGCGGCGGCCTTCACCACCGGCCGGGCGATCGCGCAGAGTTGGAAGCCTTATTGGCAACTGGTGTGGTATATGGTGCTGCTCGCGGCGGCCGTCCGCTTCTTCCACTACGCCCTTTTCGCAGAGCCCCTGGTGGCGCCCACCAGCTACCTGATCGACCTTACCGTTCTGCTCGTTTTTGCCGCCGCAGGCCACCACCTTACCCGCAACCGCCAGATGCGTGATCAATATGGCTGGGCACACTCGCCCCCCACGAATCTCCCCCCTTGAACAGCCCGCCGGGATGTCGACGGCCGCCACCTGCGGCTTCGATATCGCGCGCGTGACTTTTGCCTCATTTCAGGGAAACATGCTGCACCGCAGCGCCTGCCAATGGATGGCGTAACGACAGATGGCCGGCAGGACCGGCGTCATGACCGAAGGAGACGATTTTATGCGCCCGCTTTTCCTTGCTGGATTGATGCTCGCAACGGCCGTGGGCCTGGGGGCATGCGACAACAGTCCCAAGAAACAGGAAGACGCCGCCAAGCCAGCCGGCATCAAGATCGCCGTGGCCGGCCCGATGACCGGCCCTAACGCCGCCTTCGGAGCCCAGCTCAAGAATGGCGCCGAGCAGGCCGTCGAAGACATCAACGCGGCAGGCGGCATTCTCGGCCGCAAGGTTCAGCTCATCTCCGGCGACGATGTCTCTGATCCCAAGCAGGGTGTCTCGGTCGCCAACAAATTCTCTGGCGAAGGCGTGAAATTCGTCGTCGGTCACTTCAATTCCGGCGTCTCGATCCCCTCCTCGGACGTCTACGCCGAGAACGGCATACTGCAGATCACGCCAGGCTCCACCAACCCGAACTTCACTGAGCGCAAAATGTGGAACGTGTTCCGCACCTGCGGCCGAGATGACCAGCAGGGAACGGTCGCGGGCAACTACATCGCTGAAGCGCTCAAGGGCAAGAAGATCGCCGTCGTCCACGACAAGACGACCTACGGCAAGGGCCTCGCCGACGAGACCAAGAAGGCAATGAATGCGAAAGGCGTCACCGAGGTGCTCTACGAAGGCATCAACACCGGCGAGAAGGATTTCTCCGCGCTGATTTCCAAGATCAAGGAGTCGGGCGCCGACGTCGTCTACTGGGGCGGGCTGTTTACCGAAGGTGGCCTCATCCTGCGCCAAATGCGCGATTCAGGCGTCAAGGCCGTCATGATGGGCGCCGATGGCATTGCCTCTGACGAGTTCGCCGCCGTTGCCGGCCCTGCTGCTGAAGGCACGCTCATGACCTTCGCTCCCGATCCCCAGAAGCGCCCCGAGGCCAAGGCCGTGCTCGAAAAGTTCGCCAAGCGCAATTTCAAGCCCGAGGCCTATACGCTCTACAGCTACGCCGCTGTCCAGATCATGAAGCAGGCCATCGAAAAGGCCGGTGATGCGGACGCCAAAAAGGCGGCCGAGGCGATGCACGCCGGCGCTCCCTTCAAGACCGTGATCGGCGATATCGGTTACGACAAAAAGGGCGACATCACGCGCCTCGACTACGTGATGTACACCTGGAAGAAGCTGCCGGATGGCAAGATCACCTTCGTGCAGAACGAATAGGCCGGACGCCGCGCACTTGCATCGATCATTGCGATATCGAATGGGGGCCGGGCCCAGCGCCCGGTCCCCATTTGCATGGAGACACATTGCGTTGCGCCGCATCGAGTTGCGCACACCACGCGCACCAGAAGCGCCAGACCATTCGCCTTGCAGATACGCACAGGTGATGGCCGCCTGCCTTTCATTCTGGCTGATGATGGCCGGCGCTCCCGCCAACGCGGCAGAACCTGAACACTCCCCTGCCGCCGCAATCGCCAACCGGGAATCGTCGTCGCGCATGGCGATCACCGTTGCCCTGCCGCTCAGCGGCCCGCGTGCCGGCGTCGGGCTTGCCGTCAAAGCCCAGGTCGATAGCGCAATTGCCGCCCTCTCCATCCTTGATGGCGCCAGCCGGCCACCCCTGCAGATCGACATCGTCGACGACGGTTGCGCGCGCGACAAAGCGCTTAGGGTTGCGGCCAATATTGCCGCTACGCATCCCGCCGTCGTGATCGGGCATCCATGCGCGACGGCCGCCATTGCCGCAGCGCCGCTCTATCAGGCCGCCGGTGTCTTGTTCATGGCGGCGGGCGTGCGCCACCCAGAGCTTACCGACAAGCGCGCCGGCACTCTCGTGTTTCGCGCCGCTGGCCGCGACGACCGCCAAGGTGCTGACGCTGGCCGTCGCCTGCGCGCGCTCGCCGGCGACACTGGCGCAAGCGTGATCTTGCACGATCGAACGGTGATGGCGCGGTCAATCGCCGACGCCGCAGCCCAGACCGCCGCCAAAACCGCGAACGGCACTGCGGCAGTGCCTCCGCGCATCCTCACCCTCGTTGCTGGCGAGGCAGACTATGGCCGCATCGCAGACGAAATCGTCACGCTGAAGCCTGCCGCACTTCTGTTTGCAGGTTTTCCGGCCGAGGCTGCTATCGTGTTGCGGCAGCTGCGCCAGCGCGGGCTCGAAATCCCGTTGCTGACCAACGACGCGATGGCGACGAGCGAATTTGCCGATCACGCGGATCTGCTGCTCGAAGGCGCGGTCGAGGTGATGATGCCCGTTTCAATTGGGCGCGATGCATTGGGCGCCGCCGATACTGCCGAAACCGTGATCGGCAAGGACATCGTCGCCGCGCTTGGCATATGGCGCGACGCGGTGGTGGCGACGGGCAGCCATGATCCCGTGCGCATTGCCGCGCATTTGGCATCGCAGCGCGATCATATCGAGGAAGTGGGCTTCGACGTCCGCGGCGACGCACGCGCCGCATCCTACGCCCCGTTCCGATGGCGTGAAGGCGAGTGGCGACGCGCCGATCTCGTCAACGCGCAGCGCAACTAGAGTGCTTCCGGAAAAGTGGGAACCGGTTTTCCGATAAGAAGCACGAAAAAACTAAAGCCTAGAGCCGTTACGCGATTCCATCATAACCGGAACGGCTCTAACCGCTCCGGCCCGACATGCATGCCGTCCACCATGCCAACGGCACGCGATCAGAAGGCCGGCCAACAGCTGCGTGCGGCCGGCCCGCAGCCAGACGTCACCGGCCCTGCGACTCGGCGCGGCATTCCGCAAGCAGGCTGCGTTCCAGACGACGCAGATCCTCAGGAATCATCTCGCCACGCGACTCGTGGCGCTTGATCTTTTCGCGCACCAGCCGATAGCAGTCACGCGGATCTTCGGCCATGTCCCACTTGCTGTTGATTTCAGCGATTTCCGCCGTGTCGATCTTTGTCATTGAATTTTACCCGCCTTCTCTTGTCCTTGCCGGATCGCCGCGAGCACCGGTGTATCGCTTGCCGCAAAAACTTGCCGCGACACGAGGGATGCCGCCCTACCGCAGGTCCGGCAATTCCTCCAAAATTTTCATATTTTAGAATCGACTGCGGATTTGCCTTTGCCGTTGCCGACCCCACCAACCATTTCGCGTCTTGCGAGTGTTGGCATAAAACAAAGTCATTTCAAGACCTGCGCAACAATAGATGCCCTCCTGCTGCGATTTGTCCTGGCAGCGTAATTCATTCGCCTCGCTTGCAGCGCAGCGAAATCAGCGGCCGTCTGAAGCCGCCAAAATTTGGCAACATCTAGGCAACGCATGATCGCGCCTGTTAGATTTTGGGTTCGTGGGTGGAAATATCACATTATGTCGCGCTGCATCCGTGTTGAATGCACTGCGGCATGCTCAAAGTATGTGCTGCGCAAATTCCTGACCAAAGATTGGGCTCGCCTTTTTTATTGCGCCACTGCATCAATTGCGGACCAGCAAATTGAAAAAGCCCGCCAATCCGGCAGCGATTCGTTTTGTGGCCTCAGCCACCGCGGACGATCGGTGAAATTAGTCTCGCTATTCGTGTTTCCGGGCCGACTGCGACGCTTGCCTGTTGTGCGCGTGCCGGGTACTTGCCCAATCTCAGTTGAGGAGCGAACGCGAGACGCCGCAATGGCTACGCAGAACAACAACCTGATTACCGACGTGCCGGGGCTCACCGTTGGCAACGCGCACGATGCGCGCCTGCTTTCGGGTGTAACGGTGCTCGTGGGCGAAGCCCCCTTTGTGGCCGCCGCGGACGGGCGCGGCGGAGGGCTTGGCACGCGCGAAGTCGATGCGCTGGCCCCGCAAGGAACCGTGCACGAGACACATGCCATCGTGCTGTCGGGCGGCTCCGCGTTCGGCCTCGACGCCGCAACAGGGGCACAAGTCTGGCTCAGGGAACGCGGCATCGGCTTCAAAGTGCGGGATGCACGCGTGCCGATCGTACCCAGTGCTATCCTGTTCGATCTCTTGAATGGCGGCGACAAAAGCTGGGGCCGGACGCCGCCTTATTCCGGGCTTGCCTATCGGGCTTGCGAGCACGCGGCCAAGACATTCGAGCTCGGCAGCGTCGGCGCGGGCTTTGGCGCGACCACCGTCTGCTTGCGGGGGGGCCTCGGCAGCGCATCGGAGCGGCTCGACAATGGCACCACGCTCGGCGCACTGGCAGCGGTCAACCCGGCCGGCAGCGTCACGATCGGTGCCAAACCGAACTTTTGGGCGGCTCCTTTCGAGCGCGATGGCGAGTTTGGCGCACTGGGCCACCCGGCTGCCTTCACCGCCGGCGACCTGATCGCGCGCATCAAGGGCGCGGCGGGTGAAAGCACGCTGCTCGCCATCGTCGCCACCGACGCCACCCTCGACAAGACCCAAGCCCTGCGGTTGGCCATCATGGCGCAGACGGGTCTCGCGCGCGCCATCTACCCCGTCCACACGCCGCTCGACGGCGATATCGTTTTCGCCGTCTCGACCGGGCGTGGGCCAGCGCCAGACCCTGTCCACGGCCTCGCCCGCCTGGGCGCGGTAGCGGCCAATGTGCTGGCACGCGCCATCGCCCGCGGTGTACATGCTGCAGCACCAGTGCCTGCGGGCTGGCAAGGACCACCCGCATGGATCGAGACGTTCGGAGCATCCAGCCGATGAGCATGCGCACCTTGACCGTCCTTCTGGCCGCCGTGGCGCTGCTGTTGTCGGTGAGCTATGCGGCGCGCACCTATCTGGCGAGAAAGCAGTGCGACGAACGTGGCCTCGTCTATGAAGCGGGCCGTGGCTGTATCGAGCCGCCGCGCGCACCACCTGTGATTTTGGAGCGGGGTCTGACGCGCACCTGACGGCATGCCCGCGCCCGAATTGCAGCGGGCGTCACGTCTTGCCAGCGACGGCGCGGACGATTGCGCCGGCCGCCTCGCTTTGCTAGGCCTCCCACCACATCCCACCACCAACAATCCAACCGCCCAAAAAGCCTAAAACCTATTCCCAGAGGCCCCCATGATCCCGCGCTATTCCCGACCTGAGATGACCTCGATCTGGGCGCCCGAGACGCGCTTTCGCATCTGGTTCGAGATCGAGGCGCACGCAGCCTCCGCGATGGCCGAACTTGGCACCATCCCGAAGCAGGCTGCCGAGGTCATCTGGAAAAAGGGAGCGGCCGCCAAGTTCGATGTCGCCCGCATCGACGAAATCGAGCGCGTGACCAAACACGACGTCATCGCCTTCCTCACCCATCTTGCCGAGTTCATCGGGCCGGATGCGCGCTTCGTCATTCAGGGCATGACTTCCTCCGACGTACTCGATACGGCGCTCGCGCTGCAAATGCGAGAAGCGATG
>CAZLHQ010000165.1:0-6884 GCA_964559355.1 uncultured Hyphomicrobiaceae bacterium
CGTGGTGGACCTCGCCGGTGACGCCGCGCGATAGGTCGCTCAGCAGGTAGAGACCGGCGCCGCCTACATCCTCGATGGTGACCGTGCGGCGCAGCGGCGAATTGTATTCGTTCCAGCGCAGGATGTAGCGGAAGTCGGAGATGCCCGAAGCGGCCAACGTCTTGATGGGGCCGGCCGAGATGGCGTTGACGCGGATGTTGTTCTTGCCGAGGTCGGCGGCGAGATAGCGGACGCTGGCCTCGAGTGCGGCCTTGGCGACGCCCATCACGTTATAGTGGGGCATCACCTTTTCGGCACCGTAATACGTGAGCGTGACGAGGGCGCCGCCGTTCGTCATCAGTTTCTCGGCGCGCTGTGCGAGTGCCGTGAACGAGTAGCAGGAGATCAGCAGCGACTTGGTGAAGTTCTCCTCGCTGGTATCCACATAGCGGCCGTCGAGTTCGTTCTTGTCGGCGAACGCGATGGCGTGGACGAGGAAGTCGAGCCGGCCCCACTTCTCCTTCAGCACCTCGAACACGGCATCCATGGAGGCCTTGTCGGTGACATCGCAGGGCAGCACGATTTGTGAGCCAAGCTCGGCGGCTAGCGGCTCGACGCGCTTCTTCAAGGCGTCACCCTGATAGGTGAACGCCACTTCAGCGCCCTGAGCGGCGCACGCCTGGGCAATGCCCCAGGCAATCGAACGATTGTTGGCAACGCCCATGATGAGCCCGCGCTTGCCAGCCATAAGCGTGCCGACGGGCGCGGTGCCCTCTGCCCCGGTTGCAGTCATCAGTTATCAACCTTTGTGTTCTGAAAAGTCCGGACTTTGGCCGGCATCCTACACAAAAGGGCCGTCCGGTCCAGATGGCCGGACTTTGGCGCGCATGCGGCTTTCGGACAGGGAGCTAGACCCGTAGTGCGGCCGGCTGCCGCGGGGGCAAGGTGGTAGCCGGTCGCCGCAGGGTCGACGCGCGTCGATGTGCATGCCGGGTGTTGGGCCCGGCCTGCGCGGGCTTCAGCCCTGCAACTGCCATGTTCCATTGGCGAGGCGGCATGCAACCCCCTCGGAGCGCTGCGAGCGGCCGGCCGAGGTCAGCACGAGGACGACGTGGCGACAGACGTTGCCATCATCGTCCTTGAAGGAGGTGGTGGGAGTGACAACGCCCGACAGGCGGCCGTGGTAGCGATGCCAGACATAGGTGGAGCCGTCACCGACTTCCGATAGGGCAAGTTGCAGGGTTTCGAGCGCGGCGATCTCGTCGTTGACGTCGAGGCTCGATTTCAATTCTGCAAACTTGGGGCGCGTCCACAGCTGTTCTTTGCTTTCAGGGCAGGTGCACTGGGCGCGGCCGGTCTCTTGGGGCTTATCGCCGGCGTATGCGAAACCCGGGATCATGACGATCGCGGCAACCAGAAAGAATGCGACAGCGGCTGAGGCCGCAAGGGGAAACGCGGATAGGGTTGGACGCATGACATACCACTCGAACTGGACAACACAAAAAACGCCACTCCGCACAACAGGCGGGATCGTTCCAAGGTTGCCTGGATAGAGTTAAAAGGTTCTAAACAGGCGTCCGGTGTGCACCGGCGTGGTGCAGCCGTTATGAGTTCGCAAAATCGCCCCGCGGCGAAGGCACGTTGGGACATGGAGGAGGGCACAGTGACGACGACGGGCGGCGAGCACGACGCGAGCTATGCAGCAACGCAGCAGGCCGCCGACTTCACCGGCGCCGAGGAACCTTTCACGCTGTTCCTGGCGTGGATGGCTGAGGCCGAGAAGAGCGAGATCAACGATCCCAACGCCATGGCGCTGGCGACTGCCGACCCGCAAGGCTTGCCCAATGTGCGCATGGTGCTGCTGAAGGGGCTCGATCCCGCCGCGGCGGCGCATCGCGGCTTCGTGTTTTATACCAACCTGGAGAGCGCCAAGGGACGTGAGCTTGCATCCAATATGCAGGCGGCGTTGCTGTTTCATTGGAAATCGCTGCGCCGGCAGGTGCGGGTGCGCGGCACCGTTCTGCGGGTGGAGGCAGCCGAGGCCGACGCCTACTTCCAATCGCGTGCGCGCGGCAGCCGGATTGGCGCCTGGGCGTCGGATCAGTCGCACCCATTGGAGAGCCGCTTTGCGCTGGAAAAGAAGGTGGCGCTCTATGCCGCCCGATACCCGCTTGGCGAGGTGCCACGGCCGCCGCACTGGTCGGGCTTTCGCGTTGTCCCGCTCGAGATCGAGTTCTGGCACGACCGCCCGTTCCGGCTGCATGATCGCGTGGTCTTTCGCCGCGACAGCGAGCAGCAGCCCTGGAGCAAGACGCGGCTTTACCCGTGAGCGGGTGGCGGTGACGTCGCCAATCGCACGGCTGCGATCAATCAATCAAGCGTCAGGCGGGCAAGGCAGCCGGCGAGCGGATGGTGATGTACACGAGCGGTTGAAATCAGCCGTCGCGTGCGCACCGGGGCCATTGCGGCTCTGGCATGAGCTTCAGCTTCTGGCGGCACGGCAGCCTGAGGCAATAGTGTGGCGGCGGGTGTAGCACCTGCCGTCGATGCATCCGGCGCCGGCGTCGCGCCGCCATCGGTCATCGCGATGGCCTGCAACCGGCACATCGACGTAGCGGCAGGCGATGATGGCGCGTGCGTCGTGTTGGGGCCGCCAATCACGGCACGTTCGCTCGGCCGCCGCGCCGTTTGCCATTGCGCGAGGGCATCGCGGGCCGGGCAGGCGGTAGCACCACCAGGTTCCACGCTGCAAGCGGCCGGCAGATCGGCCGATACGACCCACACGAAGCGACCGTCGATGCGCAGCCGGACGGCGACCGCCGCTGGGGTTTCGGAGGCGGTCGTGGTGTCTGATGTGTCGGCGGCGGATGCCACCACCTCGCCGATGTGCTCGACGCCCATGACGCGCACGCGCCGCTGGTAGCGAATGGCGACCGCGGTGGTCGGCGGGCGAGGCGCCGAACCCCATCGAGCACGACCGCCCGCACCCGCAATCATCGGCTGAACGATCTGGCGCGAGGCGACGACACGCCATTGGCTTGCCGGAAACAGCAGGCGCGCATGCGCGAGCATTCGCAAACCCTGCAGCAGCACGACATCGGCTTCGAGTTTGGCGATGTCGAAATTGGCGCGCGACGGTGATTTGCGCTCGGCGCCGAACGTGTGTCGCCAGACGCGCTGCGGCTCGGGCCTGATGTCGACGGCTCCAGCCTTGTCGGCATCATCGAGATGCCAGCTGACAATGGCGAGCGGCCGAGGCGGACCAGCGGCAGGAGGCTCCTCATTCGTCTCGGAAGCCTCAGTTGGCGCGTTGTCAAGCTGTGGCGAGGCTTGCTGCGATTGTGCAACGGCACCCGTTGGCAAGACAATTGCCGCACATATCGTTGCGAACCAAGAGACGACCACGAGGCGCCGTGCAACCACACGCCCCCAACAGCGACCGCCATCAAAAATCCGCGCCGACGTCATGCCCCTTGCTCCGACAAGCGGCTCTATTTTTTGTCTGATTCTCGGGTATGATCCGCCGCGTTTTGCACGGCTTTGTGCGGCTGCGGAACCGTTTTTGGCGGGATAACCAGGGGGACAGGTGAAGAGCATAAGGAATTGGCCGAGGTGTGGTGACCCGCTGGTCCCTTCGAGCAGGCGCACTCGGCGGCCAGCAGAGGTGATTGCATGTCGCTAGCAAAGGTCGAAGGCGCACCCGCGCTGGCGCGATGGACCGGGCGCATTGCGTTGTTCTCCCTCGTTCTGCTGCTCTTTGCCGTCGTCGCGCATCGCTTCTTCGGCATGTCGACACCGCTGCTCCTGTCGCTCATCAAGCTGGCGTTTGCCGGCGCCATTGCTGCCATCGTGCTCGGGCTCGTTTGTGCCGTTCACATCTGGCGCCATGGCGGTCCGGGCGGCGCGCGCATATTGACAGCCTTCGTTGTCGCCGCAGGCATGCTCGTCTGGCCGCTCGCCTATTACCCAACGATGAAGCGGCTGCCGGAGATCAACGACATCACGACTTCGACGGATGCTCCTCCCGCTTTTCAGGTGTTGGCCGCCTCGCGCGATGCCCCCGCCAATGGCGCTGCCTACCGCGCCGAACGCTTCGCGATATTGCAGCACGCCGCCTATCCCGACCTGAAGCCATTGGTCGTCAATCGTTCCAGCGAGGAGGTATTCGATCTCGTCGTCGAAGCGGTGCGGCGCCAGAAGCTCGCCATCGTCAGCGAGACGCCGCCTGGTCCGACCAATGGCCGGGTCGGCAGTATTGAAGCGATCGACCATACACTTGTCATGGGCTTCAAAGACGATGTGGCCATCCGCGTCAGCGGCGGCGACAGGGAAGCGCACGTCGACGTGCGCTCCGCCTCACGCTACGGCCGCCATGATTTCGGACGCAACGTGCAGCGCATCCGCGCCCTAATGCGGGAAATCGTGGTGCGGCTCGAATCGACCATTCCAGGTGCCGCCGAAAACCGTCATGCGCGCAAACGCGGCCCCGAGCGCGAGGAGAAGCCTAGCGTGCGCAAAGGCGCTGATCGAAAGAAAGAGGCCCCTCGCCAATGATGACGTCGCGCTCGATCAGGTGCTCGACGTGCGCCATCACCGACAGCAGCGCGGCGGTGTGCAGCTTGGGATCGAGGTTGTCATAGATAATGGCCGCAACCTCGCGCACCGTGGTCTTGCCGTCGCGGATCGCCGCCACGATAGCCTGCTCGCGCCAGCGCCGGTGCAGCAGATAGGCTTTCACCATGCGCGGCGCATCCTCGATACGGCCGCCATGTCCGGGCAGATAAAGGCCCTCGCTCCGCTCCATCAGTAGCTTCAGCGAGTCGAGGTAGTGCGCCATGCGTCCTTCGGGCGGCGCCACCACCGTCGTATTCCAGGCCATGACGTGATCGCCGGAAAACAGGACGTCGCGGCCCTTCAGCGCAAAGCAAAGATGATCTGGCGCGTGGCCCGGCGTATGCAGTGCGGTGAGCGCCCAATCGCGGCCCTCGATCTCGTCGCCGTGGGCCAGCTCGATGTCGGGATTGAAATCGATGTCGACGAATTCGGTGCCGGACGGGCTGCGCTCGATGTTGCCGCGTTGAGCGCCCGTGCGCCGATAACCGCACACCAGTGCGCCGGTCGCCGCCTTCAGCGCGGCTGCGTTGTCGACGTGGTCGCGATGGGTGTGGGTGATGAGGATGTGGGTGATGGCGCGATCGCCGGCCACGCGCAGGATGTCGCCGAGATGCTTTTCGTCGCTGGGTCCCGGATCGATCACGGCAAGCGAAGTGGAGCCGACGAGATAGGTGTTGGTCCCCTTGAACGTGAACGGCCCCGGGTTCTCACAGACGAGCCGCACAACGCCCGGCCCCATCGGTGAGGGCGCGCCGTAGCGAAACTCCATCGTCGTCTTGAAGCTGAGATCGTTCGCCATCGGTTTACATTCGCGCGTTGCAGTCCGGCGCTCGTGGTGGTCGGCAATCTGGCGCGAGGCGTATCAGCCTTTGCCGGCGCGCACCAGTGCCTCATACTCCTCGAGGTTGATGAGGCCGCCTTCAGCGCCGGCGCGGCCCTGGTCGCAGGCGGGCAGCACCTCCTGGATGGCGTCGATGCGCTTCCAGGCGGGGAGCGGCGCTGCGCCATCCGGGCCCGGCACGTACTTCGAGCTTTGTACGCGGGTCATGCGATGGATGTAGCGCGGGCAGTTGACGAATATCTGGGCGATGCGGGCACGGACGAGGAGCTGCGCGCCGGGAAACATTTCCAGCAAGCTGGCGTCGTCGGTCAGCTCGGCTTCGGCCTGCACACGCAGGCGATGCGGGGTTTCGAAGTCGATGAACAGCAGGCCGATGCGGCGGCTGGCGGCGACGTTGCCCATCGACAGGAACATGCCATTGCCGTCGTAGCTCGGGAACAGCAGGGTCTTGTCATCGGCGGCGTGGACGAAGCCCGGCGCACCACCCTTGTAGGAGACGGTCGGCCAGCCTTCGGCATCGACGGTGGAGAGAAAGAAGAAGTCGCGCGAGGCGATGAAGCCCTTGTCCTCATCGGTCAGCGTGTCGTGGACGATGACCTGGGCGACGGTATCGGCGAGCTTGCGGGTGCCGAACTTGTCCTGCAGCGCGCGCTGGGCGTCGCGATAGAGGGCGTCTGACATGGGTGGCGCGTCCTTCCGCTGATTTTCGTTTGTGGCGCGGTCCATCTATGCGCATGCGTGGACCGTTCAGGCCAGGACGGTAGGCAGATGCGGCGAGGGGCGCAAGGCGTCGCGCGGGTAGCGTTACGCACCGGGGCGCGGGCGCGCCTTGGGCGACCGATGTGGCTTTTTGCGAGTGAGATTGGTCGGAGCGGGGAGATTCGAACTCCCGACCCCTTGCTCCCGAAGCAAGTGCGCTACCAGGCTGCGCTACGCTCCGATCCGACCGTTCGATGCCGCGCGACATGGGGGACATGTCGTTTTGCCCTGCGACATTCGAAGTATGGCAGAAATCATGCCACCATAGAACAACGCCCGCGGCGGTGGCGACCGATGGCCGTCCGGCACGAGCGAGGCGTCCTTATAGCGGGGCCAGGGCCGGGCCGCAACCCGTCTTGCTCGGCCTTATTCACGCAGCTGAACTCCCCGGCAGATCACCGCGTGTGCCGTTGCTGGCGCTCCTTGTCGCGCCGCCCATGCCGTTTTGGCACGCGCTCTGTTGGCGGCAGTGCTCGTACCCTTGGCGCGGGGTGGAATGCAGCGCCAACTTTGCGCCGGGCTGCTACCGGCAACGGCGATTGGCAGGGGAGAAGGGATTGCCGCGCGCGGGCCCCTTGACTATGTTGCGCCTCGCTTGACCGGGTCGCCACCGTGCGTTCCGGCGCGCATTGGGGCGTAGCCAAGTGGTAAGGCAGCGGATTTTGATTCCGCCATTCGGAGGTTCGATCCC
>CAZLHQ010000166.1:0-6771 GCA_964559355.1 uncultured Hyphomicrobiaceae bacterium
GCTACACGAAAGAGGAATGGAAGATGATGGCCGAGACCAAGAAGATCATGGACCCCAAGATCAAGCTGACGGCGACGTGTGTGCGCGTGCCCGTGTTTGTCGGCCATTCCGAGGCGGTCAACATCGAGCTGGAAAAGCCGCTGTCGCCGGAGGAGGCGCGCGAGATCCTGCGCAACGCGCCAGGCATCGCCGTCGTCGACAAGCGCGAGCCCGGCGGCTATGCGACACCGGTCGAGGCGGCCGGCGAATTCGATACCTACGTATCGCGCATCCGCGAGGACAGCACCGTCGAGAACGGCTTGGCGCTGTGGATCGTCTCGGACAACCTGCTGAAGGGCGCCGCCCTCAACACCATCCAGATCGCCGAAGCGATGATCGAGCGCAACATGCTGAAGAAGGTTGCGTAAGGGGAACCTTTCACCCAACCCGGATGCACGCACCGGCACATGCAGCTGAATATAACAACGCAACGACGCCCGCTCCTGTCATGAGCGGGCGTCTTGCATTTCAAGCTGACGCGTTGCTCAAGAGCGTGCCGCGCTGGCCTCCGACTGCGCTGGCTTGGCCACCCCGCAGCGCTCCATCGGCAGCGCTGTCGTCGTCCAGCGATCCTTGGTCACGCTCACCACGTAACGGCGACAGTCGGCAGTCGCGCCGGGCACGAAGTGCACTGTGAAGAGCGCACGCTCGGACGCACGCCGCTGCGGCCATTCCAGTTTGCCGTCGTCCGTCACTTCGGCCAAGGCCTTGGTAATCGCTGCGCGCGCGTTACGGAAATCCTCCGCCGTCAATCGCGTCAGCAACACGCGCGAGAGCTTGGGATGCAGCCCCGCCGCCAGCGCGCGCGCCTGATAGGGGTCGTCCGCGTCGACCTCTGGCGGCGGCAATGGAGCCGCCGATTGTGCGGCACGCTCCTCGTCCGAGCCTTCTGCCACCGTATCGGGAGCTTCGGCGTCGCTCTGGTTGCCGGCGGAGGCGTCGGCCTCGGGCGCTGCCGCACGCGATGTCGGCTGTTGTCCAGGCTGCCCCGTGACGTCGCCAGCCGCCACTCCCGGCGCATCAGCGATATCGCGGGCAGCAACCGTCATGGGCGGAGGTAATGGCGTAGAATTGTTGCTGGCGCTGGTGGAGTTGGATTCTCGTTGCGCCGATATCGATGACTCAACGCGCTGCGCCTTGGACATCATGTTGTCGACGATCGGGTTAACCAGAGGACGCCATTGCGCCTCGGTTCGGACAAGTGCCCAGCCCACTCCCGACAACAGCACGACGACGAGCAGCGCCCGCATCATCGAGGCATCGGGGCGGCGCCCGCGCGGCCTGACGATGGGCTCACCGGGGTAGAAGGTCCGGCTGGCATCGGGCGCCAGCAACTCGGCAATCTTGCGAGCGTCGCGGGCGTCGGCATCTGCAAGAAATTGATTTGGGTCGGCGTAAGTTCTGAGGCCTGTCATGGCTCACCCCCAACGAATTGGTGACGACATGGCCCTCCCCGGGTTGCATATGCGCCATCACAGCTGGGCGAAAGAATGACGGCGCGTGCGATCTTTCTCCGCTGAGCTTTGCACGCGGGCCAGAATAACTTTGGCGAGCAAAATGTCGGCGCGGTCATCAGCGCACGATTGATTTCGGCTCGGTTCTCTTATGAAGTTTGAGCGCTTGGTCTGCGGCGTCGGCGACCTTGCGAGATTCGCTTCTTTTCATGGGCTGGAAGGCTGCGGCAAATGCGAACGCACGACACAGACGTCAAAAGCACGCTGGAATACGGCCAGACTCAGACTGTCGAATGCAAGAACGGCGCGGACGAGTTCATCTCGTCCGCGCCGTTCTCGATTCCGAGGCCAGGTCTCAGCGCGTCAGGTAGAGCGTCGAGATCTGCAGGGCGATATCGCGGAACGCCTGTTTCAGCGCATCGCCGTTGTCGGCCGTGAAGAACTTGCTGGCATCGGTGGCGCATTGGCGCAGCGTTTCGACCGACTCGCCGTTACGCGGCAACTGGAAGCCCACCGTATAGACCGTGATTCCCGCGGCCTTCATGTTGGTGCACAGCGTGCGCGCCTGCTCGGTCGAAGTACCGTTCGGAGAGCTGCAGTTGATCGTATCGTCGTTGACGCCGTTGCAATACTGAGTGTTGTACTCGCCGTCGGTCATCAGGATGGCGATCTTGCGCAGCTTGGAATCCCCGTAGGGGCCAGGTCGGCTCGCCGGCGGTACGCGCTGCGCCCAATTGGGAGACAGCATGTACCAGGCCCACGCCGTGCCGAGGTGACCGGCGGTCGCACCGCTCGCCCTGTAGCTGTCGATGGCGTTCTTCAGCATGGACTTGTCGGCACTGAGCGGGATGACCGAGCCGGACTTCGGCTTGCACTGGCCATCCGAGTCGTAGAAATGACCGAGCTTGTCCTGGCCGTTGGGGGCGGCGTCAGTGAAGGCCTCGGGCCCGGTACGTTCGGTCGCGCACTGGGGATCGAGTTCCCAACGCTGGGTGCGGCCGCGGTTATCCCGGAACGAGTAGCGCTGCGGGCCATTGCTGACGACCTCGGCCGCCCAGTTCCGCTCGATGTTGATCGCCTCGGAGAAGGGAACGAGCGAGACGCGCGTGCTGCCATCCTGCTTCAGCAAGACGATGTCGATCAAGTCCTTGGAGGCATCCTTCAGGTCGGACAGCTTCTGGCCATCCATAGATCCGGTGATGTCGAGCATCATCGAGATCTCGACGGTACCGTCGCCGTTGCCGCCCGCGGCCAGAACCGCCTCGGCAAAGTCACCCTCGACGTTCTTGATCAGCGGCAATTTGCGGATGCCGACCAGTGCGAGGAACGGCGTCTCGACGTAGGACTGGCCGGTTGCCGTCATCGCCATGTTGTTGCGGGCGGTCTTGAACTTGATGGTGTCGTCGACGACCGTCAAAGTCTTGGTATCTTCCTTGTAGTAGCGCATCGCCACTGCAATCGCCGCCGACGTGTTCTCGTTGTCGGTCTGCAGCGAGCGGGCGCCGGCAAGTACCGCCGCATCGACGGCCGTCAGCGTGTTGGTGCGTGCCGCAAGCCAGCGGCTGAAATCGACCGCGCCCGCGACGAACATCAACATGATTGAAAACGTCAGGCCGAATATGAGGCCGACGCCACCCTTTTCGTCCCGGCGCCAGCGCATGATGCGCCACCGAGACACCGAAATTCGCTTCACTCGATCGAACATGACCAAAACCCTAGTGCTGCGGGTTGCAGTTCAACTGCGCAGATCATGCGGGTACGACATTGGTGAATATGTTAACGGCCAAGTCCAATGTTTAAGCAGAATGAGGAATGGGGAAACGCCAGCCTCCGCATTCGATTCAAATTCGACAGATCTCGTTCCGGGCGTCGGTGGAAGCGTTGCGCGCAAAGGAAAACGCCCGCTCTTGCGGCGGGCGTCGGTCAGTGTCGACATTCGGCTGTGCCAGAAAAAGGGCGTCGTTGCCGGCTCAAGGAATGAGTTTGTAGCCGCCCGTCTCCGTCACCAGCAGCTCGGCGTTGGAGGGGTCCTTCTCGATCTTCTGGCGCAGGCGATAGATGTGGGTTTCGAGCGTGTGCGTGGTGACGCCGGCATTGTAGCCCCACACCTCGTGCAGCAACACGTCGCGGGTCACGACCTTCTCGCCCTGGCGGTAGAGATATTTGAGAATCGAGGTTTCCTTCTCGGTCAGCCGGATCTTGGAGCCCGCCTCGTCGATCAACAGCTTGGAGGCCGGCTTGAACGTGTATTGGCCGATGGCGAAAACGGCATCCTCGCTCTGCTCGTGCTGGCGCAACTGGGCCCGCATTCGGGCGAGCAACACGGCGAACTTGAAGGGCTTAGTCACATAGTCGTTGGCGCCGGCATCGAGCCCCAAGATTTGGTCCGCATCGCTGTCGTTGCCCGTCAACATGATGATGGGACCCTTGAAGCCACCCTTGCGCAGCAATTTCACCGCCTCGCGCCCGTCCATGTCGGGCAATCCGACGTCGAACAACATCAAGTCGAAGTGGTCGGCGCGCGCGGTCTCCACGCCCTTGGAGGCAGTGCCCGCGATCGTCACATCGAACTCGTCGTGCAGGGCGAGCTGGTCGCGCAGGGAAGAACGGAGATCCTCATCGTCATCGACAATCAGAATCTTACGGGCCGTGCTCATTACCGGAACGCTCCATGGTGGCGGGGGTCTGCGAGGCGGGACTTTAGCATCGCGGGGGAATGTGAGGTAGAGTGCCATTTGCGACCTAACATTGATACCTGTTGCCAGATAACGCCGCAAAATGCCGCTGAAAATACATGACGTTATCGTGACAGGGCTGAACCGCCGCGCAAGCCGAGGCTTGCTGACACGGGGCACCGCACGCTACCCCGTCGCCCTGGGCCGCAGCGGCCGCCGCGCCAGCAAACGCGAAGGCGACGGCGCAACCCCGATCGGCGCGTGGAGAGCAGTGGGTGTCCTCTACAGGGCCGACCGCGTGGCGCGTCCGCACAGCTTGCTGCCGATTGCCAGAATTAACCCTGTATCTGGCTGGTGCGATGCTCCGGCCGACCGCAACTACAATCGCCCCGTCCGCCTGCCCTATCCCGCCAGCGCCGAAGCCCTGTGGCGCGACGATCATCTCTACGATGTCCTCGTCATCCTCGACCATAACCGTCGGCCACGCGTGCGCGGGCTCGGCAGCGCCATCTTCATGCACTGCGCCAGCGATGGAATGCAGCCGACGGCCGGATGCATCGCGCTTGCCCGTCGTCAGCTGGTCGCCATGCTTGCCTGGCTTGGTCCCGGCCAGCGCATCGTCATTCGATGACCGTGTCGGCCGCGGCCGGCGCAAAAGAGGAAACCATCCCAAAAGTCCCAAAAGAATGCCGGCCGCGACGGGAGGGGCCGCGGCCGGCTTTGCAGCTTTCAGGCGATGTCGGCGCGGGCGGAAAGGGGAAATTCCAACGCGCGCCGAGATGGAGGTGCCGGGTCGCCATCGAGCCGCAAACTTGAGATGTAAACGCGACGGCAAATGGGACTTGTAGAGGGGCCGACGCGTTTTCCCGCCGGCCCCGTTCGCCTCAGAAGTTGTAGGCGCGTTCGCCGTGCGAGGAGACGTCGAGACCTTCGCGCTCCTGCTCTTCGCTCGGACGCAGACCAATCGTCACCTTGATGAGCAGGAACAGCACTGTCGAGATCACACCACACCACACGATGGTGAGACCGACGGCCTTGGCCTGCACGATGAACTGGGCCATGACATCGTAGTTCGCCACCACAGCGGTGCCCGGCTTCGATGCATAGTCGAGGATGCCCGAGCCGCCGATGGCGGGGTTGGCGACAATCGCAGTGCCAAGCGCACCGATGATGCCGCCGATACCATGGATGCCGAACACGTCCAGGCTGTCATCGTAGCCGAAGGCGCTCTTGATGCTCGTGACGAACACGAAGCAGACGACACCCGCTACGAGACCGAGCCCGATGGCGGGAACCGGCGCCGAGAAGCCCGAGGCCGGCGTGACAGCGACGAGACCCGCAACGATGCCAGACACCAGACCCAGCAGCGAGGGCTTACCCTTCACCGCCCATTCGACGAACATCCATGCGAGGCCAGCCGCAGCTGTCGCCGTGAAGGTGTTCATCATGGCCAGGAACGACACGCCGTTCGACTCCAGGTTGGAACCCGAATTGAAGCCGAACCAGCCGACCCACAGCAGGGCCGCGCCGATCATGGTCATCGTGAGGGAGTGCGGCGCCATGTGCTCGCGGCCGTAGCCGACGCGGCGACCGACCATGATCGCGCCGACGAGACCGGCGATGCCCGCGTTGATGTGAACGACCGTGCCACCGGCGAAGTCGATCGCGCCCCATTGGAAGATCTGACCGGCATCGGCAAGCACAGCGTCGAGTGCCGACTGCGCCTCAGCCTTCTTGTCGGCAGCTGCTTCGGCCAGGGCCTTGGCTGCTCCACCAACCGCATCGGGACCCGCCCAGTACCAGACCATGTGAGCGATCGGGAAATAGACGAGCGTCACCCACAGTATCGAGAATACCAGCAGCGCGGAAAACTTGATGCGCTCGGCAAAGGCGCCGACGATCAGCGCAGGCGTGATGCACGCGAACGTCATCTGGAACGCGATGAAGCCGTATTCGTACATCGACACGTCGTTGGAGAACGTGCCGCCCAGCGACTCCGCATTGACGCCTGCCAGGAACGCCTTTGAGAAGCCTCCGACGTAGGCGTTGAGGCTGCCGCCGTTGGTGAAGGCCATCGAGTACCCGTAAGTGACCCAGATGATGGAGACGACACAGACGATCGCCATCACCTGCATCAGCACCGACGCCATGTTCTTGGTGCGCACCAGGCCGCCGTAGAACAGTGCCAGACCCGGGATCGTCATCAGCAGCACGAGCACGGTCGAGACGAACATGAATGCGGTATCGCCTTTGGCCGGCGCTGCAGCCATGGCCGGCATAGTCAATGCGGGCAGAAGCGCCAAGGCGCCTGCCGCACTCGCAAGTCTTGCGGTTAGCGTAGACTTCATCGTGAATTACTCCCTCGCCAAAAATCGGGGTGTTGTCTGGTAGAGTGCCGACCGCTTAGAGCGCGTCGTCGTCCTTCTCACCGGTGCGAATGCGAACCGTGTTCTCGATTGCCGAGACGAAGATTTTGCCGTCTCCGATCTGACCGGTCTTGGCGGCCGACTGGATGGCTGCCAGCGCCTTGGCGACCTCGCTTGAGGGCACCACCACTTCGATTTTCACTTTCGGGAGAAAGCTGACGGCGTATTCAGCGCCGC
>CAZLHQ010000167.1:0-4168 GCA_964559355.1 uncultured Hyphomicrobiaceae bacterium
GGCATCGGGCCCGATACGGGCATCAAGCGCGTCGTGCTCTGCTCGGGCAAGGTCTACTACGACCTGCTCGAGGCGCGCGACGAGCGCAAGCTCAACGATAGCGTCGTCATCATCCGCTTGGAGCAGCTCTACCCGTTTCCGGCGCAGCCTTTGGCCGACGATCTCGGCCGCTTCCGCCAGGCCGAGGTGGTGTGGTGCCAGGAAGAGCCCAAGAACATGGGCGCGTGGCTCTCCGTCAGCGATCCCATCGAGGAGACGATGGAGAAGCTCGGTATCAAGGGACGCTTGAAGTTCGCAGGCCGCGCACCGGCCGCTTCGCCCGCCACTGGCCTGGCCAGCCGCCACGCCAAGGAGCAGGCGGCCATCATCAACGCCGCTTTGACCGTCTGACCGCAGGCGGACACGAAGGACAACATGGCCATCGAGATCAAAGTTCCCGCCCTCGGCGAATCCGTCAGCGAAGCCACCGTCGCCAAGTGGATGAAGCAGGCGGGCGAAATCGTCGCGAAGGACGAGGCGATCTGCGAGCTCGAAACCGACAAGGTTACGCTCGAGGTCAACGCGCCCGAAGCCGGCGCGCTGACGGAAATCAAGGCGCCCGAAGGTTCGAACGTCGAGATCGGCCAGGTGCTGGCGATGCTCGAGCCCGGCGCGGCCGGCGCTTCGGCGCCCAAGCCCGCCCCCGCGCCGAAGCCGGCATCCGCGCCGCAACCGGCCGCCAAGCCCGCGCCCGCCGCCGCAGCGCCCCTGTCGCCTGCGGTGCGAAAGATCGTGGCGGAAAACGCCATCGATCCCGCCGCCGTCGCCGGCACCGGTAAGGACGGCCGCCTCACCAAGGGCGACGTGCTCGCCTATGCGGAATCGAAGCCCTCGGTCGCGGCGCCGGCCGCGCGCTCGGGCATGACGATGCGCGCGCCCCAAGCCGTTTCCGCCGCAGCGCCGGCGCCCCATGTCGCCCCGGCGGCGAGCACCGAAGCGCATCCGCGCGAGCAGCGCGTGCGCATGACGCGGCTTAGGAAGCGCATCGCCGAGCGGCTCAAGTCCGCGCAGAACACCGCCGCCATGCTCACGACCTTCAACGAGGTCGACATGAGCGCGATCCTGAAGCTGCGCGAGCAGTTCAAGGACGGATTCGAGAAGAAGCACGGCGTGCGCCTCGGCTTCATGGGCTTCTTCGTGAAGGCCTGCGTGCAGGCGCTGCAGGAAATCCCGGCCGTGAACGGCGAGATCGACGGCGACGACATCATCTACAAGAACCACTACGACATCGGCGTCGCGGTCGGCACCGAGCAGGGTCTCGTCGTGCCGGTCGTGCGCGACTGCGACGAGCTGTCGATCGCCGGCGTCGAGAAGAAGATCGGCGAGTTCGGCAAGAAGGCGCGCGACGGCAAGCTCGGCCTCGACGACCTGCAGGGCGGCACCTTCACGATCTCCAACGGCGGCGTCTACGGCTCGCTGATGTCGACGCCGATCCTCAACCCGCCGCAGTCCGGCATCCTCGGCATGCACAAGATCCAGCCGCGCCCGATGGCGATCGGCGACAAGGTCGAGGTGCGGCCGATGATGTACCTGGCCCTGTCCTACGATCACCGCATCGTCGACGGCAAGGAAGCGGTGACGTTCCTCGTGCGCGTCAAGGAGAACCTGGAGGACCCGCAGCGTTTCATCCTGGAGCTGTGATAGGTTGGCGCACGACTGCGGCCGGGCTGCAAGGAGCGCAAATGGCGGATGATAGCGTTGATCTGCGTTTCCTGGGGCGGCAGGTTCAAAACCTGCAAGGCGATGTGCGTGATTTGCGAGCAGACCAGCTGCGCCTCGAGAGCGACGTCGCAGGACTGCGGGCTGATCTCGCTCGGATGCAGGGTGAGACTATGGCAGGCTTCGAGACCCTGAGTGATCGCGTGGATCGCCTTGAGGCAGAGGTGCGTGCTGGCTTCAAGGCTGTGGATGCCAAGTTCGACCAGGTCAACGCGACCATGACCACCAATCTGCAAGTCATCTTGGCGGCGATCAAAGGATAAGAAGGTGAATTTCGGATGGTCCCCGCACCCAATAAGCCTGACTGGGACCGCGATAAGGCAGACCGGATTGTTGGTAGCTACGTCATTATCGGAATCACCAGAATAGCCAAGGATGGGGAAACGGTCGTCTCACAAGAACAATTTCATGGCGTTGTTCGATTAGCCGACGAGACCAAAGGCATTTCGATTGCGCTTGAGGGATCTAAGCTCGGCGAAGTCATGACTTTGACTCCCGATTTGAATTCGTTCGAGGACGCGTCTGTTGGCGAATACCGCCTTCACTCCACCGGCGAAGTGATCACCAATCCGGATTTCACAACCAGCTGGACCATTTACGCGCGGAAATAGTGATCCTGATGAGGGACTGCGGGCCTGCTTCTGATTTGGATGCTTGGCGCCCCCTCAAAAACGGAAAAGCAGTACAACGGAGCAGATGAGACCATGAGCACTTACGACCTAATCGTCATTGGCACCGGCCCCGGTGGTTATGTCTGCGCCATTCGCGCTGCGCAGCTCGGCCTCAAGGTTGCCGTCGTCGAGAAGCGAGCGACGCACGGCGGCACTTGCCTCAACGTCGGCTGCATTCCATCGAAGGCGCTGCTGCATGCCTCGGAGGCCTACCACGAAGCCAAGCACGGCTTTGCAGCGATGGGCATCGACGCCACGGCGACCATCGATGTCGCTCGCATGCAGGCCTATAAGGCCGAGGGTGTGAAGGGCAACACCGATGGCGTGGCGTTCCTGCTGAAGAAGAACAAGATCGATGCGCACCACGGCACGGGGCGCATCGTTGCGGCCGGCAAGGTCGAGGTGACGAAAGATGGCGGCGGCAAGGACATGCTCGAAACCAAGAGCATCGTCATCGCCACGGGCTCGGATGTGGCGCGGCTGCCTGGCATCGCCATCGACGAGAAGCAGGTCGTATCCTCCACCGGTGCGCTCGATTTGAAGAAGGTGCCATCGACATTGCTGGTGGTCGGCGCCGGCGTCATCGGATTGGAGCTTGGCTCTGTGTGGCGGCGGCTCGGCACAGAGGTAACGGTGGTCGAGTATCTCGATCGAATCCTGCCCGGCACCGATCTGGAAGTCGCCAATCAGTTCCAGAAGATCCTCGCCAAGCAAGGCTTCAAGTTCATCCTCGGCTCCAAGGTCACGGGGCTCGAGAAGAGCGACATTGGTTGCTCGGTCACGATCGAGCCGGCGGCGGGCGGCGAGACCAAAAAGCTCGCGGCCGACGTCGTTCTGGTCGCCATCGGCCGTATTCCCTACACCGAGGGGCTGGGGCTGGCCGAGGCCGGTGTGCAGCTCGATCAACGTAAGCGCGTCGTCGTCGACGATCACTTCCAGACCAACGTCAAAGGCATCTATGCCATCGGCGACGTGATCGCGGGACCGATGCTGGCGCACAAGGCGGAAGACGAAGGCGTGGCCGTCGCCGAGATTCTGGCGGGTCAGTCCGGGCATGTGAACTACGGCGTTATTCCCGGCGTGATCTACACCGCGCCGGAAGTGGCGACTGTCGGCAAGACGGAGGAGGAGCTGCGCGAGGCCGGTATCGCCTACAGCGTCGGCAAGTTTCCGTTCTCGGCCAATGGCCGCGCCAAGGTGAACCGCGCCAAGGATGGTTTCGTCAAGGTTCTGGCCGATGCCAAGACGGATCGCATCCTGGGTGTGCACATGATTGGTCCCAATGTCGGCGAGCTGATTGCCGAGGCCGGAGTCATCATGGAGTTCGGCGGCTCGGCGGAGGATCTTGCGCGCACCTGCCACGCGCATCCGACCTTGTCGGAAGCGGTCAAGGAAGCCGCGCTCGCAGTCGACAAGCGGCCGATTCACATGTGAGTAGTGCCCTCGACTTAGCATGTGCTCTGGCTCTGTGTGCCACGCGCCGCAACTGGCAGCGCCCACCGATTGAGCCTCTGAAAACGACCACGGCTGCCGCATCAAATTTGATGCGGCAGCCGCAATTTTTTCGATCGAAGGCGAGGGCGATCAGTCGTCGTTCTTCTTTTTCTTCTTCTTAGCCTTCTTGCCGTCGCCAGACATGCCTTGCATTCCGGACATTCCCGACATTCCGTCCATACCCTGCATGCCGCTCATGCCGCGCTGACCCTGCATGCCGCCCATGCCGGACATTCCCGACATGC
>CAZLHQ010000167.1:4268-6714 GCA_964559355.1 uncultured Hyphomicrobiaceae bacterium
TGCCCTGCATTCCGGACATACCACTCATGCCGCGCTGACCCTGCATGCCGCCCATACCGGACATTCCCGACATGCCGCCCATGCCTTGCTGGGCCGTCGCGGCGGTCGCCACAACACACGAGACAATGGCCGCACCAGCGAACCTCAAAATCTTCGACATCAATTTCCTCCAGACCTCACGCATTTTGGTAATCCGACGAATCTCGCGTCGCGCGCTTCAAGCCCGTCGCGGGGAATAATTCGACGTTAACCATGCAATAGGCCACGCAAGCAGCGTGCCGCTTCGAGGCTTCATCGTTTAATCGATATATTTCAATATGTTAGTTTGGAAGCGGACTGATGTGGATCAGCGCGCGAGCTGGCATTCAGCCAACTTGGCAGAAAGCGCCTGCCAAAACGGCGGATTCGACGGTTTGCCTATACCGAGAATGCGTCCAATACCTCTCGCCGTGTTGCGTCGTTTTCCTGCTGTCGGGCGTCCCGTGTGGCGCTCGTCGCAATAGCGGTGTGGACCGACGGCATTCCTCGGCCGCCTTCGCCGCTGTTGCATCAGTGTGCCTTGAGAACCTCGCGCAGCCGGCCGATCACCTGGCCTCGCGCACAACGCATTCTGCCGTGCGATGCTACCCTCGATCCTACATCCCGAACGTCCTCAGGCGACCTTGGCAATGATCGCCATTTGCGCAGCTCCGCAATGCAACTCGTTCGCGAAACGACAAGTTCCGGCCTGCCCATCGAATGCGTCGGCGTTCGAGGGGGAGTGGCAATTTGAACACAAGAAGCCTGGAACCGGCAGGCGATCGCGTTTCGCCATATTTCTTGCCCGAACATGACACAAAGTCGGCGGCATGAGATTCGTTCAACTTTCGTCTTAAAGCAGGGGGTTCATATGTCGAGATTTGCTGCAACGCTCGCGCGTGCGGGCACAATGTGTGTGTGCCTTGCGCTGGCCGCATCGATTGCGCAGGCGCAGGAAGCAACCACCGGAACGACGACAACTGGAACGACGACGACCGGAACGACAGCGTCCACCACTACAACGACAACGACTGATTTGACCCTTGAGCCAGCTCCGTCGGATTTGGCTGCAGCCGCTCCGACCTGGAAGCCGACAGACGGGCGGCCGTACTGGTCAGATCGGGCCAATGCGGAAGCAACGGCAGGCGCCGCCTGGTCACCTTCCGACGGACAACCTCCTTGGGCAAAGGCGCATGGCAAGCCCGAATGGGCCGGTGGTCCGTCGCAGGACGTCAGCGTGGGCGCATCCGCCAATGCAGGCGTATCGGCCAGCGCAGGATTTGGGGCAAGCCAGGGAAGCCACGGCAAAGGCCACAAGTAGTTGATATGAGGCAGATGCGGGCCGTTGGATTGCAGTCCGCGGCCCGACGCCTATCCTGGTCGCGCACAGCAATCATTGATCACAACATGAAACGCATAACTTTGACATGTGTTGTCGCTCTCGCCTTCTCGGCACTGTCGGGTGGAGCATTGTGCGCACAGGGCAAATCGGCTGCCGCAAATGGGCATGCCGTTGGCGGCGGCGCAGCAGGTGGACAATTGCCGGCAACGGCGGGCATTAGCCTCGATCTCGGCTCGGCCGATGGCGGCGGCGGCAGTGGCGGTTCTGCGCGTGCTGAGGGCGGTGCCGGCTATGGTGAGCTCGGAACGACCTACACCAAGTCGCTCAACGACTCGATGTTCCTGCAATTGTATGGCGGGGTCGATTTGGAGCAGCAATCGAGTTCCGACCCGGCGGGAGCGGTGAACGGTCGTGTTGGGCTGGGTTGGAAATACTGAACTAGCCTTGCCCCTTCTCGAATTCGCGAGGGATCGCCGCCATCGTCGCGGCAACGAACACGCCCATGATTTCGGTGGCGTTGAGATGCGCCCGTCACAGCCGGTAGGCGGGATGCCGTACTCGGGCTTCGGCGCCGAACCCGAAACAACGCCGTCCTCCGCCTTATGCGTGGCTGCCAATGGCGAGCATCAGCAACGCGAACCCCGCCATCGCCACGATCGCGTGGCTGTGCGGGGCGAACTGGGTCATGGGGCACCTCCAGCTCCTGAGGAGCTTGCCCCCTCCCGGTCCAAAGTCCAGCCCAGCGTTACTTATTAAAGGATGAGGCATTATCCTTTAATAGTGCGATTCCTTATTAAAGGTTCCTGGGCATGGATGAATATCCGGACAGGCGCATTTCAAACGCGGCTATCCCTTCTCCCGCACCCCCAGCGTCCGTAGCCGCAGCGCATTGAGGCGAATGAAGCCTTCGGCGTCCTTCTGGTCGTAGGCGCCGCGGTCGTCCTCGAAGGTGACGAGGTTCATGTTGTAAAGCGACTTGGCGCTCTTGCGGCCGATGACGATCGTGTTGCCCTTGTAGAGCTTCAACCGCACCTCGCCCTCGACGTTTTCCTGGCTCTTGTCGATCAGCGCCTGCAGCATCTCGCG
>CAZLHQ010000168.1:0-6441 GCA_964559355.1 uncultured Hyphomicrobiaceae bacterium
AGTTGTCGCACTCGAAGCACATGCCGCAGCTCATGCAGCGCTTGCCTTCGTTGATCGCCTGCTGCTCGGTGAAGCCCTTGATGCGTTCCTCGAAGTTGCCGAGAACCTTTTCGGCCTCGATGTGCACCTCGTCACGCTTGCCGCGCGGTTCGTATTTGAAGTGGCCCTTGAATAGATCGCCATGCGGTATGATCTGGCTCGACGAGCGATCCTCATAGTTATGAACGGCAAACTTGCCGCCCGAGGTGCCGCGCGTCTGCCCCTGGGTATAGGGCTCGGGATCGAGTGCGCGCTGATGCAGCTCGCGCAGAAGGTTGAAGTGGTGCACGTCAACCTTCGGCCGCTTGTCGACAGGCGATCCGTTGAGGAAGTAATCGATGCTTTCAGCCGCGATGCGACCGTGGCCGATCGCAGTCGTCAGCAGATGCGGGCGCACGACGTCGCCGCCGGCGAAGTGCTTGGGCTTGCCCTTGACGCGATACATCGAGTCGGTGCCGATGAAGCCCTTGCCGTTGTCGAGCGCGGCGAGGCTGCCATCGAGCTCGCCCATCTGGCCGATTGCCGAGATGATGATGTCGCCTTCGATCTCGAACTCCGTGTTCTCGACCGGGACCGGCGTCATGCCCTTCATCGTGCACTTGCACATCTTGAGACCGCGTGCACGGCCCTGATCGTCACGCAGCACTTCGAGCGGCAAGACGCCGCCCATGATGGTGACGCCTTCACGCATCGCATCCTCGCGTTCGCGCTCGGATGCGGTCATCTTCTCTAGCGGGAAAAGCGACGTCAGCGTGGCCTGCAGGCCCTCGCGGCGCATGGCGCCGGCCACGTCATGGGCCGTGAAACCGAGCAGGTTGTGCGCATCGATGTCCTTCTCGGCCTTGTGCGTGATGTGGCCGAGACGACGGGCGACGGATGCGACGTCGATCGAGGTGTCGCCACCGCCGACGACGATCACGCGCTTGGCGGTGCTGACCACCCAGCCCTGGTTGAAGGCATCGAGGAACTCAACGCCGGTGATGCAGTTCTCGGTACCTTCCCATCCCGGAATCGGCAGGCCGCGGCCCTTCTGCGCACCGACCGCCCAGAAGATCGCGTCAAACTCCTTCTCGAGCTCTTCGATCGACACATGCACGCCGACCTTGGTGTTGAGGCGCACATCGACGCCCATATCGATAATGCGGCCGATTTCCTTGTCGAGCATTTCGCGCGGCGTGCGATAGCCGGGAATGCCATAGCGCATCATGCCGCCGAGATGCTCGTGCGCTTCGATGATCGAGACGGCATGGCCCTTGCGCCGCAGGAAGTAGGCAGCCGCAAGGCCACCCGGGCCGCCACCGATGACAACGACCTTCTTGCCGGTGAATTCACCGGGCTTGGGCAGCTTCAGTGCGTTATCGTTGGCCCAATCGCCAACATACTGCTCGACGCCGTTGATGCCGACGAAATCGTCAACCTCGTTACGATTGCAGCCATCCTCGCACGGAGCCGGGCAAACGCGCCCCATGGTGGAGGGGAATGGATTGGCCTCGACCATGCGCTCGAAAGCATACTGCTGCCACGTCACGTCCTTCGTCGGCGGCTTGTCCATCTGCCGGGCGATGGCGAGCCAGCCGCGGATCTCATGACCCGAAGGGCAGGAGCCCTGGCACGGCGGCGTCTTGTGCACGTAGGTCGGGCACTTGTAGGACTTGTCGCCCTGGAAGATCTTCTCGGTCAGATCGTCCCAACCGGTCCACATGCTCTCGCCGTTTTTGAAGCGGCGGAACGTCAGCTTGGTATCCTCGGTCTCGTCGCCAGAGGACTTCGGCTTGTTGGCCATGTCGTTCATCGGTTGAGTCTCCCTTAAGCAGCCCGACCGTCAGGTGCGGCCTTTGATTTCTCGTTTCGCTCCCGCGCCTGATGAGAGCCTGTAAGCACGATCGCGTTGGCGACCATCTGGTGAACCGAGAGGATTGCGTCCATCTCGAAACCGTAGTGCGGCAGCACCTTCGTGAATTGCGCCTTGCAGATCGCGCAGATCGCCGCCATGTGGGTGACGCCGTGATCTTCCTTGACCTGCTGGAGCGCACGCATGCGCGGCTGCGCGCCCTTGATGCGCAGCTCCATCAGATCGTCGGTCAAAAGGCCGCCGCCGCCGCCACAGCAGAACGTCGTCTCTTTGATCGTGTCGGGCGCCATGTCGTAGAAGTGATTGCAGGACGCACGCAGAATGGCGCGCGGTATCTCGAACTGCCCGCCCGGCATGTTGCCCATGCGCGAGCCGCGCGCGACGTTGCAGCTGTCGTGGAACGTTAGGCGGTATTCGTCGTTCTTCGACTTGTCGAAGACGAGCTTGTTCTGCTGCATCAGATCGTAGGTGAACTCGCAGATGTGCTGGGGCACCGGATAGCGCGGATCGAGGAAGTCGAACGGCCCAGCGAGAGTGTTGAGGAACGAGTAGGCGACGCGCCAGGCGTGCCCGCACTCGCCAAACACGATGCGCTTGACGCCGAGATCGAGCGCCGCCTTGCGGATGCGCAGCGACACCTCGCGCATGTTCTCATACGAGCCGATGAACATGCCGAAGTTGGCGGCTTCCGAGGCATATGAGCTGAGCGTCCAGGTGACGCCTGCCTCGTGGAACACCTTGGCGTAGCCCATCAACCCCTGGATGTGCGGCTCGGCGAACAGATCGGCCGATGGCGTCACCAGCAGCACCTCGGCGCCTGGCTCGTCGATCGGCATGCGCACCTTGAGGCCGGTCTCCTCTTCGATCTCCTCCTCGAGACCTTCCAGAGTCGATTGGATGGCCTTCTTGGGCAGGCCCAGATTGTTGCCGACCTTGTAGACCTTGCCGATGATCTCGTTGCAGTACTTCTGCCCCTTGCCAACCGAGTCCATGATTTCGCGCGCGGCCATGGAAACTTCGGCGGTATCGATGCCATACGGGCAATAGACCGAGCAGCGGCGGCACTGAGAGCACTGGTGGAAATAGCTGTACCAGTCGTCGAGCACCTCTTCGGTCAAGTCCTTAGCGCCGACAAGCTTGGGGAAGTACTTGCCCGAGAAGGTGAAGTAGCGGCGATAGACCGAGCGCAGCAGATCCTGGCGCGCCACCGGCATGTTCTTGGGATCGCCCGTACCGAGGAAATAGTGGCACTTGTCGGTGCATGCGCCGCATTTCACGCAGCTGTCGAGATAAACCTGGAGTGAGCGATACTTGCCGAGGAGCTCGCCCATCTTGTCGATGGCCTTCTCCTGCCAGTTGTCGACCAGCTCGCCAGGAAAGCCCAATGGCTTCTGGTGCTCGGCCTTCGCCACGAACGGCTTGGAGCCGGCCATAGCGCCGCATGCGATCGCCGGGATCTCCAGCGGATCGGGAATGTTGTTGTCCTCAATGATGTAGTCGCTCGTATCAGCCACGCGCCGCCTCCTTCGCGCTCGCGCCCGCCTCAAGCTTGGCCGCCCATGGCGCAAGATGACGCCGCTCGCGAGGATTGTCGGCCTGATTGCGGGTGGGCGAGAAGAACAAGCCCACGCCATGCAGCAGCTTGGAGAACGGGAAGATGATCATCAACACGGCGACCAATGTAAGGTGTACGAGCAGCACCGGATCGGCCGGCAGGGGCTGCAGGTTGAACGTCATCAAGCCGATGAAGAACGCCTTCACGGCGACGATGTCGGTATGCGCGACGAACTTCATCGCCAGGCCGCTCATGCCAATTGCCAGCAGCAGCAGCAGCATCAGATAGTCGGACGGGGCGCTGATGTAACGAATGCGCGGCACGACGATACGGCGGGCGAATAGGCCGAGCAGACCGGCGACCATTGCGAAGCCGGCGTAGATGCCGAACGGCTGGATCAGCGTCACCACTTCGGGAACCGGATTGACGAAGTAGCGTACATGCCGCAACACGACCAGCAGCAGTCCGGCATGGAACACCCAGCCGAACACCCAGATCCACTTGTTGGCCTTGAAAAGGCTCTCGAAGAGAACCACCTCGCGCGCCAGCCTGAAAGCCACGCCGGTATTGGTGGTCGGCGCTGGCGTCGTCGGAATCTTCAGCGGAGCCGGTGTTGTCCAGTATTGGCGAATCTTGAGCGCAAGACCGCCGACCAGAACGGCCGTCGCCAGATAGAACAGCAGCGCATAGAAGCCCGTGAGCACGGGGCCTACCTCCCGAGAATAACCCCCCAGGGACATCCCCGCGCCGGCCGGATTCGCCAACAGGCGTCCAGCACTTTTTTCCTCGCGCGAGGAGCCCTCGTCCTACGATCAATACTGGTGTCTGCCTCCGACATTTGCTTCCCCTCGTGGCAAGGTCAAAAGCAAACGTCAGAGACGCATCACCAGTGCGCGATCACACGCAGCCGGTCGGCTTGGGCAGACCGGCGATCATGCACGCCTGCTTAGCCGGGCCATAGGGGAACAACTCGTAGAGATATTTGTTGTTGCCCTTCTCCGGGCCCATCGTCTTGGCCAGCGCCTTGGTGAGCACGCGAACGGCGGGAGCCACCTGATACTCGTCGTAGTAGTTGCGCAGGAAGTTGACGACTTCCCAGCGCTCGTCCGTCATTTCCAGGTTCTGGCTCTTGGCGATCTCGAGCGCGATATCCTGGCTCCAGTCGTTGAGGTCCGTCAGGTAGCCTTCCTCGTCATGCTCGACGGTGTTTCCATTCACGGTATAGGCCATCTCTTTTTCTCCTTGATTTGGCGTCGTGTATTGGCCCTCGCGGGCGTTCATGCTTGTGGCTGTGGCGCTCACAGCCAGGACTGTGCTCGTGTATGTCCGGTCACGAGATCGACGAATCCCGGGTAATCCACAATTGCAATGCCGTCGATCAAACGGCCGTTGGCGATGCCGCGAGCGCTGAGGTCTGCTCCCAGCACATAGACCTTCACCGAAGCCACCTTGCTCTCGACAAGGCCGGCAATGGCGCTACCCTTGACGGCGCCGTAGACACCATCCTCGAACATGATGATGCCGTCTCCGGCCAGCGCATGTTCAAGACAGCTCTGCATCGCATTGCGCTCGAACGGCGACTTGTTGACCAAATGCAGTGTCGTCATTCTCGAATTCCCCGGCAGGAGCTCTTGTCAGAAGCTCAAAATGACATCCTGATTGCGCATGACCTCGGCCATCTGCGCGCGATCCACGAAGATGATCGAAGGCTTCTCGGCGAATCCGTCGTTTTCATCCTCGAACGTGATCGGCATGAGGTCGTCTTCCGTCAGGCCGCGCGTGGCCAGCGATTCCTTCTCGACGTAGAGCTTGGTGACGCCGTAGTCGCCGAGCGCCCGATAGGTGGGCGAAAAATTCTTGACGCCGAGGTTCTTGGTGTCCTGTCCCTTGGCGAGCTGAAACACGCCGTCGTCGACAAATGCCAAGCTGACGTCCTGGTCGAACGCCGCGCCGATCAACACCACCTCGAGGCTCTCTAGCGCATAGATGGTGCCGTAGGGCGCCTTGCGATTGACGTAGAGGAACTTCTTCACATTCGACATGATCGCTGCCCCCTCAATCGCCGAATACGACGAGGCGATCCGCCTCGATGCCGGCCTCGATCAACTGCCCGAGACCGGAGATGCGGAAGCCCGGCGCGATGTTGGCGGCGCCTTCACCCTTGCCATGACGCTTGGCCTCGCCGTCGTCGAGAATGCCGCGACGCTGGGCGGCGGCGATGCACACCACCAGATCGAGCTTGTACTTCTCGGCCAGCTCCGACCAGTTCTTCTGCACGTTACGATCGTCCTGCGGCGGCACCGTCAGGCGCGTGCCGTTGTTTACGCCGTCGTGATAGAAGAAGACGCGAAAGATCTCGTTGCCCTTCTCGAGCGCCGCCTTCGTAAATTGATAGGCCGAGTCAGCCGCCTCGTGGGTATAGGGGCCCTCGTTGACAAGAATGCTGAGCTTCACTGCAGCACATCTCCCAATTGAGCTTTCTCATGGCACCAACCGTCAGGCCGGCCCTCAACAAGAGCCAGGCGCAAACCAGGCAGCACCTTTTTATTGGTCGCGAAACCCGGCCGCAGTGATCGTGATCACCGCGGCCGATGTTTTCCACCTCAGAAGCGAACGTGCGCCGACATGTTCATCGTGTGGCGCGCACCCGTCCACGTATCCAGATGATGCTTGGTGAACGCGAGGCCGGTTTCCTCGAAGAACCGCGGCCAGCCGATGCGCTCGATCCATTCGCCCATGCGCTCCCAATCCTTGGCGCCGGCCTTGTAGGCGTAAAGGATCTTGCGGACGACTTCCTCGACCTCCGGCCAACGCGGAGGATTGTTCGGCAGATTGGCCACCGCGAGCTTGTGGAACGTGGGACGCGAACGTGCGTTGGAGTGCTTGCCGCCGACCCAAATGGCGATCTTGGTCGATTCCGCGCCATTGATCTGCATGGGCGGGCAGGGCGGATAGCAGGCGCCGCAGCAGATGCACTTCTTCTCGTCGACCTCGA
>CAZLHQ010000169.1:0-6407 GCA_964559355.1 uncultured Hyphomicrobiaceae bacterium
GTCCTTGGTTGCCTGGCGCTGGGCGTCGTTGAAGTAGGCAGGCACGGTGATGACCGCCTTCGTCACCTTCTCGCCGAGCTTGGCTTCAGCGGTCTCCTTCATCTTCTGCAGAATGAAGGCAGAGATCTCTTGCGGCGAGTACTGCTTGCCCTGCGCCTCGACCCATGCGTCGCCATTCGGCCCCTTGACGATCTTGTAGGGGACGAGACCCTGGTCCTTTTTCACCATCTCGTCGTCGAAGCGACGGCCGATGAGGCGCTTGATGGCGAACAAGGTGTTGATCGGGTTGGTAACGGCCTGGTTCTTGGCGGTCTGGCCGACGAGACGCTCGCCGTCGTCGGTAAATGCGACGATCGATGGTGTGGTGTTGGCGCCCTCGGAATTTTCCAAAACCTTCGGCTTGCCGCCTTCCATCACGGCGACGCACGAGTTGGTGGTTCCAAGGTCGATGCCGATAACTTTAGCCATGGTTCGATAGTTCCTCTTCTTGCGGCAGGCCGTTCGGGCCCACGCGGCGCCCGATATTCTCATGTCTGACGGAACCCCTGTCCCGCCAGCCGTGCGTTACGGCCCCTGGAGCTGCTAACATTGCTGCGGCTTATATAAGGAGGCCGCTACGGCGTGCAACGGCGGCGGATCACCACGCCGTGATGTTTTTTTATCGGACGGCTTGGCGAAACCTGAGGGCCAGTCGCCGGCGACGACGTTAACGCGCCCCGAAAGCCGTTCCAAGTGGACCGACGATGCAGCTGCCGATCGGATTTGAATATTTCCCGGCGCATCTGGGGCTTGCGGCTCAGAAGCGACTCGTGAGCGCCGTCACCCGGGTGGTTGGGGAGGCGCCGCTGTTCGTGCCGGCGATGCCGCGCACTGGGGCGCCACTTTCGGTGCGAATGACCAATTGTGGACCATTGGGCTGGGTGACGGATAAGGCGGGCGGCTATCGCTATCAGCCGTTGCATCCCGTCACCGGGCAGCCCTGGCCGGCGATTCCGCGCCAATTGCTGGCGCTATGGCGCGAGGTATCGGGCTATCCCGAGCCGCCAGAAGCGTGCCTCGTCAACTGGTACGAGCCGGGCGCGCGAATGGGACTGCACATCGATCGCGACGAGCAGGATTTCGCCGCTCCCGTGGTTTCTGTCTCCTTGGGTGACGATGCCTGGTTCCGCATCGGTGGCCGCCGTCGCACGGACCCGACGGAGCGGTTGCTGCTGCGCTCGGGGGACGTGGTCGTTCTGGGCGGTGAGGCGCGGCTTGCCCATCACGGGATCGATCGCATCCTGCCGTGTACGGGCCAATTGCTGGGCGAGCCCGGCCGCATCAATATGACGCTGCGCCGCGTGACGCAGCCGCAGGCAACCCGCCAGCGGACCAAGGTGGCCCGGCCGCGCCCGCCGAAGTGAGCACGGCCGGACCCGCCTCAGTATGGCGCGGTTATTCATCTCTGAAAGTAATGGTTGCGCGGCGCGCCATCAAAGCGGCCGGACGCCATGCAGCAGCGCTTGAAATTTGCGTCCTGATCCGCACGGGCACAGATCGTTGCGACCGAGCTTTTCGGTGAGCTCGACATCGCCGTGGACGATGCGATGGCCGCGCTTGACGCGGCTCTCCGACGGATATGAGCGACGGCGTTTGCTCGAGACCTCAAAAGCAGGGGAGGTCGTCGAGGGTGCGCAGCTTGTCTTCGGTGGTCATGTGAGCCTCCTGGTTGCGCTGAGTGGGCCTATCTGCCCGAACCGGTTCGATCAAGGCGCAGGCGTTCTATCGAAAATTTCCCTTTGCAGCCAGCGCAACCGCGCGACACGGCGAACGCATCGACCAGCCAAAAAAGGAATTCTTAACCCTGTCGTCCGGATCGGGACATCGCACGGAAATGACATCTTGAACGACGTTCAAAACGTGCTACATTGAAAACTGTACGACGTTCAGTAATTGCGATGGAGGACCCGACCCATGTTCAAGACCTTGTCGACCTTGTTCCGCGCCCAGGTCGCGGAAGCCGAGGAGGCAATTTTCGATGCCAATGCAACGCGGCTGCTGGAGCAGCGTCTGCGCGAGGCCAACGCCGCTTTCGAGGCCGGCAAGCGCGACCTAGCGCTGGTGCTGGCGGAGGAGGCGGGCGAGCGGCGCCTGGCGGAGGAGACTGGCCATCGCGTCGCCGAAACGGAATCCGAAGTGCTGGCGGCACTGGAGCGCGGCACGGAGGCGGAGGCCGAACGGTTGTCCGAGCGCATTGCCGGACTCACCGACGAGCATCAGGCCCACGCCGCCGCAGCCACCGATTGCGCCGATTCGGCGAGCCGCATCCGCCGCAACCTGGAGAGCAACGCGCGCCTGCTTGCTGAATTGCGGCGCGGACTTGCCACCACGCGCGCTGCCGCCGCCGTCAATCGCGCCAACGCGCGCTGCCTGTCTTCGGCTGGAGTTTCGCAATCGGCGATCGCGGAAGCGCGGCGCACACTCGAGCGCATTCGCTCCCGTCAGACCGAACAACGCGATTTCGCCGAGGCGATGGACCGCGTCGAACGCGATCCGGCATTGCGCACTCCGGGCAGCGAACCGCTGCGCCGCACGACCGAGACCGATCCCAAAGCCGTGCTGGAGAGGCTGAAGGCCCGCCGCAACACCCCCGGCGCGCCAAAGCCGTGACGCAGCGCGAACGGCCCGACACCTGCAGCCTCGACCCCCCGAACCTAACCCCTAGAACCTAAACCCTAGAACCTTAGGAGAACTCCCATGCATCAAGACTCCAAAGCCTGGCGCACCTACGCCTATACCTCTTTCGCCATCTCGCTCGGCATGATGGTACTGGGCGTGCTCGCCATCCCCGGTGAACTATGGATGAAGGGCTTCTTCCTCGTCGGCACGTTCTTCCTGACGGGCTCGTGCTTCACCTTGTCGAAAGCCCTGCGCGACCAGCACGAGGCGGAAAACCTCGTCCACAAGCTCGAAAGCGCCAAGGCCGAGCGCATTCTGCGCGAGTTCGAGCATCCGCGGACCAGCAAGGTGGTGGGATAGCCGTCGCGGAACTTCAACAGGGCGGCGGCAAATCGCTGCTGCCGCCCTGTTTCGGGCACCAATTACGATTTATAGGAGTTGCGGCGACAGCGGCGTCGGTATCACCGCGACCGCTTGTGCCATTGCCCTCAACCTGCTGCGAGCCCGGCCATGCTGCGACAATTCAAAGAGATCCTGGTCAGTGCCGGCGTTGCGCTGGTGCTGGCCTTTGCATTCCAGACCGCAGCGTTCGCCACCTATCACATTCCCTCCGAGAGCATGGTGCCGACGCTGGAAGTGGGCGACCGCCTCACCGTCAACAAGTTCGCGTATGGCTATTCGCGCCATTCGCTGCCGCTCGACATGTCGTTGCCCGCGACCGTCAAGGGCCGCTACCTGCAGGCCGAGCCCAAACGTGGCGACATCATCGTCTTCGTCCATCCCAAGAGCACGGATCGCATGATCAAGCGGCTGATCGGGCTGCCGGGAGACCGCATTGCCATCGACAATGGCGAAGTGATCCTCAATGGCGAAAAGCTTCAGCGTAAGCTCGAGCAGACCTACAAGTTCCGCGAGTTCGAAGGCCGCGTGGTCGAGGTCAACCGCTACATCGAGACCCTGCCGGGCGGCGCCAGCCACCCGATACTGGAATACGTGCATCGTCGCCATCACGGCAGCATGCCCGAGCGGGTCGTTCCGCCAGGACATTATTTCATGATGGGTGACAATCGCGACAATTCCGCAGACAGCCGCTTCCCCGAGATGGGCGTGGTGCCATCGGAAAATCTGGTCGGCCGCGCCGACGCTGTGCTCTACTCGTTCTATTCATGCGTACCCGAGCCCGGCACGCACTGCGCCAAGCGGCGGTTCGCAACCAAGCTCGAATAGCATCGCGTCAGCCCGATCAGATGCCGCCATTGTTGCCGGAGGCGTCGTTGCCGCCGTTCGACTGCGGCTTCTCGGCAGCGGAAGAATGGTCACCCGCAGCAGCAGGCTTGGGCGATTTGCTGCCGCCGCGCGCCACCACGACCATCGCAGGGCGTAGGCAGCGATCCTCGATCACGTAGCCGGGCTGGAAAACCTCGACCACCGTGCCGTTGGCGACAGATGGGTCCTGCCGTTCCATCACGGCCTGATGCAGATGCGGGTTGAATGCCTCGCCTTTGGGTGACACGCGCTTGACGCCATGTCGCTCGAGCACGTTGAGGAACTCGCGCTCGGTCATGGTGATGCCGTCGAGCAGCGCCTTCAACTGCGGGTTCTCGTCGATGGCGGCTGCCGGGACGGACTGCATGGCGCGTTCGAAATTGTCGGCGACCTCGACAGTGTCGCGCGCGAATTTGGAGATTGCGTAACGCGCCGTCTCCTGTTTCTCGCGCTCGCCGCGCTTGCGCAGATTGTCGAGGTCTGCATGGGCGCGCAGCAGACGGCCGGTAAGGTCGGCGACCTGGCTTTGCAACGTCTCGACCTGCGCGGTCAGCACCGCCATCGGGTCGGCGCCGACATCGGCTGTCTCGGCGGCCAGGAACTCGTCGGCAATGTCACCATCTCCCGCCGCGTCGGGCGCGGGCTGGGCAGCGCGCTTGCGCTCTGCGCCCCCATTTTGTCCGTTTGTCGCAGCCGGCCGCTCGGCGGATTGGGGCTGGCTACCGGACTTCGGGGGGGTCTGTGGCTCGTCGGACATGGTCACTCCGCTGGCAGTTTCGCTGCGCCGCGCCTCGGGCAAGGCCAAGCGGCGCATATAGCATGTCGATCGCGTTTGACGATGGCCCGCATATCGGCCGGGATCGGGCAAAAATCAAGTCGCATGGCAAAACGGCCGGCCGGCCGTTACCGCGACAGCAGCCGGCCGACGATCTTGGCGGTATAGTCGACCATAGGAATAATGCGGGCGTAATTGATGCGGGTGGGGCCGATCACGCCCAGAATGCCCACCACTTTGCTGGTCTTATCATGGAATGGCGCGACCACCAGCGAGGAGCCGGACAACGAGAACAGCTTGTTCTCAGAGCCGATGAAAATGCGCACGCCCTCCGCGTTGTCGGCGAGCTTCAGCAATTGCACCATCTCGCGCTTGCTTTCGAGATCGTTGAACAGCTGGCGGATGCGCTCCAAGTCCTCGTCTGCGGTCAGATCCTTGAGCAGGTTGGATTGCCCGCGCACGATCAGACTCTTTCTGTCGTCGAAGGTGCCCGACCATTCGGCCAGCCCCGATGTGATGACCTTCTGCGTCAAGACGTCGAGTTCCGCGCGGGCTGTGTTGAGCTGCGCTTCGATGCGTTGATGCGCCTCCTCGATGGTCAAGCCGCGGATGTGCGCATTGAGGAAGTTGGCGGCCTCCGTCAACGCCGAAGGCGGCAGCCCTGCCGGCATGGTGATGACGCGGTTCTCGATCTCCTGATTGTCGTCGACCAGAATGACGAGCGCCTTGGTCGGCTCCAACGGCACGAAATCGATGTGCTTCAGACGCCGGACCTGCTTTTCTGCCAACACGACGCCGGCGCAATGGGAAAGGCCGGAGATCATGTTGCTTGCCTCCGCCAGCACCTGATCGACGGTCGTCTGCGGTTGGGCGACGATCTGCTGTTCGATGCGGCGGCGCTCGTCGGTCGAAAGGTCGCCGACCTCGAGCAGGCCATCGACGAACATTCTGAGGCCAGAATGGGTGGGTAGGCGGCCGGCCGAGGTGTGCGGCGAAAAAATAAGTCCCAGATCTTCCAGATCCGACATCACGTTGCGAATAGAGGCCGGAGACAATGTCATCGGCAACACGCGCGACAAGTTGCGCGATCCGACTGGCTCGCCGGTGGCCAGATACGTCTCCACGATCTGCCGAAGAATCGCACGCGAGCGATCGTTCAAGCTGCTCAATGATGTTTTCGTTTCGCTCGACATCGCCGGTTTTGATCGATTGACTGTTGTGCGGCCACTGGGGCGGCAATGTTGGCAGGCGCGCTGCGCACGGTCAAATCGGCTATCGGCGGACGCATTTCAAGCCGGTCCGGCGCGTGCACCGGCGATTTCGTGTTGAATGCAGGCGTGCGCTCTTCTAGCTTGCGCCGCAAACGCCGGCAGCCGCCGGTCCAATCCTCCGCAGCCTGCAACCCGAGTGAACCATGCGCCCATCGAAACGACAGCCTGACGAATTGCGCCGTGTCTCGATCGAGCGTGCCGTGTCCATGCACGCGGAAGGCTCCTGCCTTATCAAGTTCGGCAATACGCATGTGCTTTGTACGGCAAGCCTGGAGGAGCGGGTGCCGCCTTGGCTCAAGGGCCAGCAGCGCGGCTGGGTGACGGCCGAATATGCCATGCTGCCGCGTGCCACGAGTGATCGCACGCGCCGCGAGGTGACGACGGGGCACCCTTCTGGCCGAACCCAGGAGATCCAGCGGCTGATCGGCCGTGCGTTG
>CAZLHQ010000170.1:0-6234 GCA_964559355.1 uncultured Hyphomicrobiaceae bacterium
CGTTTCGATCAGCACGGCGGTCTGAATGGTCATGTGCAGTGAGCCGGCGATGCGCGCGCCCTTCAGCGGCTGGCTGGGGCCATATTCCGCGCGCGTTGCCATAAGGCCCGGCATCTCGGTTTCCGCAATGGCGATTTCCTTGCGGCCCCACTCGGCGAGCGAGATGTCTTTGACGATGTAATCGTTGGCGGCGGTCATGAGCGTTGGCTTCCTGTTTGAGCCAGATTGGCTGGTCGAGAGACGTGGTTGGCGGCCTTGTGGAGTTTCGCGTGCCCCGGGGTGCGGGCAGCCGGATCGGACAGGGCAACTGCGCGGCACCGTGTCAGGGATGTTCGTCGCGGTCAGCCGAACTTGCTGGTGCTATAGCGAAGCAGCTGCATCACCGCAACTACATATAAACAAGTCGTTATGTCCAAACTTGGTCGTTTGTTGCCTCAAGTTGAACCGGGCGCAGAAGGCGCGAAATTTGCATTGAACTTGCGCCAATTAAAGAAAAACAAGGAAAACAAGCGGAGGCATAGCTTTATGTTTAAGTAAAAAACAGAACAAAATTTGAGTAAAATTATAATAAAACAAAATTTTCATGCAAACATGAACATGATATCATATGGTTTACCTAGTTTATGTATTCTTTTGATTTTTGTAGTTCTTAAGTATGCTCTGCATTACGGTGTGAATTGGTGCTGTTCTGTGTGCTGGAGGCGCGAATGTATCCGCGTTTGAAAAAGGTGGCTATGAAGGCCACCGGAGCCATGGCCGGAAAATTCCATTCCAAGGTATTTGCTGCGGTTCGATTTTTGAAATCTGAGGATGGTGCGATCGGTCTGATGTTCGGGCTGGTCTTCACGATGATGGTGTTGTTCGTCGCCGGTGCTCTCGACTTGAGCCGCTGGTTGGCGGCCAAGAGCAACACGGTCGCGGCTGTCGACGCAGCTGTGTTGGCGGGTGGGCGTTCGCTGCAGACCAGGAGTGACAACCCTGCCGCGGCTGTCGCTGTGGCGCAGCGCTACTACGAGGAAAACACGCGCAACCTGAACGGGATCGATGACCAGATCCAGTTCGTGACGGCACAGAACAACACCGCTGTGCGCGCTCAGGGCAACGCCTACATCCAGACGCCGTTCCTCAACGTGATCGGCATTCCGCGACTGCCGCTGATTAAAGCGGCGGACGCCGAGTTCGCGGAGGCCGTCGTCGCCGCGGGCGGCAACAGCCAGACCAACGTCGAAATCTCACTGATGCTCGATATCACGGGCTCGATGTGCCAGCCGTGCACGAAGATCGAGGATCTGAAGCTCGCCGCCAAGGATCTGATCGATATCGTCGTGTGGCAGGATCAGGGCCAGTACACCTCGCGAGTGGCGCTGGTGCCGTTCTCCGAGGCGGTCAACGTCGGCACGGCATCTTGGACATCGGGTCTGATCAAGACGGGTCCGAACTCGATCACATTCAAGGACAAGTCGGGCAAGAGTCGCACGTTCTATCGCGACGGCAAGTGTGCGACGGAGCGGTCGGGATCACTGGCCCTCTCCGACGCGCTACCGATTGGCACCGACCTGCTTGGCACGTTCTACGACAGCAATGGCGTGTGCAATCCCAGCTCAGGCGTCGTCATGCCGTTGACCAACAACAAGACGGCATTGAAATCGGCCATCGATGCCTACGAGGCTTCGGGCAGCACCGCCGGCCACATTGGAACGGCGTGGGCGTGGTACATGCTGTCGCCGAACTGGGCGTCGAAACTGCCGCCGGCCAGCGCTCCCGCGCCTTACGAAATGATGTCTCAGTTGAACCCCCGTGGTCAGCCCTCGCTGCGCAAGATCGCGATCCTGATGACGGACGGCGAGTACAACACCGAGTATTGCACCAACGGCGTGTCGACCGCTTACGCCAGCTGCACGGTGGCCTCGTCCAACATCCAGGCACGCAACCTGTGCGCGGCGATGAAGGCGACCGGCATCACGGTCTACACGGTCGGCTTCCAGATGCCGAGTTCGGGTTCATCGGTGACGACCCTTCAGAACTGTGCGACCGACCCTTCAAAATACTACAACGCGGAAAATGGCGACGCACTTCGCCAGGCCTTCCGTGACATCGCACTGCAGATCTCGACGTTGCACTTGACCAGGTAAGCGCTGCATAGGGTTGAACGGCAAGGAGCAGGGGGGCGCCGCACCTCCCTGCTCTTTGCATGTTTGCGCGCATGTGCGCAGCAAGCTGGGGGTGCCAGATTGATATCGACCGTATCGCTGCCAAGGCTTGGAGAAAGGCGGACGGGTCAGCCCACGTCTACGGATTCCTCGCCAAAGCCATCCTCGATCAGCGCGACGAGCGCGGCCAGCGCTTCGGGGCCTTCAGGACCCTCGGCAACGATATGCAGGAGCGCGCCGGGCCCGGCAGCCAGCATCATCAAACCCATAATCGAAGTGCCGCCGACCGTCTGGTTGTCGCGCGTAACGGTCACATGGGCATCGAAGGCTTCAGCACATTTGACGAACTTGGCAGATGCGCGCGCGTGCAATCCCTTGCGATTGCGGATGGTGACGATTGCTTCGGGGCGGTCGCTGGAATCGATCTGAGGCATGGGCGCGGGTAATCTTCTCGTTGAATGTCCGTTCTAATCCGCGGCCTCTTTCCAGGGTGCGATCGGGTTCAGCATGCGTGGCATGGGCTCGCGCTGAAACATTGGTGCATGCTATCCGTCGCCGGTGAGTTGCTGGCTGGCAACCTTTATGTACTTGCGGCCCGCATCGCGCGCGATCGCCACGGCTTCGCTCAATGGCGCTTCGTTGCGAACGCTGGCGAGCTTGACGAGGATCGGCAGGTTGATGCCGGCTATCACCTCGACGTTGGCCTCGTCCAGTATCGATATGGCGAGATTGGCGGGGGTGCCGCCGAACATGTCGGTGAGAAGGATGACGCCTTCGCCGGTGTCGGTAGCGGCCACGGCTTCGAGAATTTCGCGACGCCGCGCCACCATATCGTCCTCGGGTCCGATCGAGATCGTTTCCAGCCGCTCCTGCGGGCCGACGATATGCTCCAGTGCGGCGCGGAACTCACGCGCCAAGCCGCCATGTGTGACGATGACAAGACCGATCATGCGCTAGTGTTCCGGTTCTGAATTGCCTTCAAGCGATCCGTCATGCGGGCAAGGCCATTCGGAAACTGAATGATACGAGAAAATCCAATTTGCCAGCGTGGTTCAGTCGCGCCAATGATCTGGAGGCCAATGACCTAGGGGCCAGGGGGGCCAATGACCTGGTGGAACGTGCAGAGACAGGAGCAGCTCTCCGCCAGACACGACACCGGGCTTGTTGTGCTTGATGGCGTGTGCCGGATAGGCGGTCGAAAGAGTTCATTTCATCATTTCCGTGCAGAACCGTGGCGGCCACCGTTGCAGCGCGTGGCAGGGTGGCAAGTGTTCGCCTGCCATGCAAGGGGGATTTGCTCAGCTCAGGTGTGATGGCGGTATTTGTGCGCGGCTCTTTGCGGAGCCTCTTGACAACAGGCGCTCAGGGCCAAGTGTCGCAGCGGGTTGCCTGAGCCAGCGCCATGGCGACTTTGGCGGTCGCACTGGCTTCGAACGGGCGCAACCGAAGCGCCGGTATGGCGATCCCCGCGTGTGTCACAAAAGACGGCGGTGGCATGCGCTCGATGGTGTCCGTCGCCACGAGGTCGACGTGCAGCGCGACCTTGGCCTGTGCGACGAAGGGTACGGCGACGATGCCGAGCCCGCGCACTTCGAGCTTGCCGGCAATCGTCGAAGGAGCCTCCGCCAGCAACTCTGTTTGCGCGCCGGTAAGGAGCACCTGGTCGTCGGCGACCAGCATGAAGCGCTCGTCATCCGTCGCATTTGCTTGGGCTTGCGTGATAAGTCGTAACGCGAGATCGGATTTGCCCGCGCCAGATGGTCCGCACAACAGGACGCATCGGCCGGCTCGCGCAACTGCGGTCGCGTGCAAGAGCACGGTCTCGCCGCTCATCTCAAGTGGCCTTGCCGGCGGGCGGCGATACCGGCAATCGCACTATGAAGCGGGCGCCGAGGCGGTCTGATGTCGTGTCGCCAGATACCTTGTAGCGGTTCTGCGCGCGGATCGTGCCACCGTAGGCGTGAACGATTTCGCGCGAGATGGCGAGGCCGAGGCCGGAGTTGTTGCCGCGGCTGCTGTCCGCGGTTGGCCGGTAGGTGTAGAAGCGCGCAAACACCGTTTCGAGCTTGTCCTCTTCGATGCCGGGACCTTCATCGTCGACGCGAATTTCGACGAAACGGCCGTCGCGCAGCGCCGAGACGCGCACATAGCCGCCTTTCGGCGAGAAAGAGACGGCGTTGTCGACGAGGTTGGTGACGACCTGCGCGATCCGGCTGTCGTTGCCCTGGATCGTGTAGGTTGCGGGATTTTCCGCCGGCACGATTTCGAGAACGAGGTTGACCCCGCGCTCTTCTGCCTTGTCGCGGAAGATGGACGTCACGCTTTCGAGCAATTCCACCAGGGCCACCGGCTCACGCTGTTGGCGTGCCAGCTCAGCATCGAGCCGAGACGCGCTCGAGATTTCCGTGATCATACGGTTCAAGCGCTTCAACTCGAGCTGAATCTGTTCGATCAGATGGTCGCGCTGCTCGTCCGTTTTGGCAAAGCCCAGCGACTCGGCAGTGGAGCGGGCCGCCGTCAGCGGGTTTTTGAGTTCGTGGGCGACATCGGCGGCGAATTTCTCGCTTGCTTCCAGCCTGCGAAACAGGGCTGCGGTCATCTTGGCGAACGCACGCGCCAGCAGGCCGACCTCGTCGCGGCGCTCGGCAAATTGCGGCAGCTCGCGGCGTGCGTTGATATTGTTGGAGACGATCTCGGCGGTTTCCGACAGGTGCCGCATGGGGCCTGCCACCGTGCGCGCCAGCAGCAGCGACGTCGAAACCGTGGCAATGAACGCGATCAACGCCAGCATCAGGATCTTGCCGCGATCCTCGGCGACGATTTCGTCGATCTCGCCAGCGCGCGTCGACAGCAGCAATACGCCGTGGACGGCCTTCATGCGCTGGATGGGAATCGCCAGCGACACGATCTGCTCACCCTTCTCGTTGAGCAGCAGCATGGGCGTCGGCGTGCCGCCAGCGATGGCGATGCGAACTTCGGGATAGTTGGTGCCGAGATTGGAGCCGATCTCGCGATATACGGGCAACTCCTTGTCGATCAGCCAGTAGGTGAGTCGCGTCCAGAAGTTCTTGGTTTTGACGCGGCCGTCGCTGCGCACCTCGTCATTGTTTTCCTGCAGGATGGCGCCGCGCTGCAGCAGCTTGTCGCTGTCGACGATGAGCGTTCCATCGCGCGCATAGATGCGGGCGCGGGTGTTCGTGGGCTGGATCAGGCGGCGCAAGATCGGCGTCACGCGCTCGGGCCGGATCGATAATTCGAGCGCGGCAAAGCCATCGTCGCGGAACGGAATGCGCGCGTCAGCAGCTTCTGGCAATTTGTTGGGATCAAGCGTCAAGCGCTCGGTTTCGATCTTGGCGTCGCCGGCGATGGCAGCGGCGATGATTTCTCCTTGCACGCGCAGCGATTCACGCTTGGCGTCGATCAGCCAGCCACGCGAGTTCGAAAGATAAAGAATGCCGAGAATGAAGATTGCCAGCCCGAGCAGGTTGGAGGCGAGAATGCGCCGCAACAGCGTGCCCGAGACGAAACGCGGTAGCGGCTGTTTTTCCCACCAGCGTCCGATACGGTGCCACAACGAGGCTTGCCCGGCCTCGGTTTCGAGGTCGGCGGGGGCAGCCGAGCGCTCCGTACCGAATGCCATGCTTCCTCCGTGAGCACCCCGCAGTGCGATTTTGAAATCGACAGCCCAAGCGCCCCATGCGCGACTGATCTGGGCGCGCTTACGCAGGGTATGCGGGCGTGCTCACAAGACGCGCCGATACGATGCGCTGGCATTGCCGTGGCGTGGCTGCCGCCTGACCTGAGCCCGGCTCAGGCCTCCTTGAACCTGTAACCGACGCCGTAAAGGGTTTCGATCACGTCGAAGTCGTCGTCGACCACCTTGAACTTCTTGCGCAACCGCTTGATGTGGCTGTCGATGGTGCGGTCGTCGACATAGACTTGGTCTTCGTAGGCGGCGTCCATCAGCGCGTTGCGGCTCTTGACCACCCCGGGCCGCGTCGCCAGCGCCTGCAGGATCAGGAACTCGGTGACGGTCAGCGTGACCGGCTCGTTCTTCCAGGTGCAGGTATGGCGCTCCGGATCC
>CAZLHQ010000171.1:0-6214 GCA_964559355.1 uncultured Hyphomicrobiaceae bacterium
CGTCGCCGACGAGCTGGCACTTGCTTCCGATCAAATCGGTCACGGCTTTCCAGCCGTCGAAATCGTCTTCCGACATGCCATCTTCGATCGAGACGATCGGATATCGCGAGACAAGATCGGCGAGATACTTTGCCTGCTCGTGGATCGAGCGGGTTTTGCCCTCGCCTTCATAGTGATAAGCGCCGTTCTTGAAGAATTCCGTCGAAGCGCAATCCAGCGCCAGCATGACATCGTGGCCCGGCTTGTACCCCGCCGCCTCGATCGCCTTCATCACAAAATCCAGCGCGTCTTCGGCCGACTTCAGGTTCGGCGCGAAGCCGCCCTCGTCGCCGACATTGGTGTTGTGGCCGGCATCCTTCAGCCGCTTCTTCAGCGTGTGGAAGATTTCCGAGCCCCAGCGCACCGCGTCGCGCAGGGTCGGCGCGCCGATCGGCATGATCATGAATTCCTGGAAGTCGATCGGGTTGTCGGCATGCGCGCCGCCGTTGATGATGTTCATCATCGGCACCGGCAACACATGCGCCGAGGTGCCGCCGACATAGCGATAGAGGTCGAGGCCCGCGGCCCTCGCCGCCGCTTTGGCGACTGCCATCGACACGCCGAGAATGGCGTTGGCGCCGAGACGGCCCTTGTTCTTGGTGCCATCGAGATCGATCATGGCGGCGTCGATGCCGCGCTGGTCCTCCGCATCCATGCCGGCCAGTGCGTCATAGATCTCGCCGTTGACGGCATCGACCGCCTTCAACACGCCCTTGCCGCCATAGCGCCCCTTGTCGCCGTCGCGCAGCTCGACCGCCTCGTGAGCTCCCGTCGAAGCGCCCGACGGCACTGCGGCGCGCCCGAATGCGCCATCTTCGAGCGTCACGTCAACCTCGACCGTCGGGTTGCCGCGGCTGTCCAGAATTTCTCGGCCGATGATGTCGATGATGGCTGTCATGGGGTATCGTCCTTCGTTTCTTGCGTCGGCATTGCCGGAGCGGGGCGAACTGGTGGCACCGCGGATCGGTGCGCCAGCCCTCAAAAGCCCGGACATTCTCCCGGGCACATCTCAAGTCGCGCCGCCTTGTAATCCCGTTTTTAGCCACCGCAAAGCCCTGAAGGGTCTAGGCCGCACCTACCCGTTTGGCTGGGATCACCGACCAAGCAGCTCCAGCGTCAGCGCGTCGCGCTCACCCCCGCACAAGCGGTCCAACGCCTCGGCGAAGAGGCTGTCCGGCCCGGCGGCCACGGCGAAAAGCGTCATCGAGGAGCGAAATTTCATATCGTCCGGCGCGCCGAGGATCACGGATAGCGGCTTTCCCTGGTGGCCGATCATATGGCGCGTCGCCTGCTCGAGCCGCGGCCCCAGGACCGGATGCGCAAGGTAGGCCATCGCCTCGTCCAGTGAGCAAATTCCGTAGTGTTGCGCCATGGAGCTGGAACCCAACCCCTGCATCTGCGGGAATATGTACCATATCCAATGGCTCCTTTTGCGACCCGCCCGCAATTCCTCGCATGCCCGCTCGAACGTGCGATCTTGCGCTTCTACGAAGCGTTGCAGTGCAAAGGGATCACCAACGGCACTCTTTTCGGTCATGGCCCTGAACCCATCCACGCATGTTGCGCATTGCGCCGCTATGCCGTTATCGACCGACCGGCCATGAACACCCCTTGAGACTGATGCATCGATGGCGATGCCGCCTTCCGCACCAATCCGCAGAGTTGTTCATTGGCAAGATGGTGCTGAGCTTTTATGACATCCCATGGACGTGCCGGACAAGGAGACGAGGATGAGCGAGGTCAAAACGCATTCGGGTAGCTGCCATTGCGGCGCAGTTCGCTTCAAGGCCGACCTGGACCTGTCGCAAGTCATCACCTGCAATTGCTCGATGTGCCGGCGCACAGGCGCCATTCTCACCTTCACGCCGGCTGCCCGCTTCGAGCTTGAAACGCCTGAGAGTGCGCTTACCGACTACCAGTTCAACAAGAACGTCATCCACCATCTGTTCTGCAAAACCTGCGGCATAAGGCCGTTTGCCCGCGGCGAAGCACCCGACGGCAGCAAAATGGTGGCGATCGACGTGCGCTGCCTCGACGGCGTCGATGTCGGCGCGCTGCAGCCGATGCCCTATGACGGCGCCAACGCGTGAGCACAGGATCGACGATGCCTGCTCGGTCCGCGCTGGTGCTGTTTTCCGGCGGCCAGGATTCGACCGTCTGCCTCGCACACGCGCTGCAAATCTTCGAGCACGTCGAGACGATCGGCTTTGCTTATGGCCAGCGCCACGATATCGAGCTGCAGACGCGCCTCGATGTTCTGATGCGGCTCAAGACCGCGTTTCCAAACTGGGCGGCCAAGCTCGGCGACGACCATGCCCTGGAGCTGCCGACGCTGGGGCGCATCTCAGATACGAGCTTGACGCGCTCGGTCGAAATCGAGATCGCTGCAAGCGGCCTGCCCAACACCTTCGTGCCCGGACGCAACCTGCTGTTCTTCACTTATGCGGCGGCGCTCGGCTACAGGCGCGGCATCACCACGCTGGTCGGCGGCATGTGCGAAACCGACTATTCGGGCTATCCCGATTGCCGCAACGACACATTGCAGACGCTCGGCCGCGCCATCTCGCTTGGCATGGACAAGGACTTCGACATCGTCACGCCGCTGATGTACGTCGACAAGGCCGGCACCTGGGCGCTGGCTGACAAGCTTGGCGGGCACAAGCTCATCGATATCATCGTCGAGGCGACACACACATGCTACCTGGGCAACCGCAGCCGCCGACACGCCTGGGGTTATGGCTGCGGCACCTGCCCGGCCTGCGAATTGCGCGCAAAGGGATGGGACGCATGGCAACAAGCGAAGTGATCCGTGCCGAGCTGTTGAAGGCCCTCCAACTGGCGATGGACGAAGATTGGGATGGCGCGCATCAGATCGTGCAGCGCTATGAAACGAGCGCGATCGCCTGCTGGCTGCATGCCCTGCTGCACAAAATCGAGGGCGATGCCGGCAATGCGCGCTATTGGTATGCGCGCACACACATGGAATACGAGCGCTTTTCCGACCCCAAGGTGGAGCTGCGCGCCATACATCATGAATTGACGCGCGACAGCTGACAGGAACCGACACAGATGTTCAACAACGCCACCGCCAACGCCCTCATCATCCGCTTCGACGACTACGGCGCGCGCTTTGCCAACAATAGCGTATTCGATCCCAGCCCATTGGTGGCGCTCGCCGACGAACTCGATGGCCTGCTGACGGCCGATGGGCTCGGCGAGCTCGACGGCCACGAAATCGCAGACGACGGCAGCGTCGGCACGATCTACCTCTACGGCACGGATGCGCGGGTGATGTACGACGCCGTCCGCACGACGCTTGAAAATTCACCCGTCACGCGCGGCGGCATGGCGTTCTTGTATTTCGGCGACGTGATGGACGAGGCCACCCGCGTCGAGGAAATCGAGATCGGCGGGAAGCTGTCGTGACTCTGTTATGGCACGACGGCGCGCGCAATCCGCATCACTCCTTCAGCACGAACGGATTGAAGTCCGTGTGGCGGTCGTAGTGGTCGACGCCTTCGGCGCGCTTCAGGAAGCCGACGATCCTGTAGGTCAGCGGCGTGAACACGATCTCGACCAGCGTCTTCAACAGAAACTGGGCCAGCATCACCTTCGGCAGCTCCGAGTTGGGAATGATGCCGGTGCCGTAGAAAGCCAGCGGATAGAACAAGGCGCTGTCGACGGCCTCACCGAAGATGGTGGAACCAATGGTGCGCGTCCACAGCCAGCGGCCATCGCTCCAGACCTTCATACGCGCCAGCACGTAGGAATTGACGAACTCGCCGCAGAAGTAGGCAATCATGGACGCAGCGACGATGCGCCAGGCATTGCCGAAAGCGATCTCATAGGCCGCCTGGTGCTGCCAGAACGGGGCAGGCGGCAGCGCCACCACCACTGCCGCCATAAGGCTTGCGAATGCGAGCGCGGCAAAGCCCGTCCAGATCACACGGCGTGCGCGCGCATAGCCGTAAACCTCGGTGAGAATGTCGCCGAAAACGTAGGATACCGGAAAGAACAGCACGCCGGCGCCGAACACGACGGAACCGAGCAGCGGCAGGTCGATCGCAGCAATCTTGGCCGGCCCGATCAGATTGGAGCACACCAAAACCGTGACGAACGCCACCATGACGAGATCGAAATAGCGCAGGCGTGCTGGTTCAGCCATGGCAGCGCGGACCCCAGGGAGGCGGCAGAGATGATGAGACGCCCTGCGTGCAGTGGTATATGACATACGCGCGCACCGCAGGGGCAGGAAAGCAACATGATACTCGAAGAGCGAATCTATACGATCAAGGTGGGGCAAGTCGCTGCGTTTCTCGAGCGGGTCGAACGGCAGGGCTTTGCCTTGGCTCAGCGCGTTCTTGGTGCGCCCTTGGGCTATTTCACCACCGAGGTCGGCGATCTTTCGATGGTCGTGCATCTTTGGGCCTACGAGAGCCATGCCGACCGCGAGCGGCGCTTTGCAGAGCTGTTTGCCATTCCCGAGTGGTTGGCCTTCATCGACGCAGTGTTGCCGCTGATCGAGCGCATGGAAACCCGCATCCTGAGGCCGGCTGCATTCTCTCCCCTCACCCTCAACGCCGCCCGAGCCATCAACGCCGCAACCTGAAATGTATCAGATCAAGGAAATCTTCTACACGCTGCAAGGCGAAGGAGCGAACGCGGGACGGCCGGCGATCTTCTGCCGTTTCGCCGGCTGCAATTTATGGTCGGGCCAGGAGATAGACCGAGCAACCGCCCAATGCCAGTTCTGCGACACCGATTTTGTCGGCACCGACGGCCCTGGCGGCGGCAAGTACAAGCATGCGGAAGAACTGGTGGAAGCCTGCATCGCAGCCAGCGGAGCGGAAGTCACGCCTTCGCTGGTGGTGCTGACGGGCGGCGAGCCGATGCTGCAGGTCGACCACAAGCTCATTGCCAGCCTGCATGACGAGGGCTTCGAGGTGGCGATCGAGACCAACGGCACCCTCAAGGTGCCGCGCTCGATAGATTGGATCTGCGTCAGCCCCAAGGCTGGAACGAAGCTGGTGCAGCGCTCCGGCGACGAATTGAAACTCGTCTATCCGCAGACGGGCATGATGCCTGAAGACTGCCTCGATCTGGAATTTCCCCTGCGCTACCTGCAGCCAATGGACGGACCCGACCGCACCGCCAACACGGCCGCTGCGGTCTCTTACTGCAAGGCCAATCCCGAATGGCGCCTGTCACTACAGACTCATAAGCTGATCGGGATTCCGTGAACGCCGAGATTGCTGCGTATACGGGATCTGAACGTGGGAGCGGCCACCACCGTCGCTGTAGCGGCCAGAAACGTTAGCCCGGCGCCACCTTCCCCTTAAGTCGCTGGCATTTCAGACCGAAAGGGCCTCATGCGGCCGGTTTTGCGTGTCCTGCTGCCTCAACGGAGACCAACGGCCCATGCCACCAGCCATCCCGACCATTGCCCTCGGCTACCGCGCCCGCTAGAAGCCTCCCAGACACCAATTCTCGAAAACCTAAAACCTAAAACCTAGAACCTAACCCCTAGAACCTCCACCATGCTCATCTACCGCGAGTTCAATTTCGAGGCCGCGCATTATCTGCCGAGCGCTGCTCCCGGGCATCCCAATTCCCGGGTGCACGGACACTCGTTTCGCGCCCGCATCACGATCGAGGGAACGCCCGATCCCGCCACCGGCCTCGTCATGCACTTCGACGATCTTTCTGCCGCCGTAGCGGACGCACGCGAGGCGCTCGACCATCGCATGCTGAACGACGTCGAAGGACTTGCCGCGCCGACGCTAGAACTGATCGCGATGTGGCTATGGGATCGCATCGCCAATCGCGTGCCGGGTCTCGCGCAGATCGAAATCGCACGCGACAGTTGCCGTGAAGGCTGCATTTACAATGGCCCGACACGGACGACGCGGATGGCAGCGGAGTGAGCGATGGGACGCAAAGTACCGGCAAGCAGTCCGACCCAGCTCGGCAAGCAGGTGACGCTCCCCGATAGCCCCGGCAAGGCTGTGCTCGAGCGCGTGCCCAATCCGCATGCCGATACGCACTACCTTGCTCGCTTCACTGCGCCAGAATTCACGTCTCTCTGCCCCGTCACCGGCCAGCCTGATTTCGCCCATCTCGTCATCGACTATGTGCCGAAGGATTGGCTCGTCGAATCCAAGTCGCTGAAGCTCTA
>CAZLHQ010000172.1:0-6184 GCA_964559355.1 uncultured Hyphomicrobiaceae bacterium
CGCGCCGATCCCTACAAGGTCTGGCTCAGCGAGATCATGCTGCAGCAGACGACCGTCAAGGCGGTCATTCCCTACTTCCTCAAGTTCCTGCTGCGCTGGCCGAACGTCAAGGCGCTGGCGGCAGCCGACCGCGATGAGGTCCTGGCAGCCTGGGCGGGCCTTGGGTATTACGCCCGCGCCCGCAAGCTGCACGAGTGCGCCAATGTGGTTGCCGACCGGCATGGTGGAAAATTCCCGCGCAGCACTGAGGAGCTGATCGCCCTGCCCGGCATTGGCCCCTACACGGCAGCGGCCATTGCCGCCATTGCATTCGGCGAGCCGGTGACTCCGGTGGACGGTAACGTGGAGCGTGTGACGGCGCGCTTGTTTGCCGTGCGCCAGCCGTTGCCGATGGCCAAGTCCGAGCTGAAGCGGCTGGCGGCGACGCTGACACCGCAGCAGCGGCCGGGCGACTTCGCGCAAGCGATGATGGACCTGGGCGCCACCATCTGCTCGCCGCGTTCCCCCTCGTGCCTGGTGTGCCCGTTGCAGCCTGATTGTGCCGCCAATGCCAAGGGGCTGGAGACGGTGCTGCCGGCCAAGGTCGGCAAGGCGGCGCGCCCCGTGCGCCATGGCGTTGCGTTTCTGGCTCTGCGCGAGGACGGCCACGTCTTGTTGCGGCGCCGGCCCGACGACGGTTTGCTCGGCGGCATGATGGAGATACCCTCGACCACATGGGGCGAGGCTCGCTCCATCGGCAAGGCCGCTGCCAAGGAAGCACCGATCGATGCGCTATGGTGGCCGGTGCCCGGCGAGGTGGTGCACACGTTCACGCATTTCCGGCTCGAGCTGGCGGTCATGCGGGCCATCGTGCCGGTCGATGCGGTGTTGACGTTCTGGGCCAAGGCGGAACGCTGCCAATGGGTGCACCGGCGCGATCTCGATGCCGCCGCGCTGCCGAGCGTGATGCGCAAGGTCGTCGCGCACGCGCTGAACGAGAAGTAGGCTTCTATCTCGTCGGTTGGACTGCTGCCCAAAGCACGCACAATCACAAAGGCCGTTGGAGATCAAGCAACTCGACACGTTAAGCAAGAACATAGATCGCAAGGTGGCGCGTTGACGATTTGTCAACGTTGTCGGCCGCAAATTGATTGCACGGCAATACTGTCTTGATGTGCGTCCTGATGTGGACGGACAGCAAGTACGGATGCCCAGGCGTCGCGCTGCCGGCGCATGGGCATCAAGTATGTCTGCTGAAGTCGTGTTCGTGCCACCGCCGAGAGTGATGCGCCATGGCCCTGATCATCGGACCGATCGTCATCGTCCTTTTTATCGCGTTGGTGCTGTTCTCGGGGCCGATCATGCGGGCTGTCACGGGGCGGGACACGAGCCTCAAGGCATTGGCCGTCGATGAGGCGCTTTCCGATTTCGATCAATCCTCGATGAAGGAAAATCGCAGCGATTGGCTGGTCGCGGAAGCAGCGGTCGCCTCCGCGGTCGAAAAGGCGCGCAAGCCGCAAGTAGCATCGACACGCGAAGGCCGCATGCCCAAGGCCGGCCAGTTTGCTGCGCGTGAGCGCAACGCCGTGCGTGTGCGTACGGGCTTTGGCCAGCGCTGAAGTGCATCAACATTCCGCTTTCGACACGCGCACGCTTCGGCACGCGCACGCTGATGTGTCGGGCAAGCTTGAGGCACGATGAGCGCAGTACACGCTTCCGACACATACGTTTAGCTTCTGGCAACCAAACAACCTTGCGCAATCTTCACGATTGTGGCTTAGCCTTGTCGGCACGTCAGGACACGATGGTGTATGAGGCTGAGTGTGGCGGCTGATCTGATCTCCTCGTTCGGCAGGCTTTGTGGCAGGATTCTCTGTCCCCCCGAGGTCGCGCCCAAGCTAATCTGCGATCCTGTCCACCCCATACCCGCTGCTGCGACGCCAACCGCTGTCGCCCGGCGCGTCGTGGCTACAACCGACTCTTTAGTGATGCCGAGCTCGGGCTCGTTTGCGACGCGCGAGCGCAACGCCGTCCGGATGCGAACGGGATTTGGGCGGCGCTACGGTTGAGGCCCGCTCGAACACAACCACATGTGCGTGAGTGTGCTCGCCCTTAGAGCCTGATCGTCTGAGATGGAAACGCCAAGCGTTTCCATCGAGGGCGTGAGTCAGACTCTCAATCAAGGACTTGGAGCAGGCCACCATGGAACGAGACGATTCCATGTGAGCTGAACCTGCTCTAGGCCGTGGCGGGTGCTTGCAGATAACCGATTTCTCCGTTCGACTTCTCGCGATAGCGCTCGAGATATTCCTGGACCTCGCGCGGATGCAACGGGTGATGGAACAGGGCAATGCGTTCCTGCTCAAGCTGCTCCAGCTCAATCATGATGGGATCGGCCGTCTTGTGCAGCATGACGATGGTTGCAATCGTGCGGCGCGGCATGTGCGGGGGAACCGTCGGCGCGATTTCGGCAAGCATTGATTTGATGGATTTGGAAAAGCTCGCCGACAGCCGGCCAAGCCGGCTGATGAGGTTGATGAGAAACGTCTCCTTGAACACCATGCCCGGCACTTCCATCCACGCGAACAGCTTGTCCATCACCATGTCCTGGTGCCGCAAGGATGCCGTGACGCGGTAATCCTGCCATTCGGCGATCACGTCGAAATCGGGTTCCAGCTCCATGTCGCCGGGCGTGAACGTCTCCTTGGCGGTGACGCCGATGCGCTCGAAGAAATCACGGTTCTTCATGTCGAGGCGCGTTTTGAAGGTGGATAGCATCACCCTGCCTTCGCTGGCCTTGTCGAAGGCATATCGGATCAGCTTGGAACAGAACATGCGCTTGTAGCCCGCGCATTCCATCGTGAAGTCGTAGTGGATCGGCTTGCCATAACGCGACAGCGACTGCTTGACGTGTTCATGCGCGATGTAGGCGGCGCGCTGCGCCAGCGCCGCATCGTGATGGCGCAACACGATGGCCCGGCCAAGGTCGTGTGCCAGCGCGTCCTCGAGTGGCTGAATGATGCCGCCTTCCTCGATGAGCACCTCGACCACCCAGTGATAGCCGTTTGGATCGACATAGATGATGCTGACGTGGCTGTATTGGGAATCGACGTCCCCGATCCGCGCGATTGCCGCGCTGTTGTGATGGCGCCCGCGCACCAGCAGCACGTCGCCGGATTGAAACGGCAGGTCGGCGCGGACGTCGAAACGCGGGTTGATCAGCGTGTTGGATTCGCGGCCGCGGAAGGCGCGCAGCGGGGCGGCGCCATTGTTCAAGCGGCGAAAGCCGATCGCCAGCTCACCCAGCATATCGGAGCCCGAGCGCATGGCGCGGAACAGATTGCGTAGTGCAACCTGCACCTCGTGCGTCATCAGCCCTTTGCGTTGCCAGTCGTGCAGTCGGTCACGCAACTGCATGCGCGTGCGAAACATGCTTTGGATGAGGGCCGGCGCATCGTCGGCCAGCGCACGCGCGTCATAGCGTGAAAACTCGAGCTGTTGTAGCGCGCCGTATACGCTCGACAGATTGGCGACGAGATCGTGCGCCGTTTCGGCCGGTGCCAGTGCCCGGGCTTCGAGCTGCGCGAGATCGGCCTTGAGATCGGCCGATTTCAGTTTGTCGGGCACGCACGTTACTCCCCGTTGCGCTCAGCGAAGCAGGTCGCTCGCGTGCGGACCCTAGCAAATGGCCCCGCCCCGGTGCAATTCGAGCGCCAGGTGTTCGCGCATCAGCCGGCAATGCGCTGCTAAACTGCAACGCTATCCCAAACCGGAGCGCTTGACGCGGGGGTGGCAGAGATGCGGGAGCGCTATTCGGCTGCGAGCAGGGACGGCATCTGGGCAAGACCGAGCTGGCGTTTGGCTTCATCGCGCAGAACATCGATCGGCTGCAACCGGCCCTCGGCCTTGAAATGCCAGAACGTCCAGCCGTTACAGGCGCTCTTGCCCTGCACCTCGGCGCCGATGCGGTGGATAGAACCCTGCCGCCCGGAATGCGCAAGCGTGCCGTCCGCCTTCACCTCGGCGCAGATTTTCGCCCGCGCGTCATAGAGTGCGCTGCCCGCCTCGAGGATACCAAGCTCGATGATGGTGCCAAATGGAACCCGTGGCTCGGTTCGCTTGCAGCGTGCGGTCTCGAGCGCGGAAGTCGGCAGCGGCTCGACCTTTTCGATGCGATCGGCGGCGGCCTTGGCATAGGTGCTGTCGCGCTCGATGCCGATGAAGCGGCGTCCCAGGCGCTTGGCGACCGCGCCGGTGGTGCCGGTGCCGAAGAACGGGTCGAGCACGATGTCACCACTGTTGGTGGAGGCAAGCAGCACGCGGTGCAGCAGCGCTTCAGGTTTCTGCGTGGGATGCGCCTTGCGGCCTGCCTTGTCCTTCAACCGCTCAGGTCCGGCGCAGATCGGAAACAGCCAGTCGGAGCGCATCTGCAAGTCGTCGTTAAGCGCCTTCAGGCTCTCGTAGTTGAAGGTGTAGCGCGACTTCTGGTCCTTGGCCGCCCAGATCAGCGTCTCGTGAGCGTTGGTGAAGCGCCGGCCCCGGAAGTTCGGCATCGGATTCACCTTGCGCCAGACGATATCGTTGAGGATCCAGTAGCCCAAATCCTGCAACGCGGCGCCAAGACGAAAGATGTTGTGATACGAGCCGATCAGCCACAAGGCGCCATCAGGCTTCAGGATGCGGCGGCACTCCGCCAGCCAGGCGTGCGAAAAAACATCGTAATCGGCAAAGCTCGCGAACTTGTCCCAATCGTCGTCGACACCCTCGACGCGCGTGTTGTTGGGGCGCAGGAGTTCGCCGTCGAGCTGCAGATTGTAGGGGGGATCGGCGAAGACGAGGTCTACGCTGTCAGAGGGTAGTCGACGAAGCTCGTCGAGACAGTCTCCGAGAAGAATACGATCTGAGAATTGAGACGGACCCGAACGGCGACGCATACCCATCCTACACAACTCGCTACAACTTCACGGACGTGACAGAAATCCAAGACACAACCCGCTGCTACACACCAACCCAAGGTTAAGGGATGATGAAGGCGGATGCTTAACGAAGAGTTAAGACGATCGTTACCAGCACTTGCAAGCAGCAAGTAGAACAGCCGCTGCTCGTATAGCGCCTCTGACGTTTGCATGTCCTTGTGTCAGGCAAAGGGCAATGCTTTGCCCGACAACTTGAGGGGGCCGCCCGCGCGCGGCGCATGGCACAGGTGGCTGACGGCTGTCGCTCAAAAATGAAAGCGCGCCGTGCGGGGCACGACGCGCTCTCAGCAGTTCTGCTTGCAACGCAGCGGCGCTGCTCCAGGGATCAATCCTCGCAACGATACTCGTACTTGCGGCAGGCCCAACCATGGCCTTGCGAGCACTTGTAGTCGAGGTAGTCGCAGCTCTCGCCGCGGCGATAACGGTAGCCGTCGGAGCGGGCCGCGCCGGAGATGATCGCAACAGCCGCAGCCGTGCCCAGCAAACCAATGCCGACGTTGCGGAATCTGCGGCCGTTGTGAACCGTTTCAACCGAGCTTTGCGGAGCCGCAACCTTGAGGCCCGACATATTGCCGGCGGTAGCGGCAGAAGCGCCGGTGGCGGTGGAGAGGGCGAGGCCACATGCGAGTGCCGCGGCGGCGAGGGACTTGGTCAGTGTGGTCATCTGCAACCTCATGGGTTCGAATGTATCTGGCAGGGTGTCAGGTCATTACCGTGGACGAGACACCTTCTGTCACGTCGGGACGGCGGTTAGGACATTCAAGCCGAGACACTGATGCAATTCGCAGTGCCGATGCTTGAGCTTCAGCAAGAATACGACATGTATGATGTTTTGCACGAGTGACCTGAACGGCACCTGAACAGCAATCTTGCGCCTGTTGCCGCGCAAAATGCCGCGTATTTGCGCTTGCCAAGCCCGCACACACCCAAAAACTCCGGCTAGGGAGCGCAGGAACAGTTCAACACGGTTACGGCTATTTCATGGTTAAGATTTGTGCTGTTCGCTGGACGGATTGTCTCACGCTCGCTTTTGCGTTGCCGATAATCGCATCCGGCGGTGTCGTTACAACTGCAGGGCGATCGAAATCCCGCAACACTGCAATCGGACGCACCATAACCTCACCCGATTGTAAACGGCAGAAGATCTCGTACGACCGAATGCTAACCAATACTAGCGCTCGTCGAAGACTTCCGCACGCATTTTCGACCATAAATGAGGTGGAGCTTGC
>CAZLHQ010000173.1:0-6181 GCA_964559355.1 uncultured Hyphomicrobiaceae bacterium
TTCCGCAGCGCGGCCGAGGAAGCGTTGCTTGCCGCCTATCGCGCCAAGGCCATCGAGTCGTGCCGCAAGGCGCCGGCTGCCGCCAATGCCGCTTTGAGCCCCGAGCAGTCGAACCTGCGCCAGATTGCACAGGCCTTCGCGCAGCCCGTCTCCGCACGGCTCGAGATCGGCAATCCACAGATCGACGTGCACGTGTGGGATGTCGATCACGTGGCCTGGGCGATGCGGTTCAAATACCCCTACGTCATCCTGGATGCCGGCGCACCCACGCCCATCGCACGTTGCAGCTACGACGTGACGCTCGACAAGGCCAGCATCACGGTGCTGTAAGCTCCGCAAGACACCGCGCAGTTGCATCTGCTCCTGCAGACCGCCTGCCGGTGTCGCTCAGCGCTTGTGCCCTTCGATGGCGATCTGCGTCATGAACAGATGATCGAAGCGCCCGTCGGTCAGCCGCGACAGCAGCTGTGTGCGAAACGAGAACGGCGTTACCGGCTGCACCCGATCGACCACAAAGCCCGCGCGATAAAACATCTCAACAAACGTTTCGGGTGTGAACCAGCGGATGTGGGTGCTATCGAAAACACCTTGATCGGCCAGCGGGAAGCGACCGGAAACCAGCTCGCGAATGACGCGCCAGTGCGACACGTTGGGTGAGGACGCCAGCACCACACCGCCCGGCCTGATAAAACGAGCCAACCGTTTCAACGTGTCCCACGGCTCGCGCAGGTGCTCCAGCACCTCAGACAGTATCAGCACATCGAATTCGGCAGGTTGCCAGTCGAACTCGAGCGTCTCGACATCCCCGACGACGACCTCGCTCAACACGTCACGCGCAGCGCTGGCCGCGCCCTCGAACAGCTCGACGCCGACATAGCGGCCGGCGCGACGGCGCTTCAATGCCAACGCGCCCGTTGCCCCGGTGCCGCAACCAATCTCGAGGATCGATGCGCCGGGGTCGGTAGGAAGACGGCAGACGAAATCGGCACGGACGCGATCGAAATAGCTGCGCGCCTTCGTCTCGTAGCTCGCCGCAAAATACGGAGCGCTTGAAATAGTCTTTGATGTCACGCCACCCACCCGGAACGGGACCGAATCCATTCCCAAATCGAAAGGCTTTATGTTAACGCCAATTTTCTAACGAGACATCTAAATCGCAAGCCGATACATGATGTTAATTTTGAATAGCTCCACAACTTCTCATTAACGTCGGTGAATAAAATTCAAATCAAATTAAGCCAACCCCATTAAACGGAAATTTAGCCTATCTGGCGCTAAAACGGTGATTGTGCGCAAAAGCTGCGCGCGAAAGGTTTCCTTCATTTGCGTTCGTAGGCGTCCATGTTTTTGCGTTTTGCCAGCTCCGCGACCCGCCGCGTCGTTGCCGCCGTTTTGGCCGCAACCGCGTTCACAGCCGGCTGCTCAAGCGGGCCAGAATTGGCTCAGCCCAGCTTTGCGACTGCCAGCCCGGACGACATCGAGAGAACCTATCGGCTTGGCATCGGCGACAAGCTGAAGATCACCGTTTTCGGCGAGGAGAACCTGTCGGGGCAATTCGAGGTCGGCGCGCTCGGCAGCGTCGCCATGCCGCTTGTTGGCGAGATGCCGGCGAAGGGGGTGCCGATCACGGCATTTCGCGATTCTTTGGCGCGCAAGCTCGCAGACGGATACCTGAAAAATCCGCGCGTGAATGTCGAGGTCTTGAATTATCGCCCAATCTACGTCCATGGCGAAGTCAAGACCGGCGGTGAATTTCCATACAAATCCGGCCTTCGGCTGAGAGACGCCATTGCGCTCGCTGGCGGCTACACCTACCGCGCAAACCAGAATTTCGTCGTCGTCTTCCGTGAGGGGCAAGGCGAAATGAAGACTGCAATGACGGGCAGTTTTGCTGTTCTTCCCGGAGACAACATCCGCATTCCGGAGCGCTTCTTCTAGCGGTGTCGGAAGGCCCGTCAAACACCTCCCTCTGCAACAGGCAACCCACTCTTGATGGAAACGGCAACGACCAGAACACCTGCCACGCTGAGACGCTGCAACGGCGTCCCATTCGGCGTTGCGACGGTCTGCGCCTTTTACCTGCTGTGCCTGCCAGACGCCCACGCGCTCGATCTCGACGGCACCGACGGACTTGTCACCGAGACGATTGCCGGCCGCGAGCGGTTGCGCGATTACGACACGACCAAGCAGAACGGCGTCGAGCGCGTGCTCGATCGCGATCGCAACTATGTACAGCCCGATGGCCTGCGCGCCGGCAACTTCTTTATCTTCCCGTCGATCGGAACCGCAGTCGTCTTCGATGACAACATCTACCGGTCTGACCAGAACAAGGTGTCCGATCTACGATCTGAGCTGACGCCGTCGGTCAAAGTACAGTCGCAACTGCCGCGCCACCTGCTCGACATGTCGCTCGACGGCAAAATCGTCAATTACCTCGACAATACTGACCAGGATTACGCCAACGTGCGCGCCAAGGTCGAAGGCGCATTGCACTTCGATCACGCACACACGCTGTCGGCCAGCATACTGTCGGCGTTCGAGCATGAGGAACGCGGCGAGTTGTCGACACCACTGACGGCCGCCGAGCCGATCGGCGTCTTCCACAACCGCGCCAGTGTCGGCATAACGCGCGATGTCGGCCGCCTCTACGGCACGCTGATGGCGACCTTCGAGCGGTGGGACTATGCCGACGTCCGCTCGATCGGCGGCCCGATGCTCGATCAGGATTTTCGCAACACCAGCGAGTTCAGCACCGCGCTGCGCTTCGGCTATCGCTTCTCGCCGGGTTTTGAGTTCATCGGCAAGCTCCGCGCAATTCGCGATCTCAACCAAGGCAACGACCTCTACGATCGCGATGCGACCGGATATGAGGCGATGGCAGGGCTTGCGTTCGAAACGGGTCCGCTGCTGCGCTGGCGCCTGCTTGCCGGATATGGCACGCGCGATTTCGACCAGGTCAATATCGATGATGTAGCGACCGGCCTTCTCGAAGCCCAGGTGCAGTGGCTGCCGACGCAATACATAACGGTCAGCGGCGCTGCGAAGCGCCAGATCATCGCAGCAGATGCGGTCGAAGATGCAGGACGTGTCGAGACCCGTCTCACCGGGCGCGTCGACTACGAGATCTGGCACAACATCGTCATGAACATCGGCGCGGAATATCGCGACGACGAGTTTGTCGGCACGGCGCGGCGCGATCGATCGGTGATCGGCCGTATCGGGCTCGATTATCACGCAAGCAAAAACTGGTTGTTCAGCCTCGGCTACGAGCACGCGGTGCGCGATTCCACCGAAAGCGCATTCGACATGACGCGCAATCGCTTCACCATCGGCGCCAAGTTGAGATTCTAGAGACACCAATGCAAACGCAGCAGCAGGATGGACAGGGGGCGGGCGGCGGCGCATTCAGCGTCGAACGCATGCTGTCTGCAATCCGCCGGCGGCTGCGCATCGTCATCGCTACACCAATCATTGTCTCCATCCTGGCGGTCGCGGTTGCGCTGTCGCTTCCCGACCGGTTCGATGCATCCGCCGTCGTGCAGATCGACCCGCGCAAGAAGACCATCTCGAATCTGGAAGGCGTGCTTTCGGAGTTGAAGGCAGATGCTGCGACCGTCGAAAGCGAGGTCGAGATCATTCGCTCGCGCCTCATCTCCCTCAAGGTCATCGACATCCTCGACCTTCGCAACGACGCCGAGTTCTCTCGGCCTTCGTTTACTCAGAGGGTTCTAGAGACGTTCGGCTTGCGCGACGCGGACCTGCCAGAAACAGTACCCGCCGTGAGCGATCGCGGTCCGACCGTCAACGAAGATCCCATGCGCGGCCTGCTGGGCCCCGATGAGATCGGCAAGACACGACCCGCGCGCGACGAGGTGGCCGTTGCCTTCGCCGAGCGCCTCAAGGTGACGCGCGTGCGCACCACTCTGCTGATCGATATTCGCTTTACCGCGGAAACAGCCGTGAAGGCTGCCAAGATCGCCAACACAATTGCTGAGGTCTACCTCAATGAGCAACTCAAGCAGAAGCAGGAGGTCGCCGGACATGCCTCAAAGCTTCTGCACCAGAAGCTCGAGACGTTGCGCGCCTCCGTGACAGACGCAGATCGCCGCGTCGCCCAGTTCAGGGCCGACAACAACATCTTCGAATCGGAAGGTCAGATCCTCGGCGAAAAGCAGATGGCCCGTCTGATGGAACAGACGGTCGTCGCCCGCAACAACACCGCCGACGCGCGTGCCAAGTTCGAGTTGGCGCAACGCCTTTCCGACAAGGGCGACGACGGAGCCGGCATCGCCGACGTGTTGCAGAGCCACACCGTTCGCCTCCTGAAAGAGCAGCTCGCCAAGGCCAATGGCCGCGAGGCGGAGCTTGCCACCCGCTATGGCCCGCGCCATCCCGACATGCAGAAGGTGCGGGCCGAGGTCAGCGAAGCTCAGTCCCAGCTTTCCGCGGAAATCCGCCGCCTCGTCGTCAATCTGCAGAACGAGTTCAATATCGCAGAATCGCGCGAGCGCGAGCTCGAGCGCTCGCTCAACTCGCTGAAGTCCGACGACACGCTGTCCAAGGAAGCCAGCGTCAAGCTCAAGGAGCTGCAGCGTGAGGCCGAGACGAGCAAAGGTCTCTACGAGGCGCTGCTCGCCCGCTACAAGCAGACGGTCGAAACGCAAAGCCTGCAACTGCCCGACGCGCGCATCGTCGAGCAGGCCGACGCTCCACTATTTCCAGCCTCTCCCAAGCGCAAGCAGATCGTTGTTCTTGCGACAGTTGGTGGCGGCGTGCTCGGTCTTGCCATCGCCATCCTGCTCGAGCTGTTGACGCTCGGCATCGGTCGGCCAGAGGACGTCGAGCGTGTGTTCGAACTGGCGCATCTGGCCTCGCTGCCGCAACAAGCGGCCATGGACGGCGGACATTCACCACTCAGCGAGCTGCGCGTCATGGTTGCCGACCCCGCCAGCACGTTTGCCGATTCGATCCGCGCCTTGCGCCGCGAAGTCGACGTTCGCCGCGGTCATAACGGCCCGCGCATCGTGCAAATCGTCTCGAGCCTGCCCAACGAGGGTGCCAGCATCGTCGCATCCAACTTGGCACACCACTACGCACTGACCGGAGCGCGTGTCCTGCTGGTCGATGCAGACTTGCGCCGCGCCCACCTGACGCGCCGCCTCGCGACCTCGCGGCTGGCAGGTCTCGCCGACGCGCTCACGCGCGGCTTGGCCGTGGAACGCGCCATCCTCACCGATGCTTCGACGGGACTGAACTTCCTGCCCGCCATCGGCACCGCGCCTTCGCAGCTTGCGGCCGCAGAATTGATCGGCTCTGTCGCAGCGGCCAGGACACTCGAGCACTTGAAGACGCAGTTCGATGTTGTCATCGTCGATGCGCCGCCTTTGCTCCCCGTCATCGACGGTCGCATCCTGGCCGACTACGCCGACCAGATCGTGTTTGTCATGGCCTGGCGCCGCACACCAAAACAACTGGCCCGCCGCGCTCTCGCGAGCCTTGGCTTCAACCAGACCAAACTGATCGGTGTCGTCGTCAACGAAGTCGATGGCGACATCCTGGCCGACCAGCGGGGCCTGGGTTCGACAGACCGCGCCGCTCGCTCACCCATTGAACGCGACGAAAGAAGGCGCGCCGCATGATCCCCTGCGTCCCTTCAGCCACTTCATCGCTTCCGTCAACAACACATCCCACGCCCAACCAGAACAGTGAATTGCGCAAGCAAGCCTTGCCGATCTCGAGGTGACGAAATGAGCATATCGACAACCAGCGCTGCACCGGCCGCCACCGATGCAGGATCGGCCACGACCAAAGCCGTCAAGAATCGCTGGTCGCGCACCGTCGCCATCGACCTGGTCGGCTTCAGCGACATCGCCGCAGTGGCGATCGGCGCACTCCTGCCGGCCTGGATATATCAAAGCTTCGGCGAAGTTCCGACGAACTGGGCGATGATTGTGCAGTCGGCGCTGATCGGCGGATTCGTCGCCTATATTTGCCTGCGCCACTACGGAATGTATGACGCCGAGCGCCTGCACGACCTGCCGCAGAATCCCGGTCGCCTGTTTGCCGCTCTGGCACTGGCCATCGCCTGTGTCGTTGGCATTATCCTGCCGATCCATAATCTGCAATGGCACGTCCTCGTCTGGTATAGCGCCTGGCTGTCGGCGAGCTTCACGCTCATCTT
>CAZLHQ010000174.1:0-6164 GCA_964559355.1 uncultured Hyphomicrobiaceae bacterium
CCAACTTGAACGGCCTGTTCAACATGACGCGACCGGTGTGGGAGGGCATGCGCGCCCGCAAGTTCGGCCGCATCATCAACATCTCGTCCGTGAATGGCCAGAAGGGCCAGATGGGCCAGGTGAACTACTCGGCGGCCAAGTCGGGTGACATCGGCTTCACCCGCGCACTCGCGCAGGAAGGCGCGCGCGCGGGCATCACCGTCAACGTCATCTGCCCCGGCTACATCGCCACCGAGATGGTGCGGGCGATCGATCCGGCCGTGCTCGAGAAGTCGATCCTGCCACAGATACCGGTCGGCCGCCTCGGCGAGCCGGAAGAGATCGCGCGCTGCGTGGCCTTCCTCGCTTCCGACGACGCCGGCTTCATCACCGGATCGACCATCTCGGCCAACGGCGGGCAGTTCTTCTCGTGATTTTTGCCTGACACTCGAGACGGCAACCTTTGTCGCGACGTTCCCGACCGACAGAAAAACGCCCCGGCTCGATTGGGCCGGGGCGTTTCAATTTGCGTTGTTCGGTAAACGGGGATCAGCGCAGGCCACGGCGGACGATGCGCGGGAACTCGTCGCCGCCAAGGTCTTCAGGGGCACCGAAGCGCTCGGCCTGGGGTGCTTGCGGTTGCGCGTTCCACCAGCGATCGCCGCCGGCTGCGGGATCTGCCGCTGGCGGTGCCGCGGGCGCCTGGGCGAATGCTGCCTGCACCTGCTGGGGCTGCGCTGCTCGCACCGGTGCGCGGCTCTGGGGCGCCGCCGTGCCTGCGAACCAGGCGTCGATCAGATCCAGTTCGTCAGCCGAAAGCGTCAGGCCTTGGCTGCGGCAGCGCGCAACAACGAAGTTGCGGAAGCGGCCAGCAAACAGCTTGGGCGATGCGCCTTGGTCGAACCACGGGTCGCTCTCGGAGACAACGTCGAGCACGAAGCGGACATCGTCGCGGCGTGTTTCGATGCCGAGCTCGCCGGCCCGCTGCGCGATGTTGACCAGCGTCTGCGCGCCATTGAGGCCGTTCTGGTTGATCTCCTGAGACATCACATCGAACAGTGCGCGGTACTCTGGCGGCGACAACGGCGGCGCCTGGCAGGCCTCGTGAATCCGCGCGATGGAGCGCTGGATCGCGGTGGCGCCGCTGTCGGCCTGCGGACGTGCCGGCGCGGGCGTCTGCGCTGCGGCGGCTGCAGGCTGTTGCGCCGGTGCTGCCGGACGCTGTGGGGCCGCGGGTTGGGCACGTTGCGCTGGTGCGGCCGCCTCCGCGATGCGTTCGGCAGTCCGTGACGGTTGCGCGGCGGGCTGTGGAAGCGGCGCGTATTCGGCGGCCGGTACGGCGCGCTCCGGGATTGGGCGGGCCATGACGGAGGGCTGCTCCAAGCGCGACTCCACACGCGCCTCCAGCCGCGGCTCGACGCGCGGCTCGATCGGCATACGCGTCTCGCGCATTTCGGCACGCGCGGCGGCAACCGGCTCCAGTCGAGTGTCGGCACGCAGCTCGGCAGCGCGCGGTTCCGGCATCTGCTGCTGGTGGCGCGGCGGCGTTGCAGCCGGCTCCTCGGCAAAGACCTGCCGTTCGGCAAGTTGGGCAATCTGGCGGCTGGCATCGAACACGAAGTAGGGCGGCTGGTCGTTGAGGCGGATGTCTTCCGGCAAACCTTTCAAAAGCAGGTCGCGGAAACTGCCAGTGCCGCCCCAGGCGGTGCTGACGGTGCGATCATGGCCCAATGTGCGCACGGCGCGGTCGGCCAGCGCCTCCAGCGGCACCGGCTGGCCGGCGGAACGAACGGCCGTCACGATTTCGCGGATGATATCGCGGCGGATGGCCTCGAGGTCGGCGCTGCTCGGTGCTGCCGGCTGGTGTGCAATTGCAGGCGGAGCATTGCCTTCCGCCTCGGTCGTCATGCGGCCGTCCAGCAGCAGCGTGATGAGGTCGGCTTCACGCACCTCGCCGTCGCTGATCGCGGTGTAGGGCGTGGCGGTGTAGTCGTTGGCGAAAATGACGGTGCGGCGGGCGTGGGCACGCAGACGATGCAGCAGCGGCGTGAAATCTGCGTCGCCCGAGAGAATGATGAACTCGTCGAAATAGGTATCGTGCGTGAGGTAATCGCGCACATCCATGACCATGCGAATGTCGGAGGAGTTCTTGAGCTGGGCGGTCAGCGGCGGGCAGTCGACCACCTCGAAACCGGCGCGCAGGAAATGGTGGCGCACGAACGGGAACGAGTTCATGTCGGTCGAGTTGTCGGACGAATTGCGGCGCGGCACAGGGTTGCCATAGCAGCGATTCATGACGATGCGGCGCTGCACGTCGATGGCGGCGCCGTTGGTCGGCGTGATCAGCCGGCCATTCAGCAATTGACCGAGCCACAACGGAGCATCCTTGGCGAATCGCTTCGCCGCCTCCTCGCTCTTGCGCTTGAGCGACAGGTAGATGTTGTCGTAGTCGACGAACACCGTGCTCAACAATGCGCCGGCCTGCTCACGCCTCATGCTGAAAAGTCTCCCCGAGATTCGCCGCATTCGCCATTCACGGGGCAGTCTTCTGTGAGTCGCGATGCAGCGGCAAGGACAGCGCAGCCTCGCGCCGCGTAGTTCGTCTGTTTTTCCAGCTTTTCAACAGGTTGAAGAATTCCGTTGGCCGTGATGAGCGGTGGAAATCCGGTGCAGATCGTTGAGGCTGTGTCGGATGTGCATCACATGGAGTCGCAGGCGTGATGCGCATGGGCATCGACGGTCGTCGGGTCAGCCGAAACCGGTGAAATTTGCAGGATCTGTTAGCGCCTTCAGGGCGTCCAGCCGTCCGGTGCCATGACGAAGCCTGAGAACTCGAAGCCCGGCGCAACCGTGCATCCGGTCAAGGTCCATGCGCCAAGGCTTTGCGCCTGTTGCCAATACCCGGCGGGCACCACCGCCTGCGGGCGCTCACCGTGGTCGAGTTCGATACCGAGCCGGTGCGTTTCGATGTCGCCGCCATCCGGGGACGCAATCGACAGCAACAGCGGCGCGCCCGCATACCAATGCCAGGCCTCGGCCGCATCCACGCGATGCCAGCGCGAAATGATGCCAGAGGGCAGCAGGAAATAGATTGCCGTCGAGGCAGCGCGTGTCGAGCCTGCTGCTGTTGCGCTGTCGCGGAAGGTTTCGCGGTAGAACCCGCCTTCAGGATGCGGCGAGAGCCCGAGCCGGGAGATGATGTGTTCGACCGTCAAGGCGCTGGCGGGCATCGCGCATCAGCCCTTGTTCTTGCGCTCGCGAATTTCCGCGAACACTTGCCATTCGGGAGCACCCGTCATGTTGAGGCGCTGCTGGATAGCGGGCACATGGGCGCGCAGGAAGGGGTTGGTCTGCAACTCCTGTGCAATCGTTGTTGGCAACGTCGGCTGGCCGGCCGCGCGCAGGCTTTCGATCACTTTCTGGCGCGCCTGCAAGGCGGCATTGGCGGGCTCTATGGTCAGGGCAAAGCGCGCGTTCGCCAGCGTGTACTCGTGTCCACAGTAGACGCGCGTCGCGCCCGGCAAAGCTGCGAGCTTGCGCAAGGAGGCGTGCATCATCTGTGGCGTGCCCTCGAACACGCGACCGCAGCCGAGCGCAAACAACGTATCGCCTGCGAAAAGCAATTCAGCATCGGGCAGGTAATAGGCGATATGCCCGAGCGTGTGACCCGGCGTCTCGATGACGTGAACGGCATGGCGCCCCAGGTGCAGCGTGTCGCCCTCTGCGACGGCCTCATCGAGCCCGGGAATCTTCTGTGCCTCGCCTTTGGGGCCGATGACGCGGCAGCCCGTTGCTTCCTTCAGCTCGCGGATGCCCTGGACATGATCGGCATGGTGATGGGTGACGAGGATGTGTGTGAGACGCCAGCCCTTTTCTTTAAGGGCAGCCAACACGTCGTCGGCATCAGGCGCGTCGATAGAAGCGGTGAGTCCGCTGTCGGCATCGTGGATCAAGACGCCGTAGTTGTCGTCGAGGCAGGCAAACAAATGGATGTCGAGCGGCGCCATGGGCATCCTTTCGCAGGCGGTGTCGGAGGTGAGGCGCAACACCGCCACCCTGGCCGTTTTTTGGCCCAAGTTGCGCCGCCTGTCGAGCCTTGGTCCTGTCCACGGCAGGTGATTGCCGTGGCGGTGCAAAGGGCGTGACATTGGGTTGTGAAGGGCTTGCGCGGGGCGGCAAAACCGCTTTCAGTGTGCTTTCATGATGCACGATGTGATCGAGCTTCGGGATTTCTACGCAACGCCGCTTGGCCAACTGGTGCGCCGGCAGTTGTCGAAGCGCATTCGCGCGCGCTGGCCGTCGGTCAGGGGCGACACGGTGGTCGGCCTCGGCTATGCGACGCCTTATCTCGCAGGCTATCGACGCGAAGCCGCACATATCGCCGCGTTGATGCCGGCTGGCCAAGGTGCGCTCGTCTGGCCGCGCAAGGGGGGAGGGCTCTCGGTCCTGGCGGAGGAGGACAAGCTGCCGCTGGCTGATGCCTCCGTCGACAAGCTGCTGGCAGTGCACTGCCTTGAAGGGGCCGAACGCGTGCGCCCGCTGCTGCGTGAGATCTGGCGTGTGCTGACGCCACAGGGAAGCCTGGTGATGATCGTGGCGAACCGGCGCGGTTTGTGGGCACGCATCGACACGACGCCGTTCGGCCAGGGGCGCCCCTATAGCCGGCGGCAGCTCGACAAGCTTCTGGAAGAATCGATGCTGACACCGGTCGATTGGTCGTCAGCGCTCTATATACCGCCGTTCGGCCACCGCCTCGTCATCCGCTCTGCCAATGCGCTTGAGCGGGTGGGCGCCCGGTTGACGCCTGCGTTCGCCGGTGTCGTCGTGGTCGAGGCCAAGAAGGAGATCATGGCACTCGTCGGCAAGACCGCGCGTGCGCGCGTCGTCGGCGAACTGGTCGAACAGCCGCAGCGGTGAGGTGCGGCGCGGGAGGTGGCTGTTCCACAAGCCCGTCAGGTCCTGGTTTCTCCCACTTTTCACGAGGCGGCCCTTCCGCGGGGCCGGATTTACATGGCGAACGTGCGTAGAGCCGGAAAAAGCTGGCGCAGTTGGGCAACAGTTGTGGGCAACGGATGCTCAAAATCGCATGACGAACTTGTCGCCGTGGCCTGCTCGCGGTTATTTCGTGGTCGGTCGCCGCTCCTCAGTCGGCGTCGCGACGGGATCAGGGGGATCGGCATGAAGCGCACCATCATGATGCTGACAATTCTGGCTGCGACTGGCATCGCGGTGTCTTCCAGCCCGGTTGCCGCCCAGGGCTGGAACCAGAATGGTCCCGTATTCGAAAGCGACGCCAAGCGGCAAGCAGAGCAGGAAGAGGCCGCGCGGGCCGAACGCCGCAAATCCTACGGCCCGACCGTCTATCCCAAATTCATGGAAGGCGGAGATCGGCCCGACATCGCAGCCGCAGAACCGCCGACCGTCTACTTCGACAGACAAGAGGACCCGGGATCGATCATCATCGATACCCAGGAGCGCAAACTCTATTACGTGCTGGCGGGCAAGAAGGCCTATCAGTATCCGATCTCGGTCGGTCGCGAGGGCTTCACCTGGAGCGGCACGGAAAAGATCAGCCGCATCGCCACATGGCCATCTTGGACACCGCCGCCGGAGATGCACAAGCGCGTTCCGGGCCTACCGTTGACGGTGACGGGTGGCATGAAGAATCCACAAGGCGCACGCGCGCTCTATCTCGGCAACACCGTCTACCGCATCCACGGCACCAACAACGACCGCACCGTCGGCCGCGCGAACTCGTCGGGCTGCTTCCGCCTGAAGAACGAGCACGTCGTCCACCTGGCCTCGATTGCCAAGGTCGGCACCAAGGTGAAGGTGTTGCAGGCCTACGCCGGCAACGTCAGCGAAAGCGCGCCGCTCACTTCGCTGTTCGACTTCGGGTTCGGTGATAGCGACAAGCCGGCGACCACGTCCGCAAAGGCCAAGAGCAAGAAGGCTGCGGTCAAGAAGCCGGTTGCGAAGAAACCGGCCGAGCCGAAGTCGGCCGAAGCGCCGCCGGCGACCGCACCGACGAAGAAGGCGGCGGTGGAGTAGGGCCGTTCAGGTTCGAATTTCCGCACGCTATATCTGATAGCGCAAGCCTCCATCGCACGCCCGATTCGATGTCTGATTTGGGCCCAGGCTGTGTGAAAGCCCTCGCCGCCCGGCCGTCTGCATCTTGAGCATGT
>CAZLHQ010000175.1:0-6131 GCA_964559355.1 uncultured Hyphomicrobiaceae bacterium
TTCGGCTACAATACGCTGGTCGTCGACATGCGGTCGCTGCCGATCATGGCGGAGACCGGCGCGCCGGTGATTTTCGATGCCACCCATTCGGTGCAGCTGCCGGGCGGCCAGGGCACCAGCTCGGGCGGCGATCGCCGCTTCGTGCCGGTGCTGGCGCGCGCAGCCGTCGCCACCGGGATCGCTGGCCTCTTTATCGAGACCCATCAAGATCCCGATCATGCTCCCTCGGATGGACCAAACATGGTGCCGCTGTCGGGTTTCGAGGCGTTGATGCGCGACCTGATGGCGATCGACTCCGTCGTCAAGGCGCGCCCGCGCGCGTAAGCACACGAGTTTACGGGTTCTCATGCGGCAGTGGGCCGTCCAGTGACATTGCGATGACTTTGCGATCCGCACAGTGCGCGGCGCAGCTCACGTCTACTGTTGCTCGCCGCGTGACAGCAGCCAGCGGGTCATCGTAAAATATGTCGCGTTGGAGACTTTGGCTCCCGTGCGCACCAGCAGGGCGATATGCCATGGCACGGCGACCAGGAATTGCTTGCGCACCAGCCCCGCCATGATCTTGTCGATGGCCGGAGCAAGCGGCATCAGACCCGGCTTGGGCACTTCCAGGTCTTGCGTCAACGGCGTCTCGATATATCCGGGGGTGACGAGGCTGACGTCAATTCCCTTGGGTTCCAGATCGAAGCGCAGGCAATCGGCCATCGAGCGAATTGCCGCCTTGGTCGGGGCATAGTGCACGGCCCTTGGGAAACCGCGATATCCGGCCAGCGAGCCCATCAGCACGATCTGACCGCTACCGCGCTCCACCATTGGCGGCACGATTGCGGCAAGACCATTACCCATGCCGATGACATTGATTTCGAATGCTTCGCGGAAGCGGGCAGCATCCATGCGTGCAGCATTCTTGAAGTAGCCGATACCAGCGTTGAGGATGACGAGATCGGGCACACCTTTGGCCGCGATCATGTCGGCAACGGTGCGCTGGTTGGCGTCAGCGTCGCGGACATCGAGAGGATATGGCGTGATGAGCGGATTTTGTTTCGCGAGTTGGTCGAGCTTATCGGCCGAACGCGCGGATGCGGCGACTGCACAACCACCCGCGGCCAGCCGCAAAGCCAGCTCAAAGCCTATTCCGGACGATGCGCCCGTGATCCACGCCGACTTCCATGGCAGCAGTGTCGATGATGAGGCGCTCATGCAGCCACCCGCACCGTATGCCGCATCTGGTGGGCGAGAGCTCCATTACATTCCAGTAAGCGGCTGCACGATGCGCGCCAGCAGGCCTTTGAACTTGGCCCGCTCGGTGCTGGCAATGAGGCAGATGCACCCCTCTTGCGGATCTGAAACTGGCTGATGTTCTGCATTCTCGTCGAGATCGGATATGTCGCCGGTTTGGAAATGGCCGAATTCGTCCTTGTAGGAGCCTTGCAGCAGGAGTGTCAGCTCGGTGCCGCCATGTCCATGTTCGGGCATCATTAGACCTGGCGCAACTTTGATCAAGCGCAGGTCGCCCTTCGTACCAGGCGATAGCGGCATTGGTAAATGCCAGATGCCAAAGCCAAGCCGCTTCCAGGCAATGTCGCGGAGATGGGGGCCAATCATTTTGACGAGCGGCGATGGCACGTCACCTGAAACGGTCTTCTCAGGTGCCGGTTCGACGTCGCATTCCGCGCGCCGCAGGCTGTTGAGGGGCGCGGGTCGCACACACTCGCTTGGGCCAAGTGCGGCGAACAGCGCAGCGCCCACCGCCTCCATGCGCGCGATCTCGGTGCGACATTGCGGGCAGATTGCCGCGTGAGACGCGACCACGGCAGCCAACGGCTCGGCGAGAGAGCCGGCGGAATAGCTCATCAACGTGGACACGTCGGGATGGTGCATGATGGTCATCGGGTCTGCAGGTCCTCGACGGATGCACGCATCTTCTGATAGGCGAGACGCATGCGTGATTTGACCGTGCCGAGCGGCAGCGACAAGCGCTCGGCGATTTCGTTATGGGAAAGGCCATCGATGTAGGCCAGCATCACCACCTCGTGCTGATCGGGTGGCAGCTGGCCGAGTGCGGCCTGAATTCGCTGGCGGCGTTCTTCTTCTGCCAGAACCTCGTCGGGCAGGGGATCATCCGACTGCACTTCGGCAAATGTGTCGGGTAACGCCTGCCACGCTGTCTCGCGCCGCAGCCGGTCGATCCTGAGGTTGCGTGCGATGGTGTAGATCCATGTCGTGGCGCTGCCCTTGTCGTCGGAATAAAGCCCGGCCTTGCGCCACACGGTCAGCAGCGTCTCCTGGGCCAACTCCTCGGCGGTCATGGCGTCGGCACCCTGCCGCATCATGTAGGATTTGAGGCGGGGTGCGAAGGCTTCAAACAGCAGACGGAATGCCTCGACATCACCTCGTGAGGCCACACGCTGAATGAGATCGGCCATGACTGCTGGTCTCGTGGTGCTCGTCGCGCCGGTGCCATCGCCGAAGCCGCAGTTTATCGCACGGGCTGAGACATGATTCATAATGGACCTGGGCGCCGTTTAACAGCTCTACGCAGCAATCGGGCAAATGGATCGCTGGGGAGCATAGGGGCCACATCGCGTGTTGATCCGACCGCGCCGGCTGGCTCGCTGTTCCCGTCAGTCTCATGGCTGCTATTGGGAATGGCGCTGCGGGAGGCTCATTGCTCGGTATAGGCGGTTGTGTCGAGGTTCATCCAAGGCACAATCGGCGGGCAGTCAGCTGGCAATTTCGGCAAAGCGACCGCGCGCACCGCGACGCTCAACCCGGGATACGGCGCCGTTATCCATAATCGCCATGCGACTGCTTTAATGGCAACGTAATTTGTTGCGCTGCGGCGATGGCGATTTGCTTGCGCGCAGGAGGGTGCGCAAATATCATGAGGCTTAGATGTGCAGCCAGAAGGTCTGCACCAATGATAAAAATCGGGGCCTTTGGGCCGTGGGTGGAGACTGCCTTGCTGGTGTGATGCCGCATCGGCCTTCCCATGTGCTGATTGAACTTCGAGCGCTATCGGTCGGTAACACCGGCACGATGCCGGGTGCTCGTGTGGACACAAACGTCCATGCGAGACAAAAGGGGAGAAACGCATGAAGATCCGACGTCTGCTGGGCGCGCTAGCCCTGGCACTGACGACAGCGGGTGCTGTGTCAGTCAACATCGATCGGGCAATGGCTGACGAAGAGGCCACGCTCAAGGGTATCGAGCAGTTCCGCAAGATGTTGAAGGAAGATCCCTTCGCCAACCCGGGACTACTCGATGCAGATCGCGGCGAAGCCCTCTGGAAAACTCCGAAGGGGGAAAACAAGGCCACGCTGGAGGCGTGTGATCTTGGCAAGGGATCTGGGGTCGTCGACGGGGCATTCGCCGAATTGCCGCGCTACTTCGCCGATGTCGACAAGGTCATGGACACCGAGACGCGCGTTCTTTGGTGCATGGAGAAGCTGCAGGGCTTCAACGCCGCGGAGTTCAAGAAAAAGCCGCATCCAGGCGGCGGCGCCGCGGTGAAGGATGTCGGCGCGATTGCAACGTGGATCGCGAGCAAATCGGCAGACAAGGCATTCAACGCGCCGGTCGCACATGCCAAGGAGAAGGAGGCCGTCGCCATCGGCGAGGCGATATTCTTCCGACGCCAGGGGCCTTTCGACTTTTCTTGCGCGACCTGCCACATGCAAGCCGGCCAGCGTATCCGCTTGCAGGAGCTGCCCTCGCTTTCGGTTCCCGCCGAGGCTGCCAAGGTTGTTGGCGAGTGGCCAGCCTACCGCATTTCCACGACCCACGTCATGACAATGCAACATCGCCTTTATGACTGCTATTGGCAGATGCGTCTCGACAAGCTCGAGTTCGGCTCCGATGTCAGCAATGCCTTGACGGCTTACCTCGTCAATACGGCCAAGGGCGGCAAAATCACCGCTCCTGCGATCAAGCGATAACGCGAGAGGCAACGACCATGAGAATGATTATTTGTTCGATGATCGGCGCGCTCGCGTTTGCTTCGAGCCCGGCGTTTGCAGCCGAAAAGGCTGCTGTCGATCCGGCCGCGGTTGAAGCGGTGCTGAAGACGGGCTGGCCCAAATCCAACGACGAATGGAAGCAGCGCCTCGAGCAGGACAACACGATGAAGGTGTGTACTGCGACGCGCAACCATCCCGACAAGGACCTGGCTGCGGAGATTTCCGCCGCGGCCAAGCAGAGCGTCAAGTACCCCGAGGACGGCAAGCTGACCGGTGACTGGAAGCTTGGCGAGAAGCAGGCGCAATCGGGCTATGGCATGCGCTTTTCCGATTATCCGCCTGATCGCGAGATTGGCGGCAATTGTTATGCCTGCCACCAGCTCGACAAGAAAGAGGTGAGCTACGGAACGATCGGTCCCTCGCTCTACAACTACGGCAAGTTGCGTGATTTCACGCCGGAAGCTGTGAAGGCCGCCTACGAAAAGATCTACAACCCTCACATTGCCTTCCCGTGCACGAACATGCCGCGGTTCGGTACCAATGGAATCCTGACGATTGACCAGATCAAGAATCTGGTCTCGCTGCTGATGGACCCTGAATCGCCCGTCAACAAATAGCTCTTGCGCAGGGGCCCTGGATCAAACCGGGGCCCCTTTGCGCTTGGCGCGGTCGTAGCGTGATGATGCGCGAGTTTTCGTGTTGACTTGCGTTGCATGGAACCGGGCGCAGGGTCGAAGGGACGGTGCTGGCCGGCGCTCATGCACGGCATGCGCTCGTTGTCCCGCAGCTTCCAGCCCGGCCTCGCGCCAGACCTGCCTGCGCCGCCGCAGGTCCCCGCGAATTCGACCGATCGCACGCACGATCTCACGCACAAGACGCATGCAAGGCAAACGCCGCCCCCAACACAGCCCGCTGCCGAGAGGTTCGTCATGCTGACCCGCCGCCACTTCATCGAGCTTGCCGCCGCCACCGCCGCCATCACTGGCTTTGCCGGCGGATTGACCCGCGTCGCCGCACAGCAAAAACTCACTCAGGCCGATCTTTTGAAGTTCAACGCGAAAGGGCAGGTGACGCTGTTGCACCTGACCGACTGTCACGCGCAGTTGAAGCCGATCTACTTCCGCCCACCGTCGGAAAACTTCGGTGTCGGCGCATTCGAGGGCATTCCGCCGCATCTGGTCGGTGCGGATTTTCTGAAGCACTTCGGCATCGAGCCGGGCAGCGCTTATGCCTATGCGCACACCATGGTCGACTACATCAATCTGGCCAAGGCCTACGGCAGGCTCGGCGGCCTCGATCGCATTGCCACGCTGGTGAAATCGATCCGCGCCGACCGTGGTGACGACAAGGTGCTGTTCCTCGACGGCGGCGACACCTGGCAGGGGTCCTACACCGCCTTGAAGACCAAGGGCCAGGACATGATCGATTGCATGAAGCTGTTGAAGCCGGATGCGATGGTCGGCCACTGGGAGTTCACCTATGGCGATGCGCGCATCAAAGAGGTGATAGACAACCTTGGTTTTGCGTTCCTCGGCGGCAACGTCGTCGACAACGAGTTCGAGGAGGCGGTCTTCGAGTCGACAAAGATCTTCGAGAAGGGCGGCGTCAAGGTCGCCGTCATCGGCCAGGCGTTCCCCTACACGCCGATCTCCAACCCGCGCTGGATGTTCCCCAAGTGGTCGTTCGGCATTCGCCCCGAGCGCGTGCAGCAGCATGTCGACAAGGCGCGCGCCGACGGTGCGCAGGTGGTCGTGCTGCTCTCGCACAACGGCTGCGACGTGGACCAGAAGCTGGCAACCGTGGTCAAAGGCATCGACGTCATCCTCTCCGGCCACACCCACGATTCGTTCCCGACCGCGCTCAAGATCGGCAAGACGCTGGTGCTGTCGTCTGGCTCGCACGGCAAGTATCTGGGCCGTATCGATCTGGAGGTGAAGGGTGGCCAGGTGGTCGACTTCAATTCGACCATGATCCCCGTGTTTGCCGACGCCATCGAACCGGACAAGGAGATGGCGGCAAAGATCGCCGAGGTGCGCGCGCCCTACGAGAAGGAGTGCAACCGCGTCATCGGCAAGACCGAAGGGATGCTCTACCGGCGCGGTAACTTCAACGGCACCTGGGACGATCTCATCTGCGAGGGCCTGATGGCCGAGCGCGATGCGGAAATTTCGA
>CAZLHQ010000176.1:0-6126 GCA_964559355.1 uncultured Hyphomicrobiaceae bacterium
GGCGGCGCGGTCGGTGGTGGGAACCAGCTGAATCGCATCGTGCGGCAAGCCCGCCGCCTGTAGACCGCGCTTGAGGCAATCGAGGATCGCCATCGACGACTCATGGCTGTCCGAGCCGCCGCGCAGGATCGCAGCGTTTCCAGCTTTCAGCGAAAGTCCGCCAGCATCCGCCGTCACGTTGGGGCGGCTCTCGTAAATGATGCCGATGACGCCGAGCGGCACGCGCACGCGTTGGATGAGAAGCCCGTTGGGTCGCGCCCATTCGGCGAGCACGGTGCCGACCGGGTCGTCGAGCGCGGCGATCGCTTCCAAGCCCTTGGCGATGGCCTCGACGCGGCCAGGATCGAGCATCAGGCGATCGATGTAGGAAGCGGGCCTGCCGCCTGCTTTGGCAGCGGCGATGTCTTGTGCGTTTGCTTTCAGAATGTCGGCCGTCGCGCGGCGCAGCTCGGCAGCCGCAACCCGCAACGCCTCGTCCTTCGCCTCGCGCGGCGCCAATGCCAGCTCGGCGGCGGCCGCCCGTGCGGCGCGTCCCATCTCCAGCATCATGGCGTCGATGTCGTTGGGCAGGAGCGTCTTTTGATTGGCGGCGGTCATGCGCGTCGCGTCCGGTTGGTGAGGGTGTGTGCAGGTTTCACTTGGCGGTGATGGTGCGGTTCAGCGCCATGTCGTCGCGATGAATCAACTCTGGTCGGCCTTCGAAGCCGAGTATATCGGCAATGGCTGCGGATTTTCTGCCGATGATGCGCTCGGCATCGGCGCTGGCATAGGCGATAAGGCCACGGCCGATCTCATGCCCGGTTTCGGTGCGGATAATGACGACATCGCCACGGTCGAACGTCCCCGAAACGGATTTGACGCCGGCCGGCAGCAGGCTCTTGCCCGACAGCATCGCCTTTTCCGCGCCGGCATCGATGACGACGACGCCCTTGGGCTCGAGCTGGCCCGAGATCCAGCGCTGCTTGGCGGTGACGGGATCGGACGGGGCTAGGAACCATGTCGCCGGGCAGCCGTCGGCAATGGCCTTGAGCGGGTTCATCACCTTGCCGGATGCAATCACCATGTCGCAGCCGGCTCCGCGCGCGATCTTGCCGGCCTCGATCTTGGTCTTCATGCCGCCTTTGGAAAGTTCGGTGCCGGCGTCTCCCGCCATGGCCTCGATCTCGGGCGTGATCTCGGTGACGATGTCGAGGCGGCGCGCCGCGGCACCCGAGCCCGGAGGCGCGGTGTAGAGCCCATCGATGTCGGACAGGAGCACGAGGCAATCGGCTGAGACCATCGAGGCGACACGGGCGGACAGGCGATCATTGTCGCCGTAGCGGATTTCAGTTGTCGCCACGGTGTCGTTCTCGTTGACGACCGGGATCGCTTTCAGCGCCAGCAGCCGCTCGATCGTGTTGCGGGCGTTGAGATAGCGGCGTCGCTCCTCGGTATCGCCCAGCGTGACGAGGATCTGCGCGGTGATGAGGCCGTGCCGGTTGGCAAAGTCCTGATATGCGTGTGCGAGGCTGATCTGGCCGACCGCGGCGGCAGCTTGGCTGTGCTCCAGGTCCAGCGCGCCTTTCGGCAGCTTCAGCGTATGTCGGCCGAGCGCAATGGCGCCCGAGGAGACGAGCACGATTTCCTTGCCCGACTTCGCGAGTGCGGCGACATCGTCCATCAGTGAGGCGAGCCAATCCGCTTTCAAAATGCCGGTGGCGCGGTCGACGAGTAGCGCCGAGCCGATCTTGACGACGATGCGCTGGGCCGCCGCCCATTCAGGGCGCGCCGTGCTGGCCGCGGGAGCATTCGTCGTTGCATTCGACATCATTGGTTCTCGGATGGAGGCTCGCTGAGGGGCGCAGTGGTGCGCTCCTGATAACAGATCCGGTCTCAAGGGAGAATGCGGTGGTTGACCGGCGCCTTTTCAGTTCGGTTGTGCCGCAACTCCGTCCTGAATCGCCAGAACGTGCCCGGCCAGGTAGAGCGAGCCGCAAATCAGCACGCGTTTTGGGCCCGGATAGAGCGCCTCGTGGCGCTGCAACGCGGCTTCGACACCGCTTGCCGGTTCGGCGGAAAGGCCGGCGCTGCGTGCCGCCTGAGCCAGCGCTTCAGGCGTGAAGGGTTGCTCGTGCGCGCCGGGGATCGGCACGGTGACGACGTGACGCGCGAGGCCGCGGAAATGCGACAGGAAGCCGGCCGCATCTTTCAGTCCCAGCATGCCGACGACGAGATGAAGCGGGCGCGGCGAGCGCTCCTCCAGATCGGCCATCGTCTGTGCCAGCACCTCGCCTGCCGCCGGATTATGGCCGCCATCGAGCCACAGCTCGGAGCCCGGCTTCATGAGCGCACTCAACGGCCCGTTGACGAGCCGCTGCATGCGTGCGGGCCAGCGCACGGTCTGCAGCCCCGCCTCGATCGCTGCTTCGTTGATGCCGAAACCATCGAGTTCCAGCGCCGCGGACACGGCGGTGCCGGCGTTGACGATCTGGTGGGGCCCAATCAGCGCCGGCAGCGGCAGATCGAGCAACTGATCGTCGCGTTGCACGACGAGGCGGCCGGATTGCTCGTAGGCATAGAAGTGCTCGCCCCACACCACGAGGGGCGCTCCGACGCGGCGCGCGGTGTTGGCGATGACCACCATTGCCTCGTCATCCTGCTGGGAGACGACCGTCTTCATGCCACGCTTCAGGATGCCGGCCTTTTCCGCCGCGATCAGCGCCAGTCGGTCGCCAAGCTTGTCGGCATGGTCGAGGGAGATCGGGGTGATGACGCCGAGCCGCGGATTGGGAATGACGTTGGTGGCATCGAGACGGCCGCCAAGCCCGACCTCGAGCAGAACAATGTCGGCTGGGGTTTCCGCGAACGCGAGGAATGCAGCGGCTGTAGTGATCTCGAATTGGGTGATGTCGTCGCCGGAGTTGATGGCCTGTGTGCGTGTCAGCACATCGACGAGCGCGTCCTCCCCGATCGGTTCGGCAATGCCGCCGGGACGAGCGATGACGATGCGCTCGTGGAAGCGAACCAGATGCGGCGAGGTGTAGACGTGTACCGCGCGGCCCGCCGCCTCCAGGATTGCTTTCAAGTAGGCCGTGACGGAGCCCTTGCCGTTGGTGCCGGCAATGTGCACCACGGGCGGCAGCTTGAGATGCGGATTGCCGAGCTTGCCGAGCAGGCGTTCGACGCGGCCGAGTGACAGGTCGATCAGCTTCGGATGAAGCAGCTTCAGATCGGCGAGGAGCTTGTCGCTCTTGGGCATATCCGCCTCGTTTTCCTCGCCCGTTACGCCGTCGCCCTGATCGTGCGTTACGAAGTGCCCGTTATCGATTGCGCTCTTTCGGGAGCGAGGTTTGAGCTACCCCGGCTCCGCGGCGCAGACAACATAATATCAGGATTTTGGCGCCGGCTTCTTTGCGGCAGAGCTGCCAGACGTCTCGGCGGGGCGCTCCAGGCGCTTGGGATCGAAGCGTTCGGCCTCCGACAACGGCTCGGCCTCGATCACCGCGGGGGGCTGCGCCGCCTTGCCCGGGTTTGATGTCGCGGCACTTGCCTTTGCCAGCGTTTCTATGGATCCAGATGTGCCCTTGCCATTCGTCTCGCGCTGCGATTTGTGCTGCGCCACCACGGCATCGAGCCGGGTCGGGCGCATCAACACGCGCACCAGCCGGGCCAGCGTCTCGCGCAACTTATGGCGATGCACGACCATATCGATCATGCCGTGGGCCAACAGGTATTCTGCGCGCTGGAAGCCGTCGGGCAATTGCTCGCGGATGGTCTGCTGGATGACGCGCGGACCGGCAAAACAGATGAGCGCGCCGGGCTCGGCAATCTGGATATCGCCCAGCATGGCGTAAGAGGCGGTGACGCCACCGGTGGTCGGGTCGGTCAGCACGACGATGTAGGGCAGACGCGCTTCGCGCAACTTGTGCACGGCAATCGTCGTTCTCGGCATCTGCATCAGCGACATGATGCCTTCCTGCATGCGCGCGCCACCCGAGGCGGCAAACAGGATGAAGGGAGATTTCTTGCCGACCGCATGCTCCATTCCCGCGATCACCGCCTCGCCGGCAGCCATGCCGAGCGAACCGGCCATGAAGCGGAAATCCTGCACGGCCACCACCACATTGGTGCCGTCGAGGTCGCCTTCGCCGATGACGACGGCATCGTCGAGCTCGGTTTTGCTGCGGGCTTCCTTCAGCCGGTCCGTATAGCGCTTGGCGTCGCGGAACTTGAGTGGATCGGCGGGCACTGTCGGGTTGGGAATGACGGCGTAATGGGTGGAGCCAAAGACATGAGCCAGCCGCTGCGGCGCGGTCATCCGCTCGTGATATTCCGAGCCCGGGTAGACGTACTGGTTGGCCTCAAGGTCCTTGGTGAAGACCATCTGGCCGGTCTCCGGGCACTTGACCCAAAGATTGTCCGGCACGTCGCGCTTCGTCGTCAGGAAGCTGCGGATTTTCGGGCGGACGACGTTATTGATCCAGTTCATGATTGATCCAGTTCATACAACGAGTCACCAAAGCAGCCGTCGGCGACCTTTCTGCAACGGGCAATGCCCCACTCTTTGAGCCCGATTAGCGGGCGCGCAAGGCCCCGGCAAGGCTTTTCACAAGATCTAAGACGCCACCCACCGTCTTGCCAGTGGCACGGCCCCCTTCGCCCAGGGATTTCTCGATTGTCGTAACGATGGCCGAGCCGACCACCACGGCCTCCACGCCCGCTGCCAAAGCTTTGGCCTGCTCGGGAGTTCGGACGCCGAAACCGACCGCGATCGGCAGATTGGTCGACTTCTTGATCCGTTGAACCTGATCGTGAACGGTGTTTACCTCTGGGGCGGCGGCACCCGTGATGCCGGTGATCGAGACGTAGTAGAGAAAGCCCGAGGTGTTCGCCAGAACCTTGGGCAGACGCTTGGCGTCCGTCGTGGGGGTTGCAAGGCGGATGAAGTTCAAGCCGGCCTTGAGCGCGGGCAGGCACAATTCGTCGTCGGCCTCGGGCGGCACGTCGACGACGATGAGACCGTCGACGCCCGCCTTGATGGCATCGGCGATGAAGCGCTCGTTGCCGTAGACATAGATGGGGTTGTAGTAGCCCATCAGTACGATCGGCGTGTCGGCATCCTGCTTGCGGAACTCAGCCACCATGGCGAGCGTCTTGCCCATCTTCTGGCCGGCATGCAGCGCGCGCAGGGACGAGGCCTGAATCGCAGGGCCATCGGCCATCGGGTCGGAGAACGGCATGCCGAGCTCGATGATGTCGGCGCCAGCCGAGGGCAGTCCGGCAAGAATCTGCTTGGACGTCTCCAGATCGGGATCGCCCGCGGTGACGAAGGTGACGAGGCCAGCGCGCCCTTCTTTCTTGAGCGCGGCGAAGCGGCGGTCGATGCGTGTGGTGGCGGCGGTCGTGGTCATGTCGAAATGCGGTCCTCAAGTCGGCGGGCGCGGGCGTGTCGGCACGCGGCTGGCATCGGGTCGTGGTGTCAGTTCTGAAGCGCGCCGCTGATGCAGCAGCCGCTTTCGTGTCCAAAGGGCTTTGCGTTCTTCAACCGGCAGACCGGTTTTGGCACCGTTGTGCTCTTCTTGACGTAGGTGAAAGCGACGCAGCCCTTCAACGCCGCGCAGCGTGCCGCGCAATCATCGGCAGTGGCGCTCGGCTCGAGTTCGGAGACGGCCATGTCGTTGCCGGAGCGGTCGACACCGGGCTCACGCGTGAATGTTCCGGTGGCTCCGGCCGCGCCGGCCAGCAGCGCCGCGCCCAACAGCGTTGCCAGCAGAACGCGCGCAGTTCTAATCCAAGCCTTCATGACAACCTCCCCCAGGTGAGCCGAACAATCAGATCGTGATGCCGAGATAGCCCGCCACGGCGAAAACGTCCTTGTCGCCGCGTCCGCACATGTTCATGACGAGCAGGTCGTCCTTGGGCAGCGTCGGCGCCAACTTCATGACGTGGGCGAGCGCATGCGAAGGTTCGAGCGCCGGAATAATACCCTCTTGCTTCGCGCACAGCTGGAAGGCGTCGAGCGCCTCCTTGTCGGTGACGGAAACATAGGTAACGCGGCCGGTGTCCTTCAGCCACGAGTGCTCGGGGCCGACGCCCGGATAGTCGAGGCCGGCCGAGATCGAATGGCCTTCGAGAATCTGGCCGTCG
>CAZLHQ010000177.1:0-6091 GCA_964559355.1 uncultured Hyphomicrobiaceae bacterium
AACGCGGTGAACCTCACCGACGGCCTCGACGGCCTCGCCATCGTGCCGGTGATGATCGCCGCGGCCACGTTCGGCCTGATCGCCTACATCATCGGCCACGCGCGCTTTGCCGCCTACCTGCAGATTCATTTCGTCGCCGGCACGGGCGAGCTCGCCGTCTTCTGCGGCGCGCTGATCGGCGCGGGCCTCGGCTTCCTGTGGTTCAATGCACCCCCGGCCATGATCTTCATGGGCGACACCGGCTCGCTCGCGCTCGGCGGCGCGCTGGGCGCGATCGCGATCGCCACCAAGCAGGAGATCGTGCTCGCGATCGTCGGCGGGCTGTTCGTGCTCGAGGCGCTGTCCGTCATCATCCAGGTCGCCTCGTTCAAGCTCACGGGCAAGCGGGTGTTCCGCATGGCGCCGCTGCATCATCATTTCGAGCAGAAGGGCTGGAAGGAATCGACCGTCGTCGTGCGCTTCTGGATCATCTCGGTGATCCTGGCGCTGGTCGGGCTCGCCACGCTGAAGCTGCGCTGATCGGTTCGTTACACGCGCCCCATTCCTGGAATGGGTAAAGAGGGTGCGGGGCACGGGAGATATGCCTGCTGGCAGCCAAGCAACAGCGCGATGGGGCCAACTCGGCTAGATTGGCCAGATGATTCGCGCCACGACATTCAACGGAAAACGCGTCGCCGTATTCGGCCTCGGCGGCTCGGGCTTGGCGACCGCGCGCGCGCTCGTCGATGGCGGTGCGTCCGTGGTCTGCTGGGACGATGGCGTTGCCGCCCGGCAGGCAGCCCAAGAGCAGGGGTTTGCGGTCGCGGATCTGGCGACGGCCGATTGGAGCGGTTTTGCGGCGCTGCTGCTCGCGCCCGGCGTGCCGCTGACGCATCCCGAGCCGCACTGGACGGTGAAGCTCGCACGCACCGCCGGCGTCGAAGTGATCGGCGACATCGAGGTGTTCTTCCGCGAGCGTGCCGCGCACTGTCCGCAAGCGCCCGTCATCTGCATCACCGGCACCAACGGCAAGTCGACGACGACGGCGCTCGTCGCGCACATCCTGCAGACGGCGGGCCGTGACGTCGAGATGGGCGGCAACATCGGCAAGGCGGTATTGACGCTCGCGCCGCCGTCGATGGACCGCATCCACGTCATCGAGATTTCTACGTTCCAGATCGACCTGACGCCAAGCCTGAAGCCGACCATAGGCGTGCTGTTGAACCTGACGCCGGACCACCTCGACCGTCACGGCCCGGCGGACGATCTCGGTCTCGCCATGAAGAACTACGCCGCGATCAAGGAGCGGATCGTCGCCAGCGCCGACGCCGCCATCATCGCCGTCGAGGACGCATGGTGCCAGGCGATCGCCGATCGCATCGGGAGCAGGGGCGCGCCGCCGCTCTATCAGGTCGCAACCGATCGGAGGCCGGGGCTTGCCCTATTCGCTGAGAATGGCCGCATCATCTCCGATCGAGATGGCGCGCAACGCGTGATCGCCAGCATCGACAATATCGCGACGCTGCGGGGCCGTCACAATGCGCAGAACGCGGGCGTTGCGAGTGCCGTGGCGATGCTCGTCGACGTGTCGGCCGGCGCGCTGCAAGATGGCCTTCGGTCGTATCCCGGCCTTCCTCATCGCATGGAGGAAGTGGGTCGGGCCGGCCGCGTGCTCTTCATCAACGACAGCAAGGCGACCAATGCCGACTCGACCGAGAAGGCGCTCGCCGCGTTCTCGTCCGATATCTATTGGATTCTCGGCGGCAAGCCGAAGGAAGGTGGCATAACAACACTCGCACCCTACTTCCCGCGCATCGCCAGGGCCTACCTGATCGGCGCGGCGAGTGAGGAATTCGCGCGCACGCTGAACGGCAAGGTCGCCTTCGAGCACTGCAAAACGCTCGACATAGCGGTTACCGTCGCCGCGCGCGATGCAGCCGCTGCGACCGGCGCCGAGCCCGTTGTGCTGCTGTCGCCGGCCTGCGCGTCCTATGACCAGTTCAAGAATTTCGAGGTGCGCGGCGATACGTTCGTGCGCCTGGTCGCAGCACTGCCGGGCATCAGCATGCGAGGGCGCACCATATGAGGGTGAGCCGGGCCGACAGGAGCCGTCTCGCGCAATGGTGGTTCACCGTCGATCACACGTTGCTGGCCGCCATCCTGGCTCTCGTTGCCGCCGGACTGGTGTTGTCGCTGGCGGCAAGCCCGGCCGTCGCACTGAAGAAGGGCTTTTCCACCTTCTACTTCGTCGAGCGCCATGTGTTGTTTTCTGGTGCCGCCGTGGTGGTCATGCTGGCGGTGTCGCTGCTCGATCAATCGGGAGTGCGGCGGTTGGCGCTGCTCGTGTTCGCCGCAGCCTTTGCCGGCCTCATAGCGGTGCACCTGACCGGGGTCGAGATCAACGGCGCGCGTCGGTGGCTGAGGATCGGGGGGCATTCCGTGCAACCCTCCGAGTTTGCCAAACCCGCCTTCGCGGTGCTGATGGCATGGCTGTTCGCCGAGGCGCAGCGCCGCCGCGACATGCCAGCCCTGCCGATGGCGGCGGTTGTCGGCGCAGCCTTCGCAGGTCTGCTTGTGGCGCAGCCCGATGTCGGCCAGACGCTGCTCGTCGCGCTGGTGTGGGGGGCGCTGTTCTTCCTGTCGGGGCAGCCCGTGGTGGCGGCGATCGCGCTGGCGTTCGTCGGTGCGCTGGGTCTTGCCGCCGCCTACAATATTTTTCCCCACGTTGCCAGCCGCGTCGATCGGTTCCTGCAGCCCAACATCGGCGACAACACCCAGGTCGATCGCGCCATGCAGTCCTTCAGAGAGGGCGGGTTCTTCGGTCGGGGCCCAGGCGAAGGCACCATAAAGACGGTTCTGCCCGACGCACATACCGACTTCATCTTCGCAGTCGTTGCCGAAGAGTATGGCGTCATCGCATGTCTGGTTCTGGTCGCTCTGTTCGCATTTGTCGTGCTGCGCGCCCTTGTTGCAGCCGCGCGCGAGCCCGATGCCCACACCCGGTTGGCCGTCCAGGCGCTGGCATTGCTGTTCGGGTTGCAGGCGTTGATCAACATGGCCGTCAACGTCGGGCTGGTTCCCGCCAAAGGCATGACTTTGCCGTTTATTTCGGCAGGCGGCTCATCGACGATCGCGATCTCGGTCACACTGGGAATGATCCTTGCGTTGACGCGGCGCCGGGCCGACATTGCGCGCCTTAAAAAGCCGCGATTTGTGCCGAACGTCGATTTCGGTGGGGAAATGGGCGCGGCTCAATAGGTCGGGCAGGCAGGGGCAGATCGTGGGCGAGAAGACTGTTTCAATCATGCTGGCGGCCGGCGGCACCGGTGGCCACCTGTTTCCCGCGTTCGCGCTGGCAGAGCAATTGCAGCAGCGCGGCTATCCTGTCGACCTCGTCACCGACGAGCGCGGTGATCGCTACGGCACAGGGTTTCCCGCGCGCGCGGTTTATCAAATCCCGGCTGCGACTCTGGCTAGCCGTTCGCCCGTCGCCATCGCCCGCACCGCCAGCAAGCTCGGCCGCGGCACCGTGCGCGCCTATCGCATGCTGGGCAAGGTGCGGCCTGCTGCCGTCATAGGCTTTGGCGGTTATCCGACGTTTCCGCCGCTGATTGCCGCCGGCTGGCGCGCGATTCCCACTGCGGTGCACGAGCAAAATGCGATTCTGGGCCGCGCCAACCGCATGCTGGCCAAGCGCGTAACGGCGATTGCGACTTCGTTTGAGAACGTGCGCAACATCGATTCCGCGATTGCTGCAAAGGTGCGGTTCACCGGTAATCCGGTGCGCGCGCAGGTGGTGGCCTTGGCCGAACGCGCCTACGCAGCGCCCGTCTCAGGAGGCCCGTTCCATCTCGTCGTGTTCGGCGGCAGCCAAGGTGCGCGGTACTTTTCCGACACTGTGCCGCCCGCTCTGGCCCGGTTGCCGTCCGCGGACCGGGCCCGGCTGGTCGTGGTCCAGCAGGCGCGCGAGGAGGATGTGGCGCGCGTCGAGGCAGCCTATCGGCAGGCAGGCATTGCAGCCACAGTCGCCCCGTTTTTCCGGGATTTGCCCGAGCGGATGGCGGCATCGCATCTGGTGGTGGCCCGAGCAGGGGCTTCCTCGGTGGCCGAATTAACGGTACTCGGGCGGCCTTCGATCCTTGTGCCTTTGCCTCATTCGCTCGATAACGATCAACTCTATAATGCCAAGAGGCTTGCCGATTCGGGTGGGGGCTGGTGTATCGAGCAGAAAGATCTCGACGCGGAGCGATTCGCGACCGAGATCGGGGTGTTGATGGCCGCACCGGATCGTCTCAACTCGGCTGCAATTGCGGCCAAGAAACAGGGGCGGCCGGACGCCGTGGCGCGGCTTGCTGATTTGGTCGAGGAGCTTGCCAGCGGGCACATCGAACTGCGCTGAGGGCAAAGCGGGGCATGTTCCCGCCAACGAGGGAAACGAACACCATGCAAATGCCCGGTGAGCTCGGGACGTTCCACATCATCGGCATCGGTGGCATCGGCATGAGCGCCATCGCCGAGATTCTGCTGGCCAAGGGCTATTCCGTTCAGGGCTCCGATCAAAAGGACAGCGCCAACGTGCGCCGTCTGCGCGCCAAGGGTGTGCGCGTATTCGTCGGCCATGATGCGGTGAACCTCGTCGGCGCGCGCCATGTCGTCATCTCGACGGCGGTGAAGCGCGGCAACCCGGAGCTGGAAGCGGCCCGCCAGCGCGGACTGCCGATCATTCGCCGCGCCGAAATGCTGACCGAGCTGATGCGCATGCACCAGACCATCTCGATCACCGGCACCCATGGCAAGACCACGACGTCCTCGCTCGTCTCGCAGATGTTCGAAACGGCCAACCTCGATCCGACCGTCATCACAGGCGGCATTATCAACGCCTGGGGCACGAACGCGCGCCTGGGCAAAGGGCCGTGGATGATCGTGGAGGCGGATGAGAGCGACGGCACCTTCACCCGGCTGCCGACCGAGATCGGCATCGTGACCAACATCGATCCCGAACACCTCGATTATTTCGGCTCGGTCGAGGCGATGCATCGCGAGTACGAGGCGTTCATCCGCAACATCCCGTTTTATGGTCTGGTCGTCGCCTGCACCGATCACCCGGTGGTGGCAGCCATGATCGAACGTCTCGATCTGCGTCGCGACAGCCGTCGACTGCTGACCTATGGAACCAAGGACGCCGATCTTGTGCTCGGCAACATCACGCAGGCGGGGCATGTGACGACGTTCGATGTCAAATTGTCGGCGCGCGTCAACGGCAAGGAAGAGCTGCTGGCTGGGATCGAGCTGCCGCTGCCCGGCCATCACAATGCATTGAACGCGCTGGCCGCCATTGCCGTCGGCTTTACGGCCGGTCTCGACGAGGCAACGATCCGCAAGGGGCTGGCCACCTTCTCGGGCGTCAAGCGCCGCTTTCAGCCGACCGGCACCTGGAACGGTATCTCGTTCTTCGACGACTACGGCCACCATCCGGCGGAAATCGCGGCCGTGCTGCAGGCTGCGCGCGCTGGCGCCAAGGGCCGCGTCATCGCCGTGGTCGAGCCGCATCGCTACACGCGCGTGCGCGACCTGTTCAAAGAATTCACGCGCTGCTTCGGCGATGCCGATGGCGTCATCGTCGGCCCGCTCTACACGGCCGGCGAAGCGCCGATCTCGGGCATCGACAACCATGCTCTCGCCGAGGGCATCAAGGCGACCGGGCATCCCAGCGTGCTCGTCATCGACAGCCCGACCGAGCTGATCGGCATCTTGCGCAAGTTCGGCCGTGCCAACGACATGGTGGTATGCCTGGGGGCGGGCAATTCCACCGAATGGGCCCACGCGCTCCCCGAATGGCTGGCCGATGATCATTCGCGCATGGCAGGAGAATGAGTGTGGCAGCGCGTGATCTGTCGGCGAGTGGCCTGGCCGCGGAGTTGAACGCCGGCTTGGCGGATCTGCGCGGGCGGCTCAATGCCGCGACGAGGCTCGCCGACATCACCTGGTTTCGTGTTGGTGGCCCGGCCGAGGTCCTCTACACACCGGCCGACGAGGCAGACCTCGCCTATTTCCTGAAGACCATTCCCGCCGATTTGCCGGTGTTCGTCATCGGTCTTGGCTCCAACCTGCT
>CAZLHQ010000178.1:0-5500 GCA_964559355.1 uncultured Hyphomicrobiaceae bacterium
CTGATGCAAGCGGTGAAGCGGTTCGATCCCGACAAGGGCTTCCGTCTGGCGACCTATGCCATGTGGTGGATTCGCGCGTCGATCCAGGAGTACATCCTGCGCTCGTGGAGCCTCGTCAAAATGGGCACTACGGCTGCGCAGAAGAAGCTGTTCTTCAACTTGCGCCGCGTGAAGGGACAGTTGCAGGCCCTCGAAGAGGGGGACCTCAAGCCCGATCAGGTCAAGAAGATCGCGACCAAGCTCGGTGTCAGCGAGGATGATGTCGTGTCGATGAACCGTCGCTTGGGTGGCGACGCTTCACTGAACGCGCCGATCCGGGCTGAAAGTGATTCGGGCGAGTGGCAGGATTGGCTGGTGGACGACACGCCCGATCAGGAAGAGGCGCTGGCCGAGGCCGAGGAATTGAGCCAGCGGCGCAACTATCTCAATTCGGCGCTGTCGACATTGAATGAGCGTGAGCGGCGTATTTTCGAGGCGCGCAGGCTAGCAGAGGAGCCGGCGACGCTGGAAGACCTGTCCGCCGAGTTCGGTGTCAGTCGCGAGCGTATCCGCCAGATCGAGGTGCGTGCGTTCGAGAAGGTACAAAAGGCAGTGACCAGCTCGGCCCGTGAAGGCGAGCGGCCTGCGGCGGCCCACTGAGGCCGAATTTGGCATCGTGTGTGATGACGTGTTGCGAAGGCCGGCCGTCGTGCCGGCCTTTTGCATGCGTGGTATCGGCGAGCGCTGCCAGACCATCGTCCGATACAGCCGCTCGGGCCTCGCACTGCGCTCCTGCCAAAGCCGCACATGCAACACCAGAAATAGGTCAGGTGTGTTGGCGTTGTGTCGCACGAATCACTTAGCATCCCTTTCGTGGGCGTGATGTCGTCCACCGGAGAGGCGTCCTCGGGAGCTCGGGCTCGGTGAGGATCCGTGCCGGGTGCGTGAGTCAGGGCCATGTGAGGTTCACGCCCTTGACGAAATCAAATGGCGCCGGTTTCAGCCGGCACCCAATGAGCGGCAGACGCGGGGCGGACAGGGATGGGGCCGCCCGAGGGACCGTCTGCCGACGATCGCACCGCAATGCCTTACAACTCGTCCTGGACCGCCGCCTACCCACCTTCTCGATAAGCGCATTCGCCACAACGGGCTCGCCTGGTCCGTTGCGGTCGGCGCGTGGCAATTATCCCGAAGGAAACCAGGCTTCAGGGCCTCTGGGTATCCGGCCAGCTCACGAAGATGGAGCGGCCCATGCCAATGCGCCTTCATCCACGTTTGGTCCCTGTGCTCATGAGCGTTTGTGCGCGTTTGTTCGAGGTCCTGAAACTCGATCCCGATTGGTTCATCCTGCTCTGGCGCCTGAAACCTTCGCATCCCCCAAGTAGGGGATAGCTGGGCTCTGCCGGCGCCTCGGTGCGAAGGGTGCTGCCGGCTACAAGTCACAAAGGCCGGTCGTGAGACCGGCCTTCTACATTTCTGGCTGCTGGGATGTTCGCCGTCGATGTCGGCAGGACGGGTCGTCAGCAGGCGCGCGGTGCGATCAGCTTCACAATGGCAACCGCGCCAGCTGGTGGCTGAAGTAGTTCTCGACCGCCGTGGTGATCGAGCTGGCAACCTTCTGGCGCCATTCGTTCGATTTCAAGAGTGCGGCGTCCTGCCGATTGGACACGTACGCAAGCTCGATCAGCACCGAGGGGAACTGCGCCGTCTTCAAGACGCGGAATGCGGCCTGCTGGTCGGGATCGTCGCGCATGTTGGTTGTGGCGCTCATGTAGTTGACGACGCTGCGTGCAAAGATGCTGGTGCGTTCCTTGGTGGCGTCGACATCGCGGCGCGCCAGATCGGCGAGAATGCCTTTGACGGCATCGACATCGCCGCTCGCCCCCTTGACGCTCGAAACTTCGTCCTTGCTCAAGACATGCTCGGCGGCGTCGTCCTTGGCCGACCCCTTGAGACGGTCGGCAACGCCATTTCGCAGCGTGTAGATGGTAGCGCCACGCGCTGCCGTCGAAGCGTAGTCGGCATGTACAGCAATGAACAAGCTGGCGTTGTGGCGTTCGGCGAAGGCGCGGCGCGCGTCGAGCTCGACGAACACATCGCTATCGCGCGTCATCATGATCTTGTAGCGGCCGGTTGATTCGAGCAGTTCCTTCAGCACCTTGGAGAACGCCAGCACCACATCCTTCTCGACGGTGCCGAACTTCTGCGCGCCGGTATCGTGACCGCCGTGGCCAGGATCGATGACGATGATCGGCTTGAAGGCGCGTGCGGCGCGCTTTGCCGGGGCTTCCGCCGGGCGGGGTGTGGGCGGCTGCAGGCCGAGCTTATAGGGCGTCCCACCCAGCGATGCCGACGAATTGCGGTTCAAAGCGGCCTGCGCGGGAATGATGTCGAGCGCCAGCTGATAGCCCTTGCCGCCTGCGGCCTTCTCGAGACGCTGACCTTCGATCACGACTGGGGCGGTGACGTCGATGACGACACGCTGGCGGCCTGGGGCCGAAAGCCCGCCGCGGAACGAAGCGATGAGTCCGACCGGCCGGTCGCCGACCTGGCGCGGCAGGTCGATTGCAGCCTCGGGCAGCTCGACGATGACGCGATTGGGGTTGGAAAGCGCAAAAACGGAATATTTCACCCGCTTGTCGAGGCCGATGACGAAGCGCGTGCGTTTGGCGGTGGCTTCGAGATTGCCGTCACTGCCGACGCCGACGCCGGCGACTGCGGGTTTGCGTCCGAGATCGGCAACCTCGAAACTCTCTGAGGCGTCATCGGCGGTGGCAATGTCGGTTGCAGGTGCGGCGGCTGCGCGACGATCGGTCGTAAGGCTGGCGGCCGCAGGCATGGCGGCGGCAAGCGTTTGCGCATCGGCAAGGCTGCCGGGCAAAGAAGCGGCCAACAGGACGATTGGCAAAATAGCAGGCGCGCACACGCCGAGCCGGCGCGGCTTGACCCTGAAAATGTTCACGTTCGACCCCCGTCTAACGCAATACAAGCTGCTTTCGCAGATCACGGGAAGGTTGCCCCACGAAGATGGCCTTTTCCGGGTCATCGTCGGGCGCTGTTAAGGTTATCGCGCGGGAAGGGTTAACCTTTTACTAATTGCGCGAAAGTCCGCGGGGTGCCTGGTCGTTGAAATGACCAAGGGAGGGTGCGTGCGGCCTATTCGGCGGCCTTGGTGGCGGGGGCGATCGGCGTTTCCCAGCGGCCGGTGGCCGTCTCGTCGGCTTCGCGCGCGTCGACCCAGCCGCCTGTGCCATCGGCGCGGGTTTCCTTTTTCCAGAACGGCGCCTTGGTCTTCAGGAAATCCATCAGAAAAGAGGCGGCCTCGAACGCGTCCTGACGGTGTCGCGAGGCCGTGACCACCAGCACGATGTTATCGCCAGGATGCAACCTTCCGTAGCGATGCACGATCAGGCTCGCCTGCAGCGGCCAGCGGCCGCGGGCTTGCGTCTCGATTCGCTCCAGCTCGGCCTGCGTCATGCCCGGGTAGTGCTCGAGCGTCATTTCCGTAATGGGCGACGTATTCGGGCCAGCCGCATCGGCGCCATCGCGCACGGTGCCGGTGAAGGTGACGATGGCGCCGATGTCGGTTCGCCCATGCGTCAGACGGCGCACTTCTGCGGTGATGTCGAAATCGGCTTCCTCGACCCGCACGCTCATCGCTTCAACCCCCAGTCACCGGAGGAAAGAAGGCAATTTCGCGGGCGCCCGCAATCGGCGCGGCGGGCTTCACATGGGTCTGGTCGATGGCCGCACGCACGACCTCGGGGGCGACAAAGGCCGCTTCATATTCAGGACCGAGCGTTCTGAGCCAGCCGACCAGTTCACCGATGGTCGCAACCCCGGCTGGCACCTGTACGGTTTCCTCGGCGCGGCCCATCTTCTCGCGCACCCAGGCGAAATAGAGAATGCGAATTCTTGCGCCACTTTCGGTCATTGCCTGCAACTCCTGGAGCATAGCCCGCGCGCGCTGGGCGAACCGCTCATGTGACCGCTTAACGTGACATGGCGTGCTTCACGCCAGCTTTCAAATAATCATACCCGGTCCACAGCGTCAGCAGGGCGGCAAGCCATAACAGGGTTATGCCGGTTGCCTCCGCGCCAGGTAGAGATTTTTCGGCGGCAGGACCCGCCAGCAGCACCGCCAGCGCGATCATCTGGACAGCCGTCTTCCATTTGGCCAGCATCGACACGCGGACCTTGACGTTGAGCTCGGCCAGGAATTCGCGCAAGCCCGACACCAGGATCTCGCGGCAAAGGATGATGATGGCCGCCCAGATCGAGATTTTGCCAATGGTGCCATCGTAGACCAGCATCATCAGCGCTGCGCCGACGAGCAGTTTGTCCGCTATCGGATCGAGCATCGCGCCAAGCGTCGATTGCTGCTCCCAGGCGCGCGCGAGATAGCCGTCGAGCCAATCCGTGATGCCGGCGACGACGAATAGGGCGAAGGCCGACCATCGTGCCACGTCACCCTGCAGGAAGTAGAGACAGGCGACGAGCGCCGGCACCGCCGCAATACGCCCATAGGTCAGGACGTTGGGCAGGCTCAGCGGCTCGGTTCGGGCAGGCACGACGCTCATGCCGGTTACTTACACCGCCTTACGGTTTCGTCAAAGCGTCCGCACTGGGGCAGGTAACAGGTGGTGGATGGCCTGTGGGTGGCTCTCACTGCGGCTTGGGAATTGCCGTGACATTCAACATTCCCCCGTTGTTACCGGTGGCCGGCCGGAAGTGATAGAGGAATACGGCGACCTGCGGGGTCAGCCCGGTCCACATGCGCACCTTCTGGCGGGCCTGTTCAAACTCGCCCTGGTGCTTGCGCCCGACCAGCGCGGCGACCAATCCCGTCACGACCTCGTGATCGGCATCCTGTGGCAGCACGCTGCACGAATAGGCATCCGCACCGGCGAAGCCCTCCAGCTTGTCGGTGATGTTCTTGCCCGCCGGGGTGATGCCGTAAGAGACGTGATAGGTCTTGCCGGCCTCCTCGACGCGCCAGGCGCGCAACTGCTTCGGCTTTCCCTTGGCGGGTGCAAAGCGCTTTAGCGCATCACCCGTTAGCTCTTGCCAGCCATTGGTGAGGGCCGCGATTTCGACTGCGCTGACGTCGGGCACGGTGTCGAAACAGATGCTTTTGAAGAAGGCGACTAGCTGGCGGCTCGCGGGATCGGCTGTGGTTTGGGGCGTTTCCGGCGCAGCGATGGCGGTGGACGCCGCAAGCTGCACAAGCGCAATGGCGGCGGCGATAGGGGCTGCAAGGCGACGCGGGAACATGGCGGGCTCCTCCGGCTGGGGCAGTCGATTGCCCTCACTAGACCCGCTCTGGGCGAAGCGTGCAGTTCCTCTCGTGACACGGGAGGCAGTGGCAGAGCAGCGGCGCCCCGAGCGAGGCTTGGCAGAGCCTGATCGTCTGAGATGGAAACGCATGGGTTTCCATCGAGGGCGTGAATCAGACTCTGAAACAAGAGAGCCTGATCGTCTGAGATGGAAACGCATGGGTTTCCATCGAGGGCGTGAATCA
>CAZLHQ010000178.1:5600-6022 GCA_964559355.1 uncultured Hyphomicrobiaceae bacterium
GACTCTGAAACAAGAGAGCCTGATCGTCTGAGATGGAAACCCATGCGTTTCCATGGAGGGCGTGAATCAGACTCTCAAACAAGGACTTGGAGCAGGCCACCATGGCACGAGGCGATTCCATGTAAGTTGAACCTGCTCGAGCGGCTTCAGCCACGTGGCTCGTTGAAGAAATCGTAGATCTTCTGGGCCATCTCAGCCGAGATGCCGGCGACGGCCTTCAAGTCCTCGATGCCGGCGCGGGAGACGGCCTTGGCCGATCCGAAGTGCGCGAGCAGTGCGCGCTTGCGCGTCGGCCCTATGCCCGTGATTTCGTCGAGCGGGTTGACGCCGATCGACTTCGCGCGTTTGGCGCGATGCGTGCCGATGGCGAAGCGGTGCGCCTCGTCGCGCAGGCGCTGCACGAAATAGAGCGCCGGGTCGCG
>CAZLHQ010000179.1:0-5973 GCA_964559355.1 uncultured Hyphomicrobiaceae bacterium
CCGACGCCACACCGGAAGTGAAGCGCTACTATCCGACCAGCGTGCTCGTCACTGGTTTCGACATCATCTTCTTCTGGGTCGCCCGCATGATGATGATGGGCCTGTACTTCATGAAGGAGGTGCCATTCCGCGACGTCTACATCCATGCCCTCGTGCGCGACGAGAAGGGGCAGAAGATGTCGAAGTCGAAGGGCAACGTCATCGATCCGCTGGTGTTGATCGACCAGTATGGCGCCGATGCGCTGCGCTTCACGCTCGCCGCCATGGCCGCCCAGGGTCGCGACATCAAGCTGGCGACGTCGCGGGTCGAGGGCTACCGCAACTTCGCAACCAAGCTGTGGAACGCTGCGCGCTTTGCCGAGATGAACGAGTGTGTGCGCCAGCGCGACTTCGATCCGGCACAGGTGAAGGAGACGGTCAACCGCTGGATCGCAGGCGAGGTGCAGCGCACGGCAAGTGAGGTGACCGCAGCGCTCGAGGCCTATCGCTTCAATGATGCGGCAAGCAGTGTCTATGAGTTCGTGTGGGGCGTGTTCTGCGATTGGTATCTGGAGCTGATCAAGCCGGTGTTGTCGGGCGACGACCAGAAGGCGATGGCGGAAACGCGCGCGACCACCGCCTGGGTGCTCGACCAGATCCTGAAGCTGCTGCATCCGTTCATGCCGTTCATCACCGAAGAGCTATGGGCGCACATGGTGGAATACGGCGAGCGCCGTCAGAACTTGCTGACGTTGAGCCAGTGGCCGAGCCACCGGGGCCTTATCTCGGAAGAGGTGAGCGCGGAAATCGGCTGGCTCGTCAAGCTCGTCTCCGAGATACGTTCGGTTCGCGTCGAAATGAACGTGCCGGCCGGCGCGAAAGTGCCGCTCGTGATCATCGGCGGTGACAGAAGCGTGCACGAGCGCGTTGCGCGTCATGGCGAAACGGTGAAACGGCTCGCCCGCATCGATGTCATCACGCACGCAAAGAGCGCGCCCAAGGGTGTTGCCATGGTGGTGGCCGGTGAGACGACGGCGGCGCTGCCTCTCACCGGCATCATCGATATGGACGCGGAAAAGAAGCGATTACTGCGAGAGGTCGAGAAGGCGAAGGTCGATATCGGCAAGATGGACGCCAAGCTCAACAATCCGAGTTTCATGGAGCGCGCCAAGCCCGAGGCGATCGAGGAGGCGCAAGAGCGCAAGGCGGAGCTGGAAGGCATCGTGCAGCGCTTGGATGCGGCGTTGAAGCGGCTGGAAGGTTAAGTCGCTTAAGATAGTCCGACCCGGCGCAATCATAGAGTCAAGGTTGCTGCACATGCCATCCCGCTCACAGTCACAACAGCGCGCCGCCGGCATGGCGCTTGCCGCCAAACGAGGCGAGTTGTCAGTTGCCAAGTTGAAGGGGGCAGCACTGCAGATGTATCGCTCGATGAGCGAAGCGCAGCTTGCTGAATTCGCGGCCACCGGTCGCAGCGGACTGCCCGAGCACGTCGCGGAGGCGGGAAAACGAAAGAGATGAATGAGGCCCAGAGCAGGTTCAACTTACATGGAATCGCTTCGTGCCACAGTGGCCTGCTCTAAGTCCTTGCTTGAGAGTCTGATTCACGCACTCGATGGCACCGGAAACGGTTCCATCTCAGACGATCAGGCTCTGGTATGATCCGCGGCAACATCGACTGCGGATCAGGGCAGCGCTGCCTGTTTCATGGCCGACCACGCGCGTGAAATTGCGGCAGGCTTGGCCTGCGGCGTGCTCGCGCCTGGAACGGTGTCCGATCCCTTCACCTCGAGATGCACGAGGCGCCATTGGAAGCCCTGCAACTCGAGAAGGCCCAAATAGCTCTTCAGTGGATCGGCTTTGTCGCGCATTTCCATTGCGAACCGCGTCGGCGTCAGGAATTCCGCGCGGGTGACGCGCTCCCAGCTGCGTTTGACGCGCTCGGTGAGGGACAGCGACTTGGCCTCGTCGGCAAGTCCACGAACCTTTTCGTTGTAGGACTTGCCGTAGGAGAACAGCCGCGCCAAGCCGTGTGGCGTCACCATCGTGTCGACCATCGAGGCGACCACCGGGCGGCCGAATTTGTTCTTGAAGCGTTGCCACAGTCCTGGCTTGGGGATGGCGCCGGCCATGCTGGTGGTTGCGGCATCAGGCATCGGCCCCAGAGCATAGTCGGCCATCGAGGCCTTCAGAGAGGCTTTGACGCGCGGCCAATCGACTTTGACGTCGAGGTAGGCGGCGTCGCTGGTGCGGATCGCCTCGCGGATCGACCAGGCCGTGACGAGCGGCGAGGCGACGTAGCCGCAAAGCGCAAACAGGCAGAGGAAATAGATGATGAGCTTGCCCCGCATGCCTTCGCCGGTTCCCTCTTGTGCGGCGCTCAGAGCTGGGCAACGGAAGCTGTGCCCGTCTCTGCTGCCGTTTGATCCGGGCATTCCGCAATGCCCCGCTATCGCAAGTTCTAATGCGATACTTTCGCGCAATTGGGGCTAACGGGGGTCAATTGCAAGACATCTGCGGAATGTCTGTCTCTGCAAGTCGAAGGGCTCCATGGCGCAAACGTGGCGGCTGGCGTTGCAAAGTGCTCACCCCGGACTGCTGGCGCAGATCGCTTTCAAGGCTTTCCATTCGGCAGGCGATAGCGCGGGCGTTGTCGGATACTTGTTGGCTGCATCGACGCGACGGATACGATCGCCTGTCGGGGGATGCGTGCGCAGCATGTCGAGAACACCGCCCGATGAAGAATGTTTCTCGGCGGTCCCGTCCTCTTCTCCCATGCGGCGGAAGAAATTGCCGAACCCCTCCGCGCCAATCCCCGCATCCTGCAGTAATCGCAGAGCGGTTTCGTCGGCCTCGGCTTCGGCCTGGCGCGTATAGCTCAGTTGCGCCAGCAGCAGCCCGATATTGCCGACCGTGCCGCCGCCCCCGCCCAGCATCAACTCGACAGCCGCGGCCAGCCCCAACCCGCGCACAATGCCCGTTTCAGGGTGCATTGCGATGGCATGGCCCATCTCGTGGGCGAGTACGCCCGCCACCTCGTCGGGGGTTCCTGCTTGCTCGATCAATCCGCGCGTCAGCACGATCTTGTTGCCGGGCGTGGCGAAGGCGTTGACGAGGCCCCAATCGACAACGACGATGTCGAACTTCGTATCGCCCGAAACGCTTTGGGACAGCCGCTTGGACAGCGTCGCGACCGCCTTGCTGCCGGCCGGCACCTGACACACCTTGCGGTCGCGCGTCATGGCACTGACGGTCTGCTTGCCAAGTGAATCGCGCACGCTCTGCGGCATCATTCCGGCGATGGTGCGTGCTGGCGAAAGTTGTGCGGCCGAGATGACTGCAACAAGCGCAACCACACCGGCCGCCGCCCATAGCCACGGCACAGCGGCGCGACGGCGCACCGCGCGCGTCGTCAGTTGCGGAGCGGCCTCCGCCAGCTTGCGGGCGAAGGACCCATTAGGAACAAACAGGCTGGCGCCTGGCTGATGGCGATAGCTGACGAGCGCATCGATGGCGTGTGAGCTCAGCGGCTCGGCGGTTTCCAGCGCGCCGTAGGGCCACACCAGCGCCTCGCTGGCGCCTTCGACTTGCAGGTCGAGGCCGCGCGGTGTGAAGGACACCCGCACATCGCGTGCCGCTGCTGTTTTGCCGTCGCTGAAGCGGCCCTCGTAGGTGGGGCCGGAGCTTTGATCATATGGCATCGATGTCGAAGGCCTGCGCCAGCCCCTCGCCGCGTTTGATGTGTTGGTCTGCACCGACAGCAATCGATGCTGTATCGATTGTACCCTCGAAGGCGAGGTTGCGCACCAGATAGCCGGTGGTGCGCGCCTGCGTCACCGGCAACAGCATGCCGAGCGACAAGATGAAGACGACGGTCAGCGCGCCCGTGGCGGCTGCTGCGATCCGGCGCGGGTCGATTTGATTGCCAAGGCCAATCGGGTCAAACCCCAGCATGCCGAGCCCGGCAATGAGGATGAAGCCAATGCCCGTCAGCACAAAGGTCGCCACCAGTGCGCCGCCGATCAGCAGGAGATAGTTGGTGATCGCGATCCCAAGCAGCCCGCGGGCCGAGACCGTGCTCTTGAAATTCAACTGGGCAAGATGCGTGTAGCGCGCGAAATGCCTCATCATCGATGCTCGGTACCATGCCGACAGCACCATGTAGATGAGACTGGCGATGAACAGCGCGCCATAGATGATGCCGAGCACAGCCATCACCTCGCCAGGCGGCAATTGCTGAGGCATCTCGCCATCGACGGAGACCGCGACAAGGCTCGTCACACTGCCGCCGATGACGACGCCCGTGGCGACGGCCAGAAGCACTACCAGAACCCAGAACAGGGCGAACGATTTGTAGAGAGGGCCGGAACTGCCGCTGAAGTGGAACGGCTGGCTGCCGAAGCGCATGTTCTCTGTGACGATGCGCTGCAGCTTGGTCGAGCGCCACGGCGCGATCCAGCCGACAGTCAGCGGTAGCAACAGCAGCGTCCAGAAATAGGTCCACCCGTAGGCGAGCGAGCTGCCATCGAGGCCGGCGCGTATGCCGCGCCAGCGGGTGCGATTGAGGCGATAGCGCTGGGCTCGGAAGATGGCGATGCCTGTCAAAAAGACAAAGCCGACATAGAGCAGCACCTGGAAGATCTTGAAGGCGGTTGTTTCGGGGCCGAACAAGAGGGCTGCGCCGAACGATACCAGCACGGTTGGCATCAAGATGGCACCGAAGACGATCAGGAAGCCGAGGAACAACTCACGCCCGGTCCCGGTGTATTCGAGCGGCTCGCCATTGATGCGGACTGACGACCACACCCGGCGGCGCACCTCGGTCTTGCCCCAGAAGTGATGGATGCCGAGTGTCAGGATGCGCAGCACGAAATTATAGATCGACAGGCCGAAGATGCCGATGGGCTTCAGCCAGGTGAGGCTGATCGCCTCGTGAGCCGGCGACGCGGGAGTGGCTGCGTGCATGGAATGGTGAGGTGCCGTGGTGGCTGAATCCGCAGGTGTCATGTTCTATTCCTCAAAATCCATTTCAAGGGCCGCCCCTGGCTTCAATGCGTGCTTGTGGTCTGTCGCGCCAAAATCGTCTCATTCATAAGCGAGCTTGAAACCGACTTCGCGACTTGAACGACGCTAGTAATATCAATGCCCTATAGTGATTCTGACCGGGATGGCCGACATCCAGCGGACTTCTCAGCCGGCACACTAGCACGACCACGCATAATTCCTCCGGGCGCCGCTGCAACACCGCAAGTTCGCCTGACGGCGCCGCCATGGTCAGTCGCAATATGTCGCGACGAGGTTCATTCCCCGACCACCAAGCCCCTCGTCAGAATGCCATTGCCGAACATGATGTTGTTAACTGTGACGGCAAAGACACGCACTGATGAAAGGGGTGCCTCGTTTGAGCCACAAAGCGTGCCCAAGTTGCTCGCACACAGCTGAATCAAGGTCCTCTGTTGGGGCGCGGGCATTCAGACAGCATGCATGCCGATCGGCTGGTGCGGTCCTTGCCCCCGCTGAAGGCAGTGTTCCTAAGCCTCGGGAAACCACGGGCAAATGGAATGCTGGAGTGGCGTTCTGCTTCGTTGAGTGAGCGCTGGCCGCGACATAAAGTGCGGCCCCGAGTGCATACCGGCAATCCGGCCGGCGGCATGGCACAAGCGCCTGAAAGACGCTCGACGGAGCCCGAAAGGAACACGACACGATGGACGCCCCTGGCAACAAAAAGACGACCTTCGACAAATCGAAATTGCCGAGCCGGCATGTGACGGTGGGGCCCGCGCGCGCGCCGCATCGGTCCTACTATTACGCGATGGGGCTGACGGAAGAGCAGATTAACCGGCCGTTCGTCGGCGTCGTGTCGTGCTGGAACGAGGCTGCACCCTGCAACATTTCGCTGATGCGACAGGCCCAGTCGGTGAAAGCCGGCGTCGATGAGACGGGCGGCACGCCGCGCGAGTTCTGCACCATCACCGTGACCGACGGCATCGCCAT
>CAZLHQ010000180.1:0-5945 GCA_964559355.1 uncultured Hyphomicrobiaceae bacterium
AAGACCTAAGTGCTTCCGGAAAAGTGGGAACCGGTTTTCCGATAAGAAGCACGACGAAACAAAGACCTGGAGCCGTTCCGCGATTCCATCAAAACCGGAACGGCTCTGAGCCGGCGCGTTACATGCCGAACAGCTCGAAGTGAATGGCGCCGCGCACGTCGCAGACATGCCGCCCCCAGTGATGCGTAAAGCCGAACCTGAAAAGACGTATCGCATCGAGCGGCGATGTCGTCTCCAGGCACCAGGCCACATCCTGCAATTCCGAATAGATGTCGGTGAGATCGTCGATGGCGTCGCCAACCGTGATCTCGGCCTCGATCGTGCTGCCGGGGGGAGCGGCGCCATAATAGCCCAGCGTGGGAAACCGCGCGGCGACCCTCTCGCGCATCACCTTGTAGTCGCGCTGCGGCGGCTCGCCTTCGCTGGCCGCATGCGTCGGGGCCAAGCTGTCGTAATAGGCGAGGGAAACGAGGTCGAGGGCGCGTGCGGCGGCGGCCAGACGCGCCTCGTCGGAGGCCGCATCGTCCTCGATGCAGGCGAGGAATGATTTCACCGCGTAAGCGATCTGCGCGGCGGATGGCGCTTCTGGCGAAGCGTTCGGCATCGAGTGGCCTCGTTTGGGTGGGTTGGTCTTGGACAAGGGAATTGATTCGGACGCGAGATGGCTCGCAAACCTTTCGCGCCACGCCGTTCAGTTGTAAAGCTCTGAGCGGGTGGGTGCGTGAGGGTTTTGCCATGATCGAGGACGACGAGGGCCGCACGGCCGAAGACCCGGACATCGCCGATGCGATCGAGGGCCATGCGCGTTTTCGCGCCCAGTTCGACAAGGACCGAGCATTCTTTGAGAATCTGGCGAGCGCCAAGCAGAAGCCGCGCCTGCTGTGGATCGGCTGTTCGGACAGCCGCGTCGTTCCGGCGCAGATCACCGGCGCCGATCCCGGCGAGTTGTTCGAAATTCGCAACATCGCCAACTCGGTGCCGCCAGCCCACTCATGGGACGACAGCGTCGGCGCGGCGATCGAGTATGCACTGGTCCATCTCGGCATCGACGATATCGTCGTGTGCGGGCATACCGGGTGCGGCGGCGTGGGGGCATTGCTGGATGTCGACGACATTGAAAGCGATGGACATCTGGCGCGCTGGGTCGATCTGACGCGGCCGGCGCACGCGCTTATCCGGGCAGCGGGTGTCACGGGGGCCGAACGTCACGACGAGACGGCAAAGGCGCATGTGCAGTTCCAGATCGACAATCTGATGACGTATCCGCGCGTGGCGAAGGGCGTTGCCGAAGGTCGCATTGCTGTGCATGGCTGGCTCTACGACATGACCGACGGCAGGCTGCTGGCCTATGACCCGGACGAGGGCAGTTGGCGCGATCTGCTGGCCGGTGCGGCAATGGACCAGGCAGGCTGACGGTCGAAGCGGTCGCGACCGTCTGGTATCGTGCGCTGGCACTTGCAGGACGCGGTCGGATGCGACTTGTGAAGAAACTCGCAGCAACGGCTACATGGCCGGATAGCCGCAAAGGTTTGGCGGCGATCCCGATATCGAGGTTTGTTTAGCGGGAAGACTGCCAGCAGCGGCGGCAGAACTGTCCAATGCCGTCGATATAGTGGGAACGCTGTGACACCGGCTCCAATGCCTGAACGCCCGTGGCGCGGCCACAGCAGCAGCAAAGCTCGGCGCCAGCAGCCGAGATGAGATCGGGATTGGCATCTCGCCCCGTATACACCCGAAGCTCGTTCAGAACGCGTTCTTTCAAATTGTCCGGTGCCTTGCCGTTGCAGAGGGTGGCGAGGGTGCTTGGCATTGAAATGCTGAAAAGTGACATGTTCATTCTCGCCAAAAAGTGAATGTGTCCGGCTGCTGCCAATGGTCCGGCCGATTCGTGTTCTTAGTTTGTTAACAATGGTTTGAGCACGCCGCCGTCAATGCAAGCATACGCTACCGCACAACAGGTGGAGGAACACTTAGCCTGCGTGACTGAACGTCGTGTTCAAAAATCACCATGCCCGTCGCCGGTTGGTTATGCTCGCGTTATCGACGCGTGCCGCCAATATCTCACCGCAATTCACAGTTGTTGGATTTATGTGGACAAGTGGCGTGTCGAGGGGGCTGATGGGCCTCGCTTTGGTCATATTGCAACGCGAAAACATCACCTAAGGGGTGGCGGTGGTCCAAATCGTGGGACCTGCCTGCGTTCGGGCCGCGGGGCAATCGAGCCGGGCTCGTTGGTCTATGGACGTCGCACGGCGTGCGCTTCAACAAGAGAGCGTTGGCGATCCGCACCGAGGGATTAAGTTCGCGACGAAAGAGATCGTATGAATCCGGCTGATCTGGTGAAGACCGCGATGGAGCCCGCTCACGCCGGCGGCTTCTCGTTTCTCGAGCTGTTCTTGCAGGCGCACATCGTCGTGAAGATCGTCATGCTGGGGCTGCTGCTGGCGTCGGTATGGTCGTGGGCCATCATCGTCGAGAAGCTGTTTGCTTTCCGCAAGGCGCGGCGCGAGTCGGAATGGTTCGAGCAGCAGTTCTGGTCGGGCCAATCGCTCGACGAGCTTTACACGGCGATCTCGCGTTCGACGCCGATCACCAATGCAGCACTTTTTGTTGCCGCCATGCGCGAATGGAAGCGTTCTGTCGAAGGCAATATCCGGGCACTCGGCGGCATTCAGATGCGCGTCGAGAAGGTGATGGATGTAACGATCAGCCGGGAAATGGAGCGGCTCGAGCGGCGGCTGCTGTTTCTGGCAACGGTTGGCTCCACGGCGCCGTTCGTCGGGCTGTTTGGCACGGTGTGGGGCATCATGGCGAGCTTCCAGGCGATCGCGGTATCGAAGAACACCTCGCTCGCGGTCGTCGCGCCCGGCATCGCCGAGGCTTTGTTTGCTACCGCACTGGGTTTGATGGCGGCGATACCGGCCGTGGTGTTCTACAATAAGTTTTCCGCGGACGCGGCGCAGATCAGCCAGCGGCTCGAAGTGTTTGCCGACGAGTTCGCGGCCATCGTCTCGCGCCAGATCGACGTGCGCACCTGACGGAGAAACCGAGCGATGGGCGCAAGCGTCAAGATGAATGCAGGCGGTGGCGGCAGGCGGCGGGGACGTCGCGGCCGGCGCGCGCCCATGAGCGAGATCAACGTCACGCCGATGGTCGACGTGATGCTGGTGTTGCTCATCATTTTCATGGTTGCCGCGCCGTTGCTGCAGGTCGGTGTCCCGGTGGAGCTGCCTGAATCCAAAGGCAAGCAACTGGCGGCCAAGAAGCAGGACCCGCTCATCATCACCGTGCAGACCTCCGGCGAAGTCTACATCGGCGAAACCAAGGTTGCCCTCGACGAGCTACCGGTGAAGCTCAAGGGCATCGCCAAGAACGGTTATGACGACACGATTTTCGTCAAGGGCGACAAGGGCGCCAATTACGGCGCGGTGCTGAAGGTGATGGGTCGGATCGTCGAAGGCGGCTTCACCAAGGTGTCATTTGTGAGCGAGCTCGAGAGCGGAGGCTGATGGGGCTGCAAGGTGCAATTCGGGCTCGCCATCTCCGTATTGATGCACGTCAGCTTGCTGGCGTGGGCGTTGTGGGCAGTTGCCACGACGCCGCGCCGCGATTTGCCCGATACGCCGCCCGTCGAAGTGGCGATCATCACGCCGAGTGAATTGACGCGGCTGAAACAGGGCGATCCGACTTCCAAGGAGCTGACCGCCAAGGCCGAGGATAAGCCCGAGCAAGAGATCTCCAAGCACGAAGCCAAGAAGCCCAAGCCCGTGCTTGCGGCGGAGCCACCGCCGGCCGCACCGCCTGAACCGCCCAAAAGCGAGCCTCCCAAGTCCGAACCGGTAAAGCCCGAGCCCGAGAAGAAGGCCGAGCCTCAAAAGCAGCCCGATCCGATCGCCGACAAGATCGCCGCCTTGCCGCAGCCGCCTGAGCCCGCTCCGGGGCCGACGCCCGAGGAGTTGAAAAAGCTGGAGGAGCAAAAGCAGGCCGAGGAAGCCGCCAAGCGGGCCGCCGAGGAGAAGAAGAAGGCGGAAGAGAAGAAGAAAGCCGAAGACAAGAAAAAGGCTGAAGAGAAAAAGAAGGCCGAGGAACTCAAGAAGAAGCTCGCCGAGCAGAAGCGCAAAGAGGAGGAGGCGAAAAAGAAAAAGCAGGAGTTCGATCCCGACCGCATTGCCGCGCTGCTCGACAAGACACCGGACAAGAAGGGCGCTCCGCAAAAGTCCAACTCGCACGACCCCAACGCGACTCACAGGGGGCCAACGGCCGGCAATCCCACCGGCAACGATACGGTGCTATCGGCGCGCGAGGTCGATGCCTTGAATGGCATGCTCGGCGCACAGTTGCGGCGATGTTATCAATTGCCCGGCGGCGGCGGCGGTTCCAACATCCCGATCGTCGAGCTGCGTTGGCGCTTGAAGCCGGATGGCATGCTCGAAGGTCAGCCCGAGGTCATCAATGGGGGTAGCGGTGCGCTGGCACAAGTTGCGGTCGATACCGCGATCCGTGCGGTGATCCAGTGTCAGCCGTTCAACCTGCCGCCGGACAAGTACCAGGTGTGGAAGGTCATCGAGCGCGCGTTCGATCCGAGCCACATGCTTTGAGGAGTCTGCGGCTGGAGATATCGCAGCGAGCGGCTCCGCTCAGGATTGCTGGAATTGCCTTTCGCCAAGGGCGTGCGATTTGCTCCGAGCCTGCCACAATTGTCCCGCATCACAGGTCGGCATCACAAGCTGGAACGGCGCTTTGAGCCAAAGGCGCGAATCAGCAACTGTGCATGTCGAGTGAACTCCCCTCTGCAACACGAATTCGAGGCCACGATGATTTTTGACCCGCCGCAAAAACGATCAGCGCCGACGGAGCTGGCGCACGTCGTATCGGTGCTGGCCGTCCTGGTGGCGGTGGTCATGGTGGGGGTGGGACCGGCATCCGCGCAACTGCGCGGAACGCAGCGCGAGGGTACGATTGCACCGATCCCGATCGCCATTACAGAATTCACCGGCGCCGATCCCAAGCTGGCCGCCGACATCTCAAACGTCGTTTCGGCCGATCTTGCACGCTCAGGATTGTTCGAGCCGCTCGACCGGGGATCGTTTCTGGAAAAGATCACCGATCCCAATGCCGCGCCGCGCTTTCCCGATTGGCGCGCCATCCGCGCCCAGGCGCTGGTCGTCGGCCGGGTCGTCGGCGGCGGCGACGGCAAGGTGACGGCGGAGTTCCGCCTTTGGGACGTGGCGACCGGACGGCAGCTGGCGGGCCAGCGCTTTTCGACCGCCCAGGTCAATTGGCGGCGGGTGGGGCACATCATCGCCGATCAGGTCTATGAGCGGCTGACCGGTGAGAAGGGCTATTTCGACACCCGCGTCGTGTTCATCGACGAAACGGGCGCCAAGGATAAGCGCATCAAGCGGCTCGCCATCATGGACCAGGACGGCGCCAACATCCGCTTGCTGAGCCAGGGCAAGGAACTGGTGCTGACGCCGCGTTTCAGCCCCAACAACCAGGAAATCACGTTCATGTCGTATGCCGGCGAGAAGCCGCGCGTCTATCTGATGAACCTGGAGTCGGGGCAGCGGCAGGTGGTGGGCGATTTTCCCGGCATGACCTTCGCACCCCGGTTTTCGCCCGACGGCCAGCGAATCATCATGAGCCTGCAATCGGAGGGCACCACCTCGATCTTCGAGATGGACCTGCGCTCGCGGCAGACGCGGCGGCTGACGACAAGCCCTGCCATCGATACCGGTCCTTGCTACTCGCCCGACGGCAATCAGATCGTGTTCGAGTCAGACCGCGAAGGCACCCAACAGCTTTATGTGATGAATGCGGATGGCTCGGGCATTCGCCGCATCAGTTTCGGCGACGGGCGCTACTCGACGCCGGTGTGGTCGCCCAAGGGCGATTTCATCGCGTTTACGCGCCAGTCGAAGAACGGTTTCGGCATCGGCGTGATG
>CAZLHQ010000181.1:0-5932 GCA_964559355.1 uncultured Hyphomicrobiaceae bacterium
AAGGCGCCCTTCTCGTGGCCGAACAGCTCCGATTCGAACAGGTTCTCCTGGATCGTGCAGCAATCTACAGGCACGATCGTATTCTGCGAGCGCGCGGAGAGCTGATGGATGCTTTGCGCGACCAGCTCCTTTCCCACACCGCTCTCGCCTTCGATCAACACGGTCGCATCGCTCGGCGCGATCAGCTCGATCATACGCACCATTTCGCGGAATGCCTTGCTCATTCCAACCATGTTGCGCGAGAACGAGGCGGTCAGCTGATTGCGGCAATATTCATAGCGGCGCCGCAGCGAATCCGCAGACAGCGTGCGCGTCACCGCCAGCTCCAGCTCGGCCGGATTGATCGGCTTGGCAAGGTATTCCGCAGCTCCTGCGCGCATCGCCTCGACGGCGTGCTTGATGGTGCCGTATGCCGTCAACACGATGACCGGGCATTGCGCGGAAAGCTCCGGCAGGCAGGCAAGTCCGTCGGCGTCGGGCAAGCGTATGTCGAGCAGCGCGAGAGAAGGATCTGCGCCAACGAGCATGGCCTTCGCATCCCCCCACGAATGCGCGGTCGCCACGTTGTAGCCCATACCTTGCAATTGCTCGGCGATCAAACGGCTCAGCGTGCGATCATCCTCGAGCAGCAGAATGCGTTTGCGGCGAATCTTCATAGCGTCTCGATCCTGGCCTCGGCCCACGGTAGCGTGACTGTAAACGTCGCTCCTTCGCCAACTGTGCTTGAAACAGTGATGCTACCACCATGGCGCCGCACGATCTCCCGGCAGATCGGCAACCCGAGCCCGGTGCCATGCGCGCCATCTGCGCGCCTGCTCCAGAATGGCTGGAAAATGCGCGGCAAATCCTCTGGCGCGATGCCCGAGCCACTGTCGGCAAAATCGATCACGACGTTATCGTTGAGTACGCTGCCGCGGATCAGCAGGGTTCCCCCGCCCGGCATGGCGTGGAAGGCATTTTGCACGATGTTGAGCACCAGCATGCGAAGGTCACCATCGGATGCAATCACGCGCAGCGAACCAACCAGATCGAGTGTGATCTTCGTGCCTGACCGGTCGGCCTCCGCATTGAGCAGCGAGATGACCTCGGGTGTGACCTGCTCGACGGCAACCAGTTCGGGCAACTCGCTCGGCGGCGTCGACAGTTTCAAAAGCCGCTCCGTGACCTGGATGCAGCGATCTATCTCTCCATCCATGACATTGAGGTGGCGCGAAAAGTCTTTCTGCACATCGTCGACGGGCCGGTTGCGCAATGCCTGCAACGTCAGATGGATGGACGACAGCGGATTGCGGATCTCATGGGCAACACCGGCGGCAAGCTGGCCGATTTCCGAAAGACGCTGCTCCTGGGAATGTTGAATGTCACCGCTCAAATCGCGGATCGCTTCGACGACTCCCTTCCTCACCGTACCGTCGCTCAAGATTTCGAGCGGAGCCGCCGAAACCTCAACCACAGCCTCGCTGCCATCGCGTCGCTTGTGCGTTTGCCGGCACATGAGCGGCTTGCCGTTTTTACCGATCTCATGCAGCGGACACGTGACAAGTGTGGGCGCGCATGGTTCGGTGCGCCCGTGGCTGGACGCATAGCAGGCTTGCCCGAGAACCTGGTCGGAGCTCAGGCCCATTTGCTGACAGAACGCTTTGTTGGTCTTCAACACGGTGAAGTCGGGCGCAATGACGCGAATGCCGTCGGGCATTGCATCGATCAGCGACTGCAAGAACTGCTCGCGCTTGGCGAGTTCGTCCTGTTGCTCGCGGATGCGCCGACCGGAATTGCGGAATGTTTCGGCAAGCGCAGCAAGCTCGTCCGTGCTGCTTGTCGAAAGGTCCGCATCCATGCGTCCCTGCGCCAGCGCCACGCTTGCGGCCTGCAGCTTGTGCACCGGATCGATGACCGATCGCTGCATGACCCAACCGATAGCCGCAGTGCCGGCAAGCATCACCAGGATGCCCGATCCGGTGAGCGCCAGCCCCATTGTCAGTGCCTCGCGCTTGATCTCGCCCGCGTCGTAGTCGACCACGAGAATGCCGTTTACGGGCTTGTCGGCGACCTGGCCATGACATGTCGTGCATGCTTCACGATTGGCGACCGCATTGACACTGCGCAGAACGCTGCCCATCTCGGGATCGCTGACGAAGATGGCCGACTTGGTCCCGCCGGCCTTCACGTCGCAGCCAAGACAGAACCCTTCCGCCTTGAGGTCGAGCGTGCGGCCCAGTTGGGAACTGGGCGAGGAAAACCGAACCTCGCCTTGCGGGTTGAGGATCATCACGCCCTTGACGGTTTTGCGCTGGCCAAGCCTCGCGACGATTCCCTGCAAGCCTTCGATGTCGCGCTTCAGCATGGCGTTCTCCAACGCCACTTGCAGCATTTCGTTGATCTCCGCAGATGTCCGCGCACGCTCGCTCAACAGCCGTTCACGGTAATAGCCCAAGAACAGCGCCAAGAACGCCAGCGAGATCGCGGTCACGGTCGCACCCAGCGCAACGAACAGCTTGCGCGACAGGCTGCGGCCAACCCAACTTCGCAACCTCGAAATCATCGCGTCGCCAACCGCATGAGCAGCTTTTCGTCCGGCAAACTCGTCGGGTCGATTGATACGACGCGCGCGTTTCCGGCGGGAGCCTCACTGCAGAATATCGACAGCGGCACCACCACCGGGCGAACACTTGGCCGCGCCAAAAACGAAGCCAGCCATTCAATGCGCCGCTCTGCTGCCCGCGCGGCCAGCAGAGCCTCGACGTTGTGCATCACGATGCCGCGCTCGGCGCCAACCTCGTCGGCAACCTCCAATATGCGCTCGAGCGGCACGCCGGCCGCGCCCGGCCCGAGCGGCGCCATATGTGCGGCGCGGAAGTCGAGGAATGCCAGCCCCAGATCGGCGGCGATCATGCGCACCACATCGGGACGATAGGTGCCCAAGCATACCAGATAGCTGCCCGTACGGCCGCCATCTTCAAACGCGGTGCGAATTTGCGCCATCCATGCTCGCGTGTTTGCGTCTGCGGTCGTCATGGGAGCACCTGAAAGAGAGATTTGTGATGGGGATGCTTGGCACAGATCGAACAGAGCTGCTTTGTTGCAATCTCGCCGGCTTTGCCCGAAGTGCGATAAAACATGACTCCGCAATGACCGCAACGAGCCTTATCGAGCACAACGGGTTTTGGCCGCGCGGGTGCTGAAGCCTGCAAGGAGACCGCGTCGACATCGCAAGCGTCCACGCAAATTCCGCAACCCGTGCAGGCCGTCGCATCGGCCTCGTAGGCAGCGCCGTCTTCGCGTGTCGTCAAACTCAGCACATGATGCGGGCAGACCTCGATACAGGCGCCGCAGGCTGTGCAGGCCTCGGCATCGATGATGGGTGCGATCAGCGCAATCGTGGCTGAATCGCGGTGGCTCAGAATGACGCCGGCGGGAACGCCCGGCGCCAGCATCGTCGCCGGTATCGCGACCTTCGGCTGCGGCTGCAGCACGCCGCGAAACAAGGCCCGCCGGCTCACGTTTGCTGCTTCGTCGCGCTCCTCGCGCCAAGCACCGATCGGCAGATCCCGCACGCTCATGACCGGCAAGCCGCGGTCGCGCGCCAGTTTGGAAATCTGCCCGACGCGATCGTCGATCGTTGCCGATGTATTGCGCGCGCACGAGCGGCACTCGCCTCGCGCCACAACAGCCACATGCGCCCCCTTGGCGTGACAGCGGGCCAGCGCCGACAGCCCCACCCCGTGCAGGCACGCCACCTGTCCCGGCTCGTTGCCCTTCGCGACAGCATCGCATGCCAGAAATACCGTGCTTTCGCCGCGCACCGGGCGGATCAGCGGTTGTAGCCGCTCGCCCAGATCAATCGCCTCTTGCGGGCACGCGCCAACACACAGGCCGCAACCGTCACACGCGTCTGTGTCAAGCGCCAAGCCGTCATCGTCGAGCATGAATGCGTTGCGCGGGCAGATGGCGACGCACGCGCGGCAACTGGCTGCCGGCAGTGCGCCATGTACGCAGCGATCACCATCGACGGAGGGTTGCACCGCCGTGGCCCGCATCTCACCGCGACCATCGCTCAACGCCATTGTGGCACTCCACGTCGTCGTGACGTCTCGATTGCTGGGCTGCGCTCTCCTTGTGCGCGCCCCTTGCAACCATGCGGCCTTGCTTCCACGGCGCCATGCCGCCAAATCCGTCGTGCGGCCAGCCCAGCAGATTCACCCTGTAGCATTGGCACTCAGCGGCAATGGGATTTGCAGCTCCTGCTGCGCAACGCACAAGTCGATCGCTTGAACGATGCGCCCGTGCCGCGATCACACGACGGCATGTCTACCAACTGGGCGACGCGCCTGGAATATAGCGCATCTGCTCGGGTTCGACGCCATAGTCGGCACTCGTGACCTTTGGCTTGACGACTTCAACCGGGCGGGGCGCGTTGGCAAGCGTTACCAGACAGTCGCGCAAATCCTCCAGATAGCCGTGCGTCAAGACCACGAGGCCCGCATAGTAGGGCGTCATGCAGCGCGCGGCGACGACTTCGGCAAATTGGCCAAACCAGCGCAATATGTGTGCGTCCATGAATTGCGCCGCCTCCTCCGCCGACTTGCCATGGTGGGTGTGGGCAAACAGGTGGCTGAGAAATTGAAGTTGCAAGACCATGTGATCGTCTGAGCGGATTTGACGATCGGCTGCGGCCAAGCCGTGCCGGCGATACCACTCGGCGAGATCGAACATCGGCTGCTGCCGTTCCAATTTGTCCTGATCGAGCCACGGCGATTCGGTCGGCGGCGCACGATAAGCGTGCACGAGATAGATGTTGGCGTAGTCGACAGCCAGTTCGTCCAGCGTCGCCTGCACGAGAGGCTGCGGCATCTCTGCCAGCGCTGCGGCAAACAATTCGCTGCCGCGTTGCGTTGTCTGCGACATGGCCTTGAGACCGAACCAGCCGTCCGCGGCCGCCGTGCGCAACGCCTCGATCAATTCGGCCGTCGGCTCGCGGTCGTGCAGCAGCGCCAGCAACTCCAGATCGCGCGAGACGATGGCATAGAATGCAGCTTCGCTCTCGCTTGGCGCGCGCTCTGCTGGCGCATCAGCCTTGTGATCGCACTCGCAATGATGATCGCAGTTTTTGGCGTCGTCCATCGGCGTTGGCCTCTTGCTCACTGCTGGCTGTTGTAATCTCTCGCCGCTCGCACCGCGGCAGCCAATTCACCGACCAATGCCAGGTCTGGTTGGTGCGAACGTGACTGCCAACTTTGCCGTTGGCTGTTGGGGACATTGAATGTCGTTTTTTGCATCGGCATTGACGCTATTGGCTGGTTGACGTCCAATTGGCTGGTTGACGTCCACTGAAGGCACCGTATCGGCATGTCGTACTTGCTCAAGACCAAAGCCGGAACCGCGCGCTTCTGCGAAACGACAATCAGCGCGAAGGGCAGCAACCCGATCTGGCCTGCTGCCCGTCAAAACATCACTTCCAATACCCTACCGCAATCAGCAGGTCATCCGTCCTTCTTCACTGCACCCTTGGAGTGTGCGACGAACACGATCGACGGGTTGGTCAACTCCGGATCGGCCATGTTCTTCACCTGACGCACGACCTCCTGGCCCTGATAGCGCGCCTTGGTGTCGTAGCTGCCATCGAGAAGCTTATCGATCGGTCCGATGTCGAGCACGCGCATCATGCAGGCCATCACGCAATAAGGCTTGCGACCGGCATCGATCTCATCGACGCACATGTTGCACTTCGAGACGATGTTGCTCTCGGGAATGTATTGCGGCGCGCCGAACGGACAGGCCGCTTCGCAACGCCGGCAGCCGATGCACAAGGTCGAGTCGATATCGACGATACCGTCCTTCTGGCGCTTGTAGATGGCGCCCGTCGGACACGTGGGCAAACATGCCGGCTCCGCGCAATGGTTGCACGACATGTTGACCTTGTAGGCGTAGACGT
>CAZLHQ010000182.1:0-5892 GCA_964559355.1 uncultured Hyphomicrobiaceae bacterium
GCCTTGGCCTCGTTACGCGAGGAGGTGAAGCCGTCCTCCACTTCCTTCTTGGACCAGGCGATGCGCATACCCTTGCCGCCGCCGCCGGCCGACGCCTTGATCATGACCGGATAGCCGATCTCGTCGGCGATCTTGATTGCCTGCTTGGCGTCGGCGATCTCGCCGAGATACCCGGGGACCGTCGAAACCTTGGCTGCGGCCGCAGCCTTCTTGCTCTCGATCTTGTCTCCCATGGCGGCAATCGCCTTGGGGTTGGGTCCGATAAAGACCACGCCCGCCTTCTCCAGCGCGATCGGGAATGCCTCGCGCTCCGACAGGAAGCCATAGCCAGGATGCACAGCCTGCGCCCCGGTCTGCTTGCAGGCGTCGATGATCTTTTCGATCACGAGATAGGACTGCGCCGCGGCCGGCGGGCCGATATGGACCGCTTCGTCCGCCATCTCCACATGCAACGCGTCGCGGTCGGCGTCCGAATAGACGGCCACCGTCTTGATCCCCATCCGGCGCGCGGTCTTGATGACGCGGCACGCGATTTCGCCCCGGTTGGCAATCAGGATCTTGTTGAACATGTCGTGGGGTCGTCCCTGCTCTCGAGGCTGCCGAAATTGGCCGGCCAAGGCCCGAGTTCTAGACGGCCTTTTGGCGTCCGTAAACTGGCGTTTTCAACGACAAAAGGCGAATTCGCAAGCCGCTATGACGCCCCGCCGCGGGCCACCTTTGCGCCCATCAGACGAGCCGTTGACGCACCAGGTCTATGTGGCTTCGAAGGTTGTAATAGGCCTCCGCGAACGCTTTGGGAACATTGAGCCTGCGGACGGCATAGTCGATCTTCTCGAGTTCCTCGCGGTGCTCCATCGAGACTTCACGGCCCTCGCCAGGGATGATGGCGGCTTCAAGCTTGCGCAGCCGCCCGTACCAATAGTCGAGGCGCTGGCGGATGCGCCAACGATAGAGCGCGGGAATGCCCTTCAACAGCGGAATCGTGATGGTGGCGATCGGTACCGCCAGAACAAGCATGCGCTCGACGAAGTTGGCGAGCCAGAACGGCAGATAGCGCTGCAGGAGGGGCTGGCCCGAGCGATAGAAGCGCTCGGCGTCTTCCGAAAGGGTAAACACGGGATCGTCCGCGAGCGGGAACTCGCCTGCCTTGCGCAGCATGCTGGCGCCGCCATGAACGCTCTGCGCCGCTTGCGCCAACAGGCCGACCAGCGCGGGGTGCAGCTCTGCGCGCACGACGAGCGATGCCACCGGCGCCACCAGATGCACGGGCTCGGCCGGAATGTTGTTCTCCAGATCGAACAGTCCCTCGGGCAACGTGACCTTGGACAGATACGGCATCAATCGTGTCAGCGCTTCCGACTGATCGAGGCTCATGAGCCTGACGCGCTGGTCTCGCAACAGCTCCTGCAATGCCGGCGCTTCGGGAGCAAACGCCAGCACCACGGCGTCGATCTGGCCTGCAAGAAGCCCGGCGACCGCCGCGTCTTTCGTGACGGTCAAGAACGTGGCATTGTCGTTCGTTACCTTCGACATGCGCAGCAGCTCGGTGGCCAGCACCAGCGTGCCGCTGCCGGGCTCTCCGACGGCGATCTTTTTGCCTTTGAGCTCCGACAGCCTGCGCAGCGGCTCCTTGGAGTTATAGAAGATCCACACCGGCTCGTAGAACATGCGGCCAACCGAAACGAGGCCGTGATTGTCCGCGCCCGATCCGATGCCGCCCTGGATCAGTGCTGCCGTGACGTCTGATCTGGGATCCTTAAGACGCTCGAGGTTTTCAACCGAGCCTGCCGAGTTGACGAGGCGGACGGTAACGCCTTCTCGCGCCAGCGCGGCCTGATAGCGCATACCGAAGGCGTGGTAACCACCCGATGCGCTGCCGGTTGAGAATACGATTTCCTTCTGCGGCGGCGGCTGCAACAGCGACAGCGCATACCAGAACGCAGCCGCAACCATCATCACGACCGGCAACGTGAACAGCACGAGCCGGCCGAACGGCATTTCCGCTTGCTCGGCGCGTTGATCGGCAGCCTCAGACGTCATCGACTTCCCCCATGGCGCGCGATGGACCCGCCTTGCGCGCCCCGATATGGCCGGGCGCACAGCAAGCCGGACAGGAGGCCATCGTGTCTTCGGACTTGGACACGAATATGCCGCCCACACCGCTTCGGTTGGGGAAGTCTTAGCCTTTGCAACGCACGCCAGCAAATGCGGCATTGCCGACCATGGCGGACGTGCAGGGCTGCCCTCAGGCGGCTGGTGCAAGCCGCGCGAGCAACTCATTGAGGCTCGGATGCAGCTTCGGGCTTTCTTTCTTGAGGTAGGCGATCAACGCTGCCTCGTTGGCATTGAGCCGGCCATCGCGACCGATCCGCTCGGCGAGCCAGGTCGCTTCGCCTTCGGTGATCTCTTCGTTGACGATCATCTCGATGCGCTGGCGCTCCAACCGGTCGAGCGCGCTTTCCTCGCGCGTCAGGGCACGGTATCCGGTGAGCAAGCCGCCGTTGGCCATGATGCCGCGCATGATCCCCAACGGCGTCAAATCGGTGTGCTGGTCGAGCCACGCCTCGCGACGCAAGGCTTCCTCACGCGTCGGCGCGGCATAGGACGAGCTGGCCATCACCACCGAGGTGATCGCCTTGACGAACAGATCGGTCCATTGCGGATTGACGGGTCCGGCTGAAACGGCATCGTTGATTTCGAACAGCACTTCGGCTTCGGCGCGCGTCACGGCCACGTTGCCATCGCCGCCAAAGGCATAGAGAATCCGTCGCAACAACTCGATATCGGTCTCTGCGATCATGCCGGGCGCGAGACCCGTGCCGGCGCGCAGCACGCCGCTGCCGGTCAGAACCGCGTGGCGGACCTGCTGCAGCGCATATCGCACCAGGCTTTCCGGTGCCCAGCGCGCGCGATCAACGGCATGCACGACAAGCTCAAGCCGGCTCCGGCTGCCGATCTGACCGGCGACATCGACACGCTCGATCAGCCATTGAGCATTTTCCGCCGTCACATAACCGTAGGGCTCGACCTGATTGACGAGATAGTCGGTGATCGCCTCGATAAAGAAGTCCGACCAGGCGCGCGCCTGGGCAATCTTAGCGCCATCAAGTGCGAACAATGCGTCGGCTTCGGCTGCGTCGATCTTGCCATCCGCATAGGTGGCGCTGCGCATTTTCATGACGTCGGCGTCGGAAATGTTGCCGCGCGCAATCATGTCGTCGATCGAGAAGCCCTTGAACATGCCCATAACAATCCACCCGCTAGAGTGCTTCCGGAAAAGCGGAAACCGGTTTTCCGATAAGAAGCACGACAAAACAAAGGCCTAGAGCGGTTCGGGTTTTGATGGAATCGCGGAACGGCTCTAGACAAAACCAACCGGGGCGAAAGTACTTTGTTAAGCTTACCATTTGCCTAACGCCGAGCCTTGGTTGCCTGCAAACGCAAAGGGAGCCGCCGTGATGGCGACTCCCTCCTGCCGATGGCTTCTCAATGCGGCTTAGAACCAACGATTCCAACGGCGATGGCCGTTGTCGTGATCGTGATGGCCCCACTTGCCGAACCAGCGGCGCTTCCCGTGTCCGTGATCGCGGTCCTGCCGGTCGTGCTTCTCGGCATAGATCGAGCGGCTGGCGGCATTCTGCGCAGCCTCGATGCGGGACCGCTCGTAACGCGAGATATGGCCATCGCGCTCAGCCGAACGCTCCATTGCACGAATGTGCGACTGTTGGTGCTGCAGCTTGGCGGCTTCGCCACGCGTCAGCTCGCCTGAGCGAATGCCCTGCTCGATGCGATGCGCCTGCTTGGCCTGGCGCACGTCGGTGCGATCGAAACGGTCGGAAGCGAAGGCTGGCATCGACACGGCAGTGATGCCGGCAACCACAGCGGTGGCGGAGAGAAGCAGCTTGCTGGTCATGATCATCATCCCTGTTCGTTTGCCGGTGAGGCCGGCCGTTGAAGATGCGCTGAACCTAGGGGACCGGCGTTGAACCCGTTCTGAATGATGCAGATACCTGTTGTTCATCTTGCTCATGAGATCGCGGACGGTGTGAATGCCTGTGAACCGCGCAAAAAAGCGAGGGCCGCGTTGCTGAGCGGCCCTCCACTGCAAAGCTGAAAGCTCTGCGCAACGAGACTATTTCAGCGCTCGCCCATCAGCGGCCAACACGCGGCAGGAAGCGCGGGCGGCGCCAGCCATCGTACTTTTCGTTGATGATGTGCCAGCTCGCGGTCTCCTGCTTCTCCTTCAACACGCGCGCTTCGCGGCGCGACAGATAGCCGTCGGCGAGAAAATCATGCTTCAGGCCATCGATCTCACGCTGCTCTTTGCGCAGCTTGCGACCTTCGCGCCACGTGATCTGGCCGGTCTGACGGCCCTGCTCGATGCGGTAGGCTTGGTTCTCGGCGCGCTGCTCGACTGGCTTCACGGAAGCGGCCGAAGCAGTCGCCGTAGAAGCAACGATGAGGGCGGTAGCGGCGAGAAGGATCTTGGCGGTCATGTCAGGTGCTCCATCGGATTGTGGTGGACTTCATCCACCGGGGTGAAACTGAATTCGATGGAAGCGAAGTTGCGCCTCGCGCCTTGAACCTTGTCTGAACGCCGTTTTCATCTGCGGTTCAGGGAGGCGGCGGGAATTGGGCAGCAACTTCAGGCAAATGTGGAGGGGCCCCGAAGCAGGGCCAACACCTGCGATGGGCGCGGCGGAACCTTCTAACCTGTTGGGATATCACGGTCGTTCAGCTCGCCTAAGAGCGACAATCGGGACGCAAACTGCCGCAACCGCCGTGGCCCACGACAATCGCCCCACTGCGCTGAGCGGGTTCTGCGCAGCTCGGTGACAAGCGACCTGGCTGGGATTTTTGCTCAGGCGCCACCCGCGATCACCGCGAAATGAGTACCTGCTCGACTGAGTCGGCTCGGCGAGGCGCAAACAGTGGTCGGCAACGAACCGAGATGCTTAGGCGCGCGTTAACCACGCACGCAAACCGGACCTAAAGGCCGATGCCCTACCCTGGACGTTCAGGACCTCTTGGGAGGCGCGACATGTTCGGTCAGGTTGTATCGAGGAAGCCGCAGGCGCCGCGCATGCGCTATCGCTGCTCGTCATGCACGGAAATCCATCATGGCTTTCCGGCACTCGCCTACACGCTACCCGACGTCATCCACGCGCTTTCTGCGAGTGAGCGCGAGACGCGCGCCATCGTCTCGTCCGATCTGTGCATCCTCGACGACGCCCGCCATTTCGTACGCTGTGTTCTGGCGGTCCGGGTCGAAGGCTATAGCGAAGATCTCGAGTACGGGCCTTGGGTGGAGATCAGCGCTGCAGCTTTCGCGCGCTATGCCATCTGGTTCGATCTTGGCGTTTCACCGGGATGGAGATCCGTCGCCGGTCGCATCGCCAACGAGTTTCCCGGCTATGCACGCTCGACGATGGGGCTCGCCTGCCGCGTGATGTTGCCCGACGAGGAGGATCAGCGCCCCGACGTGGTCGTCACCGACGCCGCGCATCCCCTGCACGCGGAACAGACGCGCGGCATTTCGATCGTGCGCGCCACGGAGCTGATTGCGAGCCTCAAGGGTATCGTGCTCATCATCGATTGAATGGGTTTGGGCGAGCGACACCTTCAGGCCGCCGGCCGCGCCATTTGTCGCGTTATCGCGCAAGCGCTACCGGTCATGCATGTGCCACGCAAGTGAGCACACCATGGAGCCAAATCCGATGGCGCGCTCCTGGGCCGGCAGAGCCCCACAAGCAAGACTGAAAATGAATTGGCCGGCGCACGACATGCGTCGGCCATATGCCCAGCCACTGCTCTTCTGCTCCATTCGCCTGAGCAAGATCACAGCGGAATGTTGTCGTGCTTCTTCCAGGGGTTCTCGACGGTCTTGTTGCG
>CAZLHQ010000183.1:0-5859 GCA_964559355.1 uncultured Hyphomicrobiaceae bacterium
AAACAAAGACCTGGAGCCGTTCCGCGATTCCATCAAAACCGGAACGGCTCTAGCGGCGACGCGGATTGACTGCCGGCCAGCCTCTGCTTGTCAAAGCGGGGGCCCATTTACTGCTCATTATTTGCCGATCTCGAAACGGCAACAAGGTGGCCCAGCCAAGCCCGATCACGGCAGAGCCGTCGCCGACTTCACGCAATCATCATTGAGCTTGGCGAAGCTGGCGTCTGCCTCGCTGAGCAACTTGGCGCGCTCCGAGTCCTCGCCGGCCGAGGCTGAGCCCACATACTGGTTCAGGTGTGCGTAAAGTTGGCTATAGCGCACGCGAATCTCCTCATCGCGCAAATTGGCGAGATAGGTTGCAAGCGCACCAAAGCGCGCCACCGCATGCCCCGCCTCGATACGCGCGGACGTCGCGACCGCCGCCGTATCCGTGCCTCCTTGAACACCTGTGGTCTTGGTTGCCGCGCGCAGCACGTCGGCGCGATACTTCACCTGGAAATAGGCATCGATCACGTCGCGGCAGGTGCGCATGTATTCGCTGCGGCCGAGGTTGCCCTGGATGAGAGCAACGAACTTGTTGTTGAGGTAGCCGTTATAGATCGACGTCACCAGCGACAAGACGGCTATCACCATCGGGAACAGCGTGATGATTATCGCTCGCCATGGGCTCTCGCGCTTGTCCGTGGCGTTGCCCGGGCCTTGATCTGCAGCACTCATCGCACCTCCCCGAAACGCAATCGGGACGCCTTGCGGCGCCCCGAAGGTCGAACCAGTCTATGTGATGCGTGGAGCAAACGGGAGTGGGCAGCGCCGGTAAGGTTGCCGGCGGGCGACTCGAAGGCGGTCCGTCACGCGGCCCGGCCGGCCTTCTTGCCTCCCACCCGCTCGATCGACTTGATCGGCCCGCGCGGCTTTCCCGACCGCTCGGCGATCTCGCGATCCTGCTCCTCGATGACGGCGAGCGCGGGTGCATCGCCCTCCAGCCCGCCGAGAATTTCGCCCGGCACCTTGCGGTTGGAGGTTTGCGTACCGTCCTCGTAGAAGACGTTGAACAGCACGAACTCGGTCTTCGCCGTCGGCTTCTTACGCGACATCTCGACAACTCCTCTCGCTATTGAAAAAACGGCTCGCCAGCGCCCGCTGCACCGGCATCGATCTCAAGCGTTAATGGAACGCCGCGCATCACCACCCTTGCGCTTGCCACCGCGGTCGTCGCGGCGCTGGCGCCCGGACTGATCGTTGCTGCGCTTCCCGTGTACATGTCCCGCATGCCCGCCATCGCGCTGCTTTGCTCCGGCATGCCCCTTGTCGACGCCGTGGCCATGCGCGTTGCCTGCAGACTTGCCATGGCCTTTGGCATGATGGCCGTGATGACCGTGGCCGCCCCGATCGCCGGTTCCGCGCTCACCATTGTGCTGACCGCGACCGCCGCCTGATTGATGGGCGTGATGACCACCCTGCTTCTTGCCGCCGCTGAACACATGCGCGACCGCCTCGCCATCGCGGCTCGAACCGGCGCCGCGGCGATGATCGTCGCGACGGTGGCTTTCACCGCCCTTGCCAGCATGCGCGGCAGAGTGACCGCGCTCGGGGCGGCGCGCATCGTGCGGACGCTCACCACGCTGCGCCTCGTGTGTGCGTGCGGGTCGCGAGGCATCGCGGTGATGCTCGGTGCGCGGCTTGTCGTTCGAACGCGCTACCCGCGGGGCCTCGACCGAGAACTCGTCGCGATGATCGCCGCCACGGCGCGCCGCGTTGGTCCGCTCGCCATCCCTCTTGGTGCCGTGGCGCAAGTCGCCATGCCCCTTGGCAGCGCGGTCATCGCGTGCGGATCCCGACTTGCCCGAATGCCGGCCACCGCGCGCCGATGCACCACCGCCATCCCGGCGCGGCGCATGGCGCGATCGATCGCGGCGATGATCGACGTCATCGGGTTCCTCACGGAGCAGCGGCCGCATGGTCGAATCGAGCTTGATGGCAGCGTCGTTGCGCCGATCCGTTGCGGCAATCTGCTGTCGCGTCAGCCGCTCGATCGCCTTCAGCAGATCGCGCTCGGCAACATCGCACAGGGAAATGGCGCGACCCTCAGCACCCGCACGGGCGGTGCGGCCGATGCGATGCACATAAGCTTCCGGCACTTCGGGCAGCTCATAGTTGACGACATGGCTGACGGCGTCGATGTCGATGCCGCGTGCAGCGATATCGGTTGCCACCAGCACCCCGGTCTTGCCGTTGCGGAATGCGTCGAGCGCGATCTCGCGTTGGCGCTGACTCTTGTTGCCGTGGATCGCCGCGGCTTGGATACCGGCGGCCTCCAGATGCCGCGCGACGCGGTCGGCGCCGCGCTTGGTCCTGGTGAACACCAGCGTGCGCTGCATTTCAGGATCGGCCAGCAGCTCGACCAGCAGCGACTTCTTCTTGCCGGCCTCGATGTGCATCACCTGCTGCGAGACACGCTCGGCCGTGGTGGCGACTGGCGTCACCGCAATGCGCACTGGATCGTTGAGCAACTCGGCGGCAAGCGCTGCGATCTCCTGCGGCATGGTGGCGGAGAAGAACAGGTTCTGCCTCTTGGCACGCAGGCGTTGCACAATGCGGCGAATGGGGCGCACGAAGCCCAAGTCCAGCATCTGGTCGGCCTCGTCGAGCACGAACGCCTCGACCGCTTCCAGGCTGACGACGCGGCTATCGAGATGATCGATGAGGCGGCCGGGCGTGGCGACCAGCACGTCGACGCCGCGCGTCAGCGCTTCGATCTGCGGCTTGTGGGAAACACCGCCGAACACGACGGCGACGGTGACGCCCATGTGGCGGCCATAGGTGCGGAAGCTCTCGCCGATCTGTGCGGCCAGCTCTCGCGTCGGCGACAGCACCAGCACGCGCGCACCCCGGCGCGGGGCCGGGCGCTTTTCGGCGGCCAGGCGATGCAGCAGCGGCAGCGCGAACGCCGCCGTCTTGCCGGTTCCGGTCTGAGCGATGCCGAGCATGTCTGATCCGGCGAGCAGCGCAGGAATGGCTTGCGCCTGGATCGGCGTCGGCGTCGTGTAACCTTCGTCCTCGAGCGCCTTCAGCAGCGGCGCGGCAAGGCCGAGTTCATTGAATTTCATGGGAATGGATATCTTTCTGTTCGAGCCTCGTCCGTCCGCGCGCGTCGGCATGCGCCGAGCCTCGTCGCGGGAGGAGGCTTCGCGTTCCTTGTGACGCCCCGCGTGGCCTGGGCTGTCGGATCTGAAATCGCTCGGGATGCACAACTGGGAGACAAGCATCACCCGGAAACATCATCCGGGGATTAGGGCTGTCCCTTCACGCGGCTGTAGCGCCGAATCCGCTGTCTTTTGTCAACGGCGCCCCTCTGTCTCATGTTGCGACGCAACAGTCAAACACTTCCGGAGGGCAGGGCAGCGAATGCGCGCCTTGGCCACAGTCAGGCCCGATGGCGCAGGTTATGACGGCCCGGTTTTCCCGAGCTTCCCAAGCTAATGACGGCGCGGCTTATATTGGCCGCTCGCCTGATCGAGCTCCAGCGTGCCGAGATCACGCGCGCTGCCCGCCCGCTGCGCCTGCGCCCGTTGCTCCGCCTCTGCCGCTACCCGCTGCGCCTCCTGCGCCAGATCGTCGAGCTTCCTGCCCGCCCAGCGCGCCCCAGCAATGACGCCTGCACCTGCAATCATCAGCAGAAGGAATTGCGGCATGGCCCAACCCTCACAACCAATCGTCGGCCCCGGTCTTCAAACCAATCTCCGGGACGACGTCGAAGATCATCTCACAGTCCGTAGCGCGACCACAGCGCCCTGGCCTCCACAGCCGACACCATGTCTTCGGCTATTGCAAGGCCGCTCGGCTGCGAAAGCGCGGATATGACTGCGGTTGGAGCGATGGTCGGCAGTTTGCGCAGCCGCGACAACAGCCCACCGCGCGCCAGCGGCACCGCCACCAGCTGGACCTTTTCGCCGAACAGCTCACGCATCTTGGAGCGCATGTCGGTGATGCCGTCAATCAGACCGAAATCGAGCGCGCGACGCGCCGACCAGAATGCGCCCGAGAACAATTCGCCGTCCGGCCCACGCAACTTGCTTGCGCGGCGGTCCTTGACGATGCCGATGAAAACGTCGTGCACATCGCGCTGCAGCTCCTTGAGGCGCACCACATCGTCGGCCTTCTCCGGCAGGAACATGTCGAGCGAGCCCTTGTTCTCGCCCGCCGTATAGACGCGCCGTTCGACACCATACCGTGCGATTGCCTTGTCGAGCCCGAAGCTTGCGGAAATGACGCCGATCGAGCCGATGATGGAGGAGGCATCCGCATAGATCTCGTCGCCGGCCACCGCGAGGTAATAGCCGCCCGAGGCCGCCACGTCCTCGCAGAACACGTAGACCTTCTTGCTCTGCTCGCTGGCATGCTGGCGGATCAGCTTGAAAATGAGGCTGGACTGCACCGGCGAGCCGCCCGGCGAATTGAGCACGATCGCCACCGCCGGCGTCTTCGACATCGTGAAGGCCTTGCCGATCGCGCCTGCGACTGCACCCGCCGTCAGCCCCGGCCGCAACGGTGTCGCCATGCCAATTGGCCCCGAAAAGCGCAGCACAGGAACGCGCGGGCCGCGGTTGAAGAACCTCATGGACCTGTTGCCTCCGAAGGAATTGCTGTGACTTGGGTTCTCGCCTTCACAACCACAAGCCCGCCCCCTCGCGCAAGATCTGGTCGACGATGGGATGATACGCATTGCCGTCGAGATGCAGCGGCCTTCCCGGCAGCAGCGTCAAGGGCGCCCTCGATCCCTTGACGCCCTTCACAAGCACGCGGTTCGCCGGTTCGCCTTGACGCGGATGGAGCGGCAGAATTCGCAGCGCACCAAAGCGCGGCGCCAGGGCTTTCATGAGATCGGCCAGCGCGTCGGCTCTGTGTATCACGATCGCCTCGCCGCCCGGCCGCACGAGTCGCGCCATCACACGCGCCCAGCGATCGAGATCACCATCTCCCATTGCGTGCGCGCCAGCCTTGACATCGTTAGCCGAGACAGTCCCGCGCGCATCGACGTGATAGGGCGGATTGGCAAGCACGAGATCGAAGCTCTCATCCGCAATGCCCGCAGCGGCAAGGTCCGCAACAGGCCCCAGCAGATCGGCGCACACGACACCAACCCGCTCGGACAGCTCGTTGTCGGCCGCGTTACGTTGCGCGAGCGCGGCAAGCTCGGGCGAGCGCTCGACCAGTGTCACCTTGACGTCGACGGCGTGCTCCAGCCGCTTTGCCGCCAGCAATCCGACCGTGCCGACTCCCGCCCCAGCATCAAGGATGGAAAGTCCTGCGCGCGCCTCCTGCGGCTGTGCCGTGGCGGCCAGCAGCACCGCATCGATGCCGGCGCGATAGCCGCGCCTGGGTTGTAGTAGCGTGACGAGGCCACCAAGAAACGCGTCGCGCGTCAATTCAGCCTCGCTTGGCGTATCAACCGGGGCTACCGCGTCACCGACCGCAGTCGCACCGCACTCGTCAGCCGCGTGCGTCATCTGATATCCACTGGCCGAGATCGGCGTCGATCAGAATGAGCCGGGCAATCTCGAATTGCTCGTCGGCCACCAAAAGCCGTCGTGGCAGGATGCCAATCGACCCTTCCAGTACGCTCATGTTCCCATCTGCCACGATTACGGCTATGTCCGCGTCCTTCAACAGAGATTCGGTGAAGGACAACAGCACCGGGTCATTGCTACGGATCAGCTCACGCACGGTCGGGCCGCTGTCTCAAGTTTATGATGCGCGGACGGCCGGTTGACACTAGAGCCGTTCCGGTTTTGATGGTATCGCGAAACGGCTCTAGACCTTTGTTTTGTCGTGCTTCTTATCGGAAAACCGGTTCCCACT
>CAZLHQ010000184.1:0-5828 GCA_964559355.1 uncultured Hyphomicrobiaceae bacterium
TCAGCTGCACGTCGCCGGTGCCGGGTGGCATGTCGATAATGAGCACGTCGAGTTCACCGTCGCGATCCCAGGCGACATCGAACAGCATCTGGTGAAGCGCCTGCGTCACCATCGGCCCGCGCCACACGATCGGCAACGCCTCATCGACGAGGAAGCCCATCGACATCACCTTGAGACCGTATGCCGTCAAAGGAATGAGCTTGAGTTGATCCTCAGTGGCCGAAGGCTGTTCACCGGACAGGCCAAGCAAGCGCGGCTGAGATGGACCATAAATGTCGGCGTCGAACATGCCGACCTTGAGACCAAGCGCCTGCAGGCCAAGCGCCAGATTGACCGCCGTTGTCGACTTGCCGACACCGCCCTTGCCGCTGGCAACCGCGACGATGTGCTTGACGCCCGGCAACCCCGGCATGTGGCTGACGCCAACCGGGCCAACGCCGGTGGGGCCACTCTTCGCCGCTGCCGCACCGTTACCCGAGCCATTGCCAGAACGACCCGGCGCTGATTCCGCCGTCAGCACCGCGGTCGCGGCCTTCACACCCGCGACCGAGGACGCAGCCTCTTCGGCTGCCCGCCGCAGCGGTTCCAGCTCACCCGCTCGATCGATCGGCACCGTGATCGAGAAATAAACGCGATCATCTTTGATTGCGATGTCGGTGACCATGCCCTTGTCGACGATGTTGCCGCCGCCTTCAGGCGCCTCGATGCGGCGCAGACCGGCCAGCACGTCATTTCGCGTTACACTCATTCCTCGTGGTCCTCCGTGACCTGGTTCCATAGGCGTTGCCGCCAAATTCGTGCGCTCACGCCGAGTTCTTGCTGGTGATGGTTCGCGCTTCAGTCGATGGCGACGGCGGCAAGTTTTGCGAGCGTATCCTTCTCGCGTTCGACCGCCTTCATAATGAGATCGCGCTTGGCTTGCGGCAGATCGAGCGCCAAGGCCGCCTGATGTCCTTTGGGCGACATCTTGCGCAACGTCTTGCCGACGATGTCGAGAACCTTGTCCTCGTCGTAGCTCGAATACTTGGCAAGAAACTCGTCGATGTAGTACTCGACGAACACCACATCGACGACGTTCTCGAGTGCCTGCGACTCGCGGTCCTTCTTCAGCTGCTCCTTCTTGATCAGCATCACGACGCGATCGATGTCGTCCTGGGCGTAGCCATGCTCGGCCAGAATGGCGCCGATCACCTTGCCATGATGCTCGCGGCAGGCTTTGCGCCAATCGTTGTATCCGTTACGGCCTTCAGGAAAGCTCGCACGCGGAATGTCCCAACGGCGGATGTGCTGGGCGCGCGCGGCGATACGCAGATTCTCGGACGCGTCGGGATACATGGCCACCAGCCGCTGCGTCATGCGCTCGGCGTAGACCACTTCGTAAGGACGCGTCGCCCCCGCAACCGTGGTCGACCGCGGATCGCCGGCGTTTGCTGCGTCGATGGCGCGGATGACATTGTCGAAGCGGTCGCTGGCGGTCATTGTCGGCTCCATTCACCGGATCTGCGTTGCCTGGGCGGCAGCCGGCGGCGTAGGGCCACGGCGCTCCCGGTTGGTCTGGTTGTGCGCCTGCCGTGTCCGCTTGCAAGTGCGGACGAAAGCGACAAACCGATCTGCCCACGGGTTAGCGGTCGTCGTTCTCTGGTGGGCGAAACAGGCGAGCGTGTTGGACTTGACGATGCCGTCATGGCGGCCGTCGATACCGTCACCCCGACGCATGTCGAAACCGTATCTGGTGTCGGCCGGCAAATCGACAATAGAAGCGTGATGGAATTCGTGCGCCCTGACGATCTGCGGGCCGGCGGCGTCGGATGTGTCGGTGCGCGGCCAGGGAAAGTCGGCCGTCTCCGCCAGCACCACTTGCCCGCGGCCTTGCGGGCGTGCGTGCATCATTGCCTCGGCGTCGATGAAACCGACCATGTCCGCACGCTTCTCACCCCATCTGATGGCGCGCGTCAGATACATGAGGCCACCGCACTCGGCATAGGCGGGCAATCCCTGCTCCAGAGCCCCTTTGATTTCGGCACGCAACGTTGTGTTCGCGGCAAGCGCTTCCATATGCGTTTCGGGGAACCCGCCGCCGATGAACAGCCCATCGCACGGCGGCAAATGCGCATCGCGCTGCGCATCGAAGAATTCCAGCGTGGCGCCGGCCCGCTGCAAGGCTTCGAGATCGTCGGGATAGTAGAAGCCGAATGCGGAGCAGCGCGCGATCGCAATGCGCACCGAATCGTCCGCTCGGCCGGTAGCGCCGTGGGGCACGGTTCGTGACGCCGGCAACGGGGTAGCGCTCGCAGCGATATCGCGCAGCCGTTCGAAATCGAAACGCTCGGAGACCACGGCCGCGATCCGCGCGATGAACGCTTCGACCTCGTTCGTCTCCGACGGCGTCGTCAAACCCAGGTGACGCTCGGGCAATTCGAAGGCACGCGTGCGCGGCAGCGCGCCGATCACGGGAATGTCGCTATAGCGCTCGACAGCGGCGCGCAACTTGGCCTCGTGCCGGTCTCCCGCAACCCGATTGAGGATCACGCCAGCCAGATTGATCTCAGGGTCAAACACGCGATAGCCCATCAGCAGGGGCGCAATGCCGCGCGTCATGCCCTCCGTATCGACCACCAGAATGACTGGCGCGCCGACGAGCTTGGCGAGCGCCGCATTGCCGTCTCGCCCTTCCAGATCGACACCATCATAGAGACCCATGTTGGCCTCTATCAGCGCGATATCCGTCGCGGCCGACCTGGCCGCAAGCATGGCGACGATCTCAGCATTCGTCTGCGTGTTGAAGTCGAGATTATAGCAGGGCCTGCCGGTGGCTCGCGCATGCCACATCGGATCGATGTAGTCCGGACCCTTCTTGAACGTCTGGACGATGTGACCCTTGTCGCGCAACGCACGCGACAAGCCCAGCGTCAGCGTGGTCTTGCCGGACGATTTATGTGCTGCGGCGATCAGCAGATGGGGCACGGCCGCATTACTCCACGAGTTGGTTCACGAGCAGACCGGCCCCCTGTCCGCTCAAAATGCTCACCACAAGAGCGGCAAGCGACGATGCGGGCTTAGCCCTCCGCTTCGACGCTTTGCGGCAAGAATGGCAACAGCTTCAGCGCCACGCCCGTCGCCAGCATCGCAATCGAAACGCCCGCGATTCCCAGCAGGACCTCCGGCAGCGACGGCACATACCGCGCCACCTCGCCGTCGAGGAAGGAGCTCTTCACCTCCATGCCGGGCAGCAAATTGAGCGGGTAGGCCTGTCCGCCAATGATGGTGACATACATGAACGACAAGCCGCCCAGAATCGCCAGTATGGATGCCAGCGCGATACCGTTGCGGCTCGTCATCATCTTCTCCGGTCCAGTGAAGAAGGCCAGCAGCACGATCACCGCGACATTGCCCACCAGCACATGGCCGAGCCAGAACAGCTTCGTATAAATGCCACCGTCGCGCAGAATGAATGCCTCGACGCCATGATGCTCGCTGGCATAGAGCGCGGTCAGATGCTTGACGGCCGTAAAATAAAGGACGGCAAGCGCAAAGATGATCATGAGGTTGCGGAACTTCTCGATCACCTCCGAGCTCATCAGCTGTGTCTTCATGGTCGAGCACATGGTGAGCAGCACCAGCACGGTGAAGGCCAGACCGTAAAGGAACGAAGCGGCGATGAAGAGCGGCGCCATGATCGCCGAATCATAGGCCTCGCGCGCGACCAGAAAGCCGAAGATCGAGCCGGTACCCGTCGTCAGAGCCAGTCGCCAGAAGAAAGCGAACCAGCCAGCCGCCTTGGTCGCCTTGCCGCTGCGCGACAGCGTGCGATCCATCATCGTGAAAAGGTAGACGGCGACGACGACAAAGAAGCCCGTATAAAGGTAGATGTTCCAGGCGAAGATCGATTTGAAGTTGTAGGTCGTCATGGCGACGGTCAGGCGTTCGGGCCGACCCAGATCGAGCACGAGCACCAGCAGTCCGCCCATCAGCAGAGCGAGCGCCAGCAGACCCGACAGGCGGGCGAACGGCTTGTAGGCGAGATTGTTGAACACAGATGAGATCGACGCCACGTTGAGCGCGCCCGATGCGGCCACGATAAGGAACACGGCAAATACATGCGGCGTGCCCCACACGACCGAATTCGTCATGCCGGTGACGACGTGACCGTTGTGCTCCATGTAGAAGGCAGCGGCAAGACCGATGGCAATGATCGCCGCATGCAATGCCAGCAGTCCCCAGAAGGCCGGGGTGTGGTCATCCAGCTTTTGAAAGGTCATGCGCGCCATTTGTTTTGCCTCTCGCGGCCGCAGCCGTGCCTTCCCACTCAAATGTTCTGATAGTAGACGCCAGGATCGGTGCCCAGATCGGCGCGCACGCGGTGCGTTCTGAAGGTTGCCACGCGCTTGGCAATTTCTGAATTCTTGTCATTGAGATCGCCGAAAATCATGGCGGCATTGCCCGTCTTCGCGCACGATTCCACGCACGCCGGTGTGCCGCCTGCATCGACACGATGCACGCACATGGTGCAGCTTTCGACGCAACCCTTGCCGCGTGGCGCATAGGGCTTCTGATCCTGGAGCGGCTCGTGAATGAACGAGCGCGCCTTATAAGGACAGGCCATCATGCAATAGCGGCAGCCGATGCAGATATGCTTGTCGACCAGAACGATGCCATCGGCACGCTTGAACGACGCGCCGGTCGGGCACACATCGACACATGGCGGCTCGGCGCAATGCTGACACATCATTGGCATCGAGAACGAGGAGCCATCCTTGGCGTTCTTGACGTCGAGCTTGCGGATCCATTGCGCATCCGTCTCGGGATGCTTGGCGGGATGGGCCCAGCCATTCTCGGTCGCGCACGCGGTCACACACGCCTCGCAGCCCTGCGGGCACTTCGACACGTCGATCAACAGACCCCACCGCTGCTTGGCGCTGACCGGCTGATCGCCCGGCTTGGCCATTGCGGGCGAAGTCTCGGCATACGCCATCAGTGTGACGCCGGGCGCAAGCACCGTGGTCGAGAAAGCAGCAGCACTTTTCATGAACCAGCGGCGGCCAGTGTCGACGGGATCGACAGTGGCAGGCGCAGTGCTCTTTCCGCAGCCGCAACCTGATCCGCAGGCCGTCGTCACGGGATCGGACTTCAACGTCATTGTTCCGCTCCCTTCAGATAGCGATGCATGGCGGCGACGTCTTGTGCGCTTGCCGGATCGGCGGCCTGCCCGGTCTTGCTCGGCTGCTCGCCGGGACGAGAGGCGTGGCACTCGAAGCAATCGACTCTCACCGCCGCATAGTCATGGCACGTCCGGCAGAAGTGCTTTGGGTCCGCCACCGTCACCGGCTTGTCATCAGCACCCTTCACCTGATGGCAGTCGATGCAGCCTTTGAGGCTGAACTTCTCGGTGCGAATGCCCTCATGCACGGTGTCGTCGCGCTGATGCTTCAGCGTCGTCATATGGAAGCGCCGCATCCAATCGGTCGGCGCCACACATTTTTCGCCGCGCCCCTTGGCCGGCTGCGGCGGCCCGGCGAGAACCGGGCCAGCAGCGAGGCTCGCGACGATGGCGAAAAGGATCGCCAACGCCACTGCGATTCTCGCCTGGGGCCGCTCCTTCAGCATATCAGCAGCCCTTACTCGCCAAGACCCATCTGGATGTAGCCGGTCGGGCAGACATCCGCGCAGATATGGCAGCCAATGCACATCGAGTATTCGGTATAGACGTAACGGCCCACCGCACGCTCCTTCTTGGGCACGCGCTTGACCGCGGTCTGCGGGCAGAAGATCACGCAGTTGTCGCACTCGAAGCACATGCCGCAGCTCATGCAGCGCTTGCCTTCGTTGAT
>CAZLHQ010000185.1:0-5804 GCA_964559355.1 uncultured Hyphomicrobiaceae bacterium
AAGGGCACACCGCGCACGCCGACAAGGCCGACGCCATGGCCGAGACCATGCGCATGCTCGAGGTCTATCGCGAGTTTGCCGAGACCGTGCTGGCGATGCCCGTGATTGCCGGCGAGAAACCGGCAAACGAGCGCTTCCCCGGCGCCGACAACACGTACTCCATCGAGGCGATGATGCAGGATGGCAAGGCGCTGCAGGCCGGCACCTCGCATTATCTCGGCACGCATTTCGCGCAAGCGCAGAACATTCAGTACCAGAGCGCGGCCGGTCAGCTCGAACACTGCCACACCACCAGTTGGGGCGTTTCAACGCGCCTCATCGGTGGTGTCATCATGACCCACGGCGACGACGATGGCCTGCGTGTGCCGCCGATGATCGCCCCGCGCCAGATCGTCATCGTGCCGATGCTGCGTGACAAGCCGGAGGACGCGGCCCTCGTCGATTACTGCAAGGGACTCGAGAAGGAACTGAAGGCCGCCGGCATCCGCGTGCTCGTCGATCTCAAGGCGACGAAATCCGCAGAGAAGCGCTGGGGCTGGGTGCGTCGCGGTGCTCCCATCATCGTCGAGGTGGGCGGGCGCGATGCCGCTGGCGGCAACGTCACCTTCATGCGGCGTGATCACTTGCGCGATGGCGACAAGGTCATCTCGCATACCCAACCGCGCGACGAGTTCATCGCTGGTGCTGCCGCACTTCTGCAAGCAATTCAGGCGAGACTGTTCGCGGAGGCCAAAGCACGCCTCGACGGCAACATCGTTTCCGGTATCACGTCGTTCGACGGGCTCGCCGACTATTTCGGCGCTGCGGCGGGTGATGACGAGGCGGGTGCGTTCAAAGGCTGGGCCAAGGTGGCTTGGGCGAAGCCGGAGGGTGCAGAGTTGGAGGCCATCGCCGACAAGTTGAAGGCGCTGAAGCTGACCATTCGCAACGCACCGCTCGATCAGGGCAATGTCGAAGGCACCTGCCTTTTCACCGGCAAGCCGGCCGTCGAGCATGTCCTCATCGCCCGGGCGTATTGAGCAAGACCCTTAGAGGATTGATCGCGATGATGGACCCGCATGAACAAGCGAGCCAGCGGATCGACAACCTCGAAATGCGCTTCGCCTATCAAGACGAGGTGATCGAGACACTGAACCGGACGATCGTCGAGCAGTGGGGCAAGCTCGATCAGGCGTTGGCACGGATCAAGCTGCTCGAGGAGAGGTTGCGGGAAATCCCTGTCGGCGCCGTGCGTGACGTCGCCGACGAGACGCCGCCGCCACATTACTGACGGCTCGGCTGGCGGCACACTCGGGCGGCAAGCCCGGGCGTACTAGTCAGCGGGCTGTGGGGCATGCTCGACTGCTGAGTCGACTAGCGGATGACACATGGCACGCAAACCAAGAATACCGTGGTTTTCGGCTGACGCGGCGGTATCCGAAATCGCCCGGCTCAGCGGGGATATGCAGTCAGCCGGTGCAAAGGAACGGATCAAGCTCGGTCGACGCCTTGCGTTTGCAGCTGCCAGCATCGCCCACCATTCTGAGCGGGCAGGACTCGATGCAATTGAGATCGGACTTGCCGCCATTCAACACGCGCGCAGGTCGGGCGCGCGCATGGCTGGAATGCACCGCGCCGCCGCTGTCCTTTCACGCCAGCGATTACGGGTCATGGGTTGTGGTGAGGCAACTGTTCGTGCCGAAGTGCGCAAGAGCATAGTCGTCAATAGTGCATGCCTTTGTGCTGGTGAGCCGGGCACAAGCCTTGATATTGGAACGGCAGCGGATTTGCTTGTGGATGTCAACGCAGGTCGCGGATTCGTCATTGAAACTGGATGCGATGGTCGTTTTCCTGTCTCATTGCGTCTAGTAGATGCGCCTGAACCTGTGCTCCGGCCCAACGATTACCCGCACCTGGAAAACTCGACCGAAATGGGGCAGGTCATAGTCAAAGGCCGCGCGCTCCACTTCGGCGCGCTGGAGAACCTGGAGAACGGTGCAAGGGTAGAGGTTGAACCCGGTAGATATCTCGTCCGGGCGTTTGATCTAGGAAATCGGATTATTCTGGTGGCGGTCCCCTCGGTCGAACTGGTGCCAACGCTAATGGATCTGCCAAGCCTAGGGTGAGGTGCGTGCAGCCAGGGATCGTTGGATGTTGGTGCTTCAAGGCCTTGACCGCGCGACAGGGGCCTGCCAAGGGGTGTCCGGCCCTCGCGGCAACCGGCACGAGAAGGAGGGGCACCAGTAAGACGTGCTAGTTTTGTCTAACCGAGCGGCGCAGGTTCCTCTCCCGGCACGGGAGAGGATGCCGGCAGGCAGGTGAGGGACTTTCAACCGGCAGACGTTTTGGTGCGGGCAAGCCCCTCATCCGCCCCTACGGGGCACCTTCTCCCCAAGGGAGAAGGAAGGCACGTCGCCAAAAGTTGGGCGCATGGACGAACCGAGAGGGGACAGGTAATGGCAGTGACGGCGGCGGCACCGGCAACACGCGCCTTCTCGCCGTTCGAGTGGATGCTCGCCGGGCGCTACCTGCGAGCGCGCCGCAAGGAAGGCTTCATCTCGGTCATCGCCGGGTTCTCGTTCGTCGGCATCATGCTGGGCGTCGCCACGCTCATCATCGTCATGGCCGTCATGAACGGCTTCCGCAAGGATCTGTTCTCCAAGATCCTCGGCCTCAACGGCCACGTCATCGTCCACAAGATCGGCAAACCATTCGACGACTATGCCGATATCCGATCGCGCATCGAGGCGCTGTCGGGCGTCAAGGTGGCGATACCTCTGGTCGAGGGGCAGGTGATGGTCTCGTCTGCGGTGCAGGCGACCGGCGGCCTCGTGCGCGGCATCGACGAGGCTTCGTTGAGGAAGCTGCCGCTGGTGTGGGACAACGTGCGCGCGGGTTCGCTTGAAGGGTTCGACGGGCAGACCGGCATCGCCATCGGCCAGCGGCTCGCCAACAGCCTGCGCGTGACGGCAGGCGACACGATCACGCTCGTCTCACCGCGCGGGGCGACAACACCTTTCGGCACCGCGCCGCGCTCCAAGCCGTATGTCATCACCGCCGTGTTCGAGCTTGGCATGTCGGAATACGATCGCATGATGGTGTTCATGCCGCTCGCCGAGGGACAGCGCTATTTCTCCAAGGGAGGCGAGGTGGATGTGCTGGAGGTCGTCATCGACGATCCCGAGCGGGTGTCCCAGTTCGCCGCGCAGATCAGGCAAACGGGCGGACCCACAATCCAGGTCAACGACTGGCGTCAGCGAAACGAGACCTTCTTCACCGTGCTCGAGGTCGAGCGCAACGTGATGTTCATCATCTTGTCGCTGATCGTGCTGGTGGCGGCGCTCAACATCATCTCCGGCCTGATGATGCTGGTGAAGGACAAGGGACGCGACATCGCCATATTGCGCACCATGGGGGCGACCAAGGGTTCCATCATGCGTGTGTTTCTGATCACGGGGGCATCGATCGGCATCGTCGGCACCATCGCGGGCTTCATCTTGGGTGTCATCTTCTGCTGGAACATCGATGGCATCCGCCAGGGTGTGGCGTGGCTGACCAACACGCAGATCTTCGACCCCAGCGTCTACTACCTCAACAAGCTGCCCGCCGATATCGATGTCAAAGAGACGGCCTCGATTGTCGCCATGGCCATGCTGCTGTCGGTGGCGGCGACGCTCTATCCCTCATGGCGGGCCTCCAAGCTCGATCCCGTCGAAGCCCTGCGCTACGAGTGACACCCATGGTGGCAGCAACATTCACCTCCGGCGCCGTGCTCGAATTGATCGATCTCAAGCGCTCGTTTCGCCAAGGCCCGCGCGAAATTCACGTTTTGAACGGGGCAAGGGCGCGCATCATGCCGGGCGAGGCGGTGGCGCTGGTTGGCCCGTCCGGAGCCGGCAAGTCGACGCTGCTGCACATCGCCGGCCTGCTCGAACAGCCCGATAGCGGCCATGTCGTCGTCAGCGGCCGCGATTGCGCCAGGATGGATGACGGCCAGCGCACCGCGGTGCGGCGTGGTGAGATGGGTTTCGTCTACCAGTTTCACCAGCTGCTGCCGGAATTCTCCGCGCTCGAGAATGTCGTCATCCCGCAGATGATCTTGGGCCGCTCGCGCCGCGCCGCCGAACAGCGTGCGCGCGAATTGCTGACCAACATGGGGCTTGCCGAGCGCGTCGAGCACCGGCCCGCCGAGCTGTCGGGTGGCGAGCAGCAACGCACCGCGATCGCGCGTGCACTCGCCAACGCTCCGCGCATGCTGCTGGCAGACGAACCGACCGGCAACCTCGACCCCAAGACGTCCGAGCGCGTCTTCAACGAGCTGATATCGCTGATCCGCCATACCGGCGTCGGTGCGCTGATTGCAACCCACAACCTCGAGCTTGCCGGCCGTATGGATCGCGTGCTGCAGCTTTCCGACGGTCTCTTGCACGAGCTGACGCCGGGCTTGCCGCGCTAGAGTGCTTCCGGAAAAGTGGGAACCGGTTTTCCGATAAGAAGCACGACGAAACAAAGACCTGGAGCCGTTCCGCGGTTTCATCATAACCGGAACGGCTCTAGGTAAGAAATAGAACCGCTGGAAAGCGGGGAAGCCCGGGCGCCAATGCAACTCGGTGGTTCAACCAACGGCCGTCCCAGCGTAGCCTCATGGCATGACTGATCCGATTCGCCAGCCCGTCGAAGCCGCGCCCGCCTTGCCGCGCTACATTCCGCTCAAGGTGCACTCGGCCTATTCGCTGCTCGAAGGTGCACTCACGATCGGCAAGCTCGCCAAGCTGGCCGAGGCCAACGGCTATCCGGCCCTGGCGTTGACCGACACCAACAACATGTTCGGTGCGCTCGAGTTCTCCGAGAAGCTTTCCGGCAGTGGCATCCAGCCGATCGCGGGCATTGCATTGGCGATTGATTTTGGCGAACGCGGCGACAGCGACACGATGCTGCCGCAAGCCAGTCCGCGCGGTGGAGCGGGGCGGGATGCGCGCTCGGACGGATTGCTGACGCTGCTCGCCATGAACGAGGATGGCTATGCAAGCTTGATGAAGCTTGCCAGTCGCGCCTTCCTCGGGCCGATCGAGAATGAGCCGCCACACATCACCTTCGCGGAGCTCTCGCGTCACGCTGCAGGTGTCATCGCGCTGACGGGTGGACCCGACGGGCCGATCGACCGGCCGCTGCACGAGAACCAGAGCGGCCTTGCCGCGCAGCGCTTCGTGGCCTTGAAGCAATTGTTCGGCGACAGGCTTTATGTCGAGATCCAGCGGCACGGCACGCCGGCCGAGCGGGAAGTGGAGCCCCAGCTCATCGATCTCGCCTACGCGCATCGCGTTCCGCTGGTCGCCACCAACGAGGTCTATTTCGCAAAGCCCGACGACTACGACGCGCACGACGCTCTGCTATGCATCGCCGAGGGCAGCTACGTCGTCGAGAACAACCGGCGCCGCGTCACTCAGAACCACTATTTCAAGTCGGCCGACGAAATGGCGGGGCTGTTTGCCGATCTGCCGGAAGCGCTTGCAAGCACCGTCGAGATCGCCATTCGCTGCGCCTTCCGACCGAAGGGCAAGAAGCCGATCTTGCCGCGCTTTGTCGCCAGCGACGACAGCATCAGCGAGATCGAGCAGATGCGGCTCGAAGCGCAGGAGATGAAGCGTCAGGCCGAGGAAGGGCTCGAGGCGCGGCTTGCGGTTACGCCGATCGCCGAAGGATTTACGCGCGAGGACTACGACAAGCGGCTCGCCTACGAGATAGACGTCATCACGCGCATGAAGTTTCCCGGCTACTTCCTGATCGTTGCCGACTTCATCAAATGGGCGAAGGCCAACGGCATC
>CAZLHQ010000186.1:0-5795 GCA_964559355.1 uncultured Hyphomicrobiaceae bacterium
TACCTTCCGCGCCGCGGCCATCGACCAGCTTCAGGTATGGGGCAAGCGTTCAGGCGCCACGGTGGTGACGCGGGCTGTGGGTGCAGACTCGTCGGGGCTTGCATTCGATGCCTTGAAAGAGGCCCAGGCCGGCGGCTATGACGTGCTGCTGATCGACACGGCCGGCCGGTTGCAAAACAAGCAGGCGCTGATGGACGAACTGGAAAAGGTCGTCCGGGTGTTGAAGAAGATCGATCCGGACGCTCCCCATGACGTTTTGCTGGTGCTCGACGCCACCACCGGCCAGAACGCCATGCAGCAGGTGGAGGTATTCCGGCAACGAGCAGGCGTCACGGGACTTATTTTGACGAAGCTGGATGGCACGGCGCGCGGCGGCATCATCGTCGCCATTGCGCAGAAGTTCGGCTTGCCGGTGCATGCTATCGGCGTTGGCGAAGGCATCGAGGATTTGCAGCCGTTCGCAGCGGATGCCTTTGCCCGCGCTATCGCCGACATCGGCTAGTCCGGTTCGTCACGGGGTGGTGGAACGAATTATCGGGGGGATGGCCTCGCGTCATCCAGAGTGCCGCTCGAAAGGCGGCTTGTCGCCAGGGACCAACGTTGCATGAAGAGCCTCAAACGCATCTATCCATTCAACCTGGAGCAGACGGTCAACATCTTGAGCGAGTTTGGACCGCTCATCACGATGTTCGTCGTCAATGCAGCCTACGGCATAACCGCCGGTACTTGGGCGTTGCTGGCGACCACGGTCATCGCCATTGTCGCCATGCGCATCGTGTTGAAGCGGCTGCCGGCTTTCCCGTTGATCGCCTCCAGCGTAACGCTGGTGTTCGGGGCACTCACCATCATCACCCATAACCCGATGTGGGTGCAGATCAAGGTGACGATCTTCAACGCCATGTTTGCCGCGTTCCTGATCGGCGGCCTCTACCTCAACAAGAACTTCTTCAAATACGTGTTTGAGAAGACCTTCCACTACACCAAGGAAGGCTGGGACCGCTTCACCTGGAGCTTTGCCTGGTTCTTCATCTTCACGGCGGTCGCCAACGAGATGGTGCGTCTGACCTTCAAGGACAATCAGATGTACAGCCTACTCGGCTATCAGATGGATGGCGTCAACGTCTGGATCCTTTTCAAGATCGCAATCATCATGCCGCTGTCGGCGATTTACGCCTACTTGCTCACCCGCCTCATGCACAAACACCGAATCGATTCGCACGACTCCACCGCACCCTCCCGCGACTTGGGCAGCGCGCCATCCGCCACTGCCACCACCGAGCGGCTCGATTTTGCTCAAGTGATTGTTGATCCCCAGCAACGTCCGGCCACACGCTCCGGCTTCCCACCGCTGCGTTGATACGCACGCGCGCGCCATACCGGCCGAGCATGGCGAGTTCGCCCTATCGGACGACAGACAGCATCGCCGGTGCGGCGGCATCTCTCTCTGTTAACGCCTCATTCGCCAACCTACGGATTGCCAACAGCATTGAGCCGCGCCCGATCAAAAATGAACAATGACCACAACAGCCACCCGCAAGCGCCGGAAAATGTCGGCCGTCAGCTTCTCAAGCTGGCGTTGGAAATAGGACCACTGGTGGTCTTTTTCGTTTCCAACTCGTGGAATGGAATTTATTTCGCTACCAAAGTTTTCATGGCTGCCACCTTGGTCGCCATTGTCGCCTCGCGGCTGATATTCGGCCGGGTCGCCGTCATGCCGCTCGTCACTGCGGTTTTTGTCATGATTTTCGGCGGTTTGACGGTGTGGCTGGCAAACGATCTGTTCATCAAATTGAAGCCGACGATCGTCAATTTGTTTTTTGCGAGCGCGTTGTTTGGCGGTCTTCTGGCCGGACATTCATTGCTCAAATATGTTTTCGGCGAAGCGTTTCATTTGAACGAGGAAGGCTGGCAAATTCTAACGCGGCGATGGGCCGTGTTTTTTGTCGTGCTCGCCCTGCTCAATGAAATTGTCTGGAGAAATTTTTCGACCGACTCGTGGGTGACGTTCAAAACCTTCGGAATCATGCCGCTCACCATGGTTTTTGCCATCGCGCAATTCGGCCTGATCAAACGGCATGAATTGACGCCGGCTGACAAAACGCACGAAGATCATTGACAATATCCAGAATTGCCATACGGATGATTTGTGTGCATACCATCTGTGTGAAGTAGAAATCGATGGTTTTCTGAAACTATTTTTTTATTCACGCGGCCATTTCCAGTAGACGGCCGCCACGCGTTCGTATTTTCTCCGAATGTCGCTGGTTCCTTCAACTGTTCGGCATAGGTGCGGCCAGAATTGCGACGGCAGGCGGAACATACTGATATTCGAAATGACGAAGACCAAGAAGATGGCCAAGGCACAATCTCAAGAGAGCGGCAGCTCCGCCAGCCTCGAGCGCTCTCCCATTCACTTGCTGCATCGGGCAGGCCAGTGTGCGGGCGACATCTTTCAAAACAGGCTCGGCACGACAGATCTGACGCCTCGCCAGTTTGCGGTTCTCGTTACCGTCGCCCAGAACGAAGGCTTTAGCCAGACCCAATTGGTGGAGCGCACCGGCATCGATCGGTCGACGCTTGCCGATATTGTGCGCCGCATGCTGAAGAAAAACTTGCTGCAGCGCCGTCGAACACGCGAAGATGCCCGTGCCTACGCCGTAAAACTGACCGATGAGGGCTGGCGCACGCTGCGCAGCGTCGAGCCGTCCGCGCTTGAGGTTGATTCCGTGGTTTTGTCCGCCCTTCCGCCCGGCGAGCGCGACCGCTTCATCGAGCACCTCAACACGATCGTCGAAGCCCTGAGCGCACTGGCTGTCGACCCGACCCTGACGGACAAGTAAGTTTGAGACTGCCGCATTTGGCGTAACCTGCGGTTTTCCAACCTTTTCCACCGACGCGCGCACGCCGCTGGACCCATCACCCCGAATCAGCCGACGTTGCTTTGGCAACCTGCGCCGCGACCTCAATCCCGTCGGGCGATGCGGTTGTGTCGTGAAGCGCTAGTTTCGGCCCGCAAGGCCCATCGTTTGCGCCCAACGGCATGCGGTGCTGCGTGGCATCTTCCCCCTTCGTCCGAGTAGCGTTGCCCTGCTGCTTCTTTGCGGGTGGGATTGCATTCGGGTTCGATCAATCGATGAGGATATTGCGGCTATGAGCCGGGACGCGCTGATCACATCGCTGCGTCGTGTCGCCCTGATGCAGGGGCTTACGCCTTTCCAGATCACGGAAATCATGCGCCGCGCAGATCGTATCGTCTACAAGCCCGGCGACACCATCATTGCAGCCGACGCCGAGGCCGATGCGGCAATACTGATCGTCTCCGGCACCGCCGAGCGGCGCGTTGGACCCGCACTCTCCGGCAAGTCAGAGACCCTGCCAGCGGGTGTTATCCTGGGCGAAATGGCAATGCTCATCGACACCTGTCACAGCTCGACAGTGATCGCCGCCACCAAGGTGCGCGCATTGCGCATCGCGCGATCGGAAATGCACGAGCTGATGGCGGAAGAGCCCGCTGTAGCAGAGCACTTTATTGCGAAAATCGCCGCCCGGCTTGCAAAGCTCGCCAATGAGATGCGTGACATCGATGGCGTGCTGGCTCCGATTGCACCAGATGCGAACGCAGCCCCCAACAACGTCGAGCGTTCAACTGTCGCGCCCGTGGCCCTTCACTGAACGCGGCCAGCCGTACCGAAAAAACGTCAGTGGCCGTGCTCGTTGGCAAAGTCGTGGCAGCCGACCGCTCCTCAGCAGCCGTCACACGCGGAACAGTGCGTGCCGCCACGTTTGGATCAATTCAAGCTGTAAAACGAGAAACGCCCAACCCCGGGGGGAGGGGTTGGGCGTCTTTAGCGCTTACGCGCGTGGCACCGGGAGGGAAGCCGATGCCCCAGATGATATCTTCGGTTAGACGGGGGGGCACTACCGAGTACAGGGTGATATCATCTGTCTGGCTACTACCTAAGCCCATCTCCGAAATCTTCAATAGCGGAATCGACATTCATCACGAAATCGTGATCGATGATCCACCGCCAATACCCGGTTGAGTCCTTGCCGTGGGTCCGAACAGCAACAGTTTTGCGGCCGAACACGGCAAAAGTGCGACAATAGCGCACATCACTGAGCCTTGAAGGCGGCTCCCATGGGTTTGATCACGAATTGATTTCCGTCTAACTCCTGGCTCCTGTTCAGGTCGGCGACCTCGACCTTGGTATCCAGGCCCTGAGCGTCCTTCGTCACCCACTCCTTCAGCTCCATACCTGGCTTGGTGGCAAACACCAGCCGGATGCGCCCCGAGGTATCCGGGCTCTTGTCCTGCAGCGCCAGGGCCAAGGACTCGCCCGAGTCGGTGACTTCGATGATGCGGGCGTCGCGCACGAGATCGACGTCCTTGCGCAGCAGCAGCCGGAACGGCGTCTGGTCAAGCTGCACGCGATCCTCGTTGTTGAGATCGTGATCCTGGATGGCAAGGTTGGTGCCGTCGGAAATAATCACCTGCAAGCTCGGCCGCGCATAGTCGAAGCGGAAACGCCCCGGCCGCTTCATGGCGAACTTGCCCTTCATCACCTTGCCGTCCGCGCTGGTCTGCACGAAGCGCCCGGAGAGATTATCGAGACCGTTGAAGTATGCGCTGATTTTCTGGACGATTTCGGTCTGTCGTTCATCCAAAGTGATGCCACTGGTGCCACCGGCGGCGATTTCGGCATTCCACGCCGAACCACCGACACTACCGCCGATCTTCGCCGCCGCAGGTTGTGACACGCTGGTATCGGGAGCTGCAGGAGCCGCAGTCTTGGCATCCTCGGCAATTGCGGCACCTGCCGCGCCAAGGCAGGCGCAGCCCGCCATCACGATCAAACGATAGCTCATCGATAAACCCATAGTTCCCCCTCGAGTGCCGCTCGCGGCTCGGGCAGCCCGCTACATAGTGGGTGCGGTACGGCCGATCGCAACGAAACCGCCCGACGCAGGCAGCCACCCATATCTTGCTTTCCGTAAGAATGCGTCCAGAAGTTGGCGGATGGTACTCATGTTCTCCGCCCGCACAAGGCTGCCCCGCCTAGGCGCGTCAGCAATCTGGGGATGAACGCGGTACGCCGCCGTGATCCGATCAGGCGGCGTCGGCTTGCGAGCCACTGGCGCCGACGCCATCTGACTGAGCAAGAATTTCGCGCTTGCCGACGCTGTTGGCGGCGCTGATCAGGCCTGCGGCTTCCATGCGCTCGATCAGGTCGGCGGCGCGATTGTAGCCGATCGACAAGCGCCTCTGCAGATAGCTCGTCGATGCCTTGCGATCGCGAAGAACGATGGCCACCGCGCGATCATAAAGATCTTCCTCGCTGTGGCCGCGCGGCTCCTCCCCTGCCGACGCGGTAACCGCCGGCCCATCGGTGATACCCGCAACATAGTTCGGCTCGCCCTGCGATCTCAGGAACGACGTGATCGCCTCGACCTCTTCGTCGGCGACAAAAGCACCATGGACGCGCGCCAGCTGTCCCGCACCCCCGGCAAACAGCATATCGCCTTGTCCGAGCAGCTGCTCGGCGCCCTGCTCGTTGAGAATGGTGCGGCTGTCGATCTTCGACGTCACCTTGAAGGAAATACGGGTCGGGAAGTTGGCCTTGATGGTGCCGGTGATGACATCGACCGAGGGCCGCTGCGTCGCCATGATGATGTGGATGCCGGCGGCCCGCGCCATTTGCGCCAGCCGCTGCACCGAGGCTTCCACCTCGTTGCCCGCTACCATCATCAGGTCGGCGAACTCGTCGATGACGACGACGATGTAAGGCATCGTCTCG
>CAZLHQ010000187.1:0-5794 GCA_964559355.1 uncultured Hyphomicrobiaceae bacterium
AGTACTACAACGGTCAGCCAGCGATCCGCGAGATCGAGCGCGTCTCCAAGCCCGGCCGCCGCGTCTATTCCCCGGTCAAGACGCTGCCGACGGTGGCGAATGGCCTGGGCGTTGCGATCCTGTCGACGCCCAAGGGCGTGATGTCGGATGCGAAGGCGCGCGAGGCCAACGTTGGCGGCGAGATCCTCTGCAACGTGTTCTAAATCAATGATCCCGGCAACGCCGGGATCGCCGAAATTGAAGCGAAGGGTTGGAAAGAGCCATGTCGCGCATTGGTAAGAAGCCCGTATCGGTACCCTCCGGTGTCACCGCGACGGTGGCGGGCCAGGTGATCAAGATGAAGGGACCGAAGGGAGAACTCTCTTTTTCGGCGCCCGAGGATGTCAAGGTCGAGATGAAGGACGGATCGATTTCGGTCACGCCCGTCGGCGACAGCAAGAAGGCGCGCTCCATGTGGGGCATGTCGCGCACGCAGATCGCAAATCTCATCAAAGGCGTGACGGATGGCTATAGCCGCACGCTCGAGATCCAGGGCGTCGGCTACCGTGCGGCGATGAAGGGCAAGGATCTTGCCCTCAACATCGGCTTCTCGCACGACGTCACGCACAAGATCCCGGCTGGCGTCGAGGTCAAGGTCGCGGGCGCCAAGCAGGAAATCATCACTGTCTCGGGCATCGACAAGCAGCTTGTCGGTCAGGTGGCAGCAGACATCCGCTCCTACCGGCCGCCCGAGCCCTACCAGGGCAAGGGCATCCGCTATCAGGGCGAATATATCTTCCGCAAGGAAGGCAAGAAGAAGTAAGGACCAAGCCAATGGGCATGCACATTTCGCAGTTCGAGCGGCGCAGGATGCGTGTTCGCCGCGCATTGAAGTCGCGTGCAGCAGGCCGTCCGCGGCTTACTGTCCACCGCTCTTCGAAGCACATCTATGCGCAGATCATCGACGATGCCGCCGGCCGCACGCTGGTCGCCGCCTCGACGATGGAAAAGGATCTGAGAGGAAGCCTGAAGACCGGTGCGGACAAGTCAGCGGCCGCGGCTGTCGGCAAGCTGCTGGCCGAACGCGCCGTCAAGGCAGGATTGAAGCAGGTGCTGTTCGATCGCGGCGGCTACCTCTACCACGGGCGCGTCAAGGCACTGGGCGACGCTGCCCGCGAAGCTGGTCTCGATTTCTAAGGAAGGAAGAAACCCGTGGCACGTTCACCTGAAAAAGGGCGCGGCCGGGACCGCGATCGCGAGGAACGCGACAGCGAGTTCTCGGACAAGCTGGTTCACATCAATCGCGTCGCCAAGGTGGTCAAGGGCGGCAAGCGGTTCGGATTTGCCGCGCTCGTCGTGGTTGGCGATCTGAAGGGCCGCGTTGGTTTCGGCCACGGCAAGGCTCGTGAGGTGCCCGAAGCGATCCGCAAGGCGACGGAAGCCGCCAAGCGCAATCTGCTGCGCGTGCCGCTGCGCGATGGCCGCACCCTGCATCACGATTCGGAAGGCCATCATGGCGCCGGCAAGGTGACGGTCCGCTCGGCACCGCCCGGCACCGGCATCATCGCTGGCGGCGCCATGCGCGCCGTGTTCGAGATGCTCGGCGTGCACGACGTGGTCGCCAAGTCGATGGGCACTTCGAACCCCTACAACGTCGTGCGCGCCACCTTCGATGCGTTGAAGCATCAGGAGAACCCGCGTGCGGTGGCGGCGCGCCGTAACATGAAGGTCAGCGAGATCGTCGGCCGCCGTCGTGACGGCTCGTCCGCGGTCGAGACGGCCGCCGAAGCGTGATCAAACGCGGTCCCCACGCGGGGCCGTCGAGGCAAAGAAAATTTGAGGATCGCGCGCGCTCGTTCAAGCGCACGATCCGCGAGGCAAGGTGATGTGACATGGCCGACAAGAAGACCATCACGATCGAGCAATATGCCAGCGCGGCGCGGCGGCCGAAGATCCAGACCGATACGTTGATCGGGCTCGGTCTCAACAAGCTGCACCGCCGGCGCACGCTCGAGGATACGCCGTCCGTTCGCGGCATGATCAACCGGATTAGCCATCTCGTTCGCGTCGTCGACGAGAAGGCCTGATACAAAATTCGAATTTTTAAGGAGCGCGTTCCATGCGGCTCAACGAGATCAAGGACAACGCCGGCTCGCGCAAGATGCGCGTGCGCATCGGCCGTGGCATCGGCTCGGGCGTCGGCAAGACCGGCGGCCGCGGCGGCAAGGGCCAGACGGCGCGTACAGGTGTTGCCATCGGCGGCTTCGAAGGCGGCCAGATGCCGCTGCATCGTCGTTTGCCGAAGCGCGGCTTCAACAAGTGGCGGCGCAAGGATTTCAACGAAATCAACCTGGGCGCTCTGCAAAAGGCGATCAACGAGAAGCGCGTCGATGCGGCACAGCCGATCACGGTCGCCTCGCTGGTCGAGGGCGGCGTTCTGCGTCGCGCCAAGGATGGCCTGCGTCTGCTCGGCACCGGCGAGCTGAAGGCCAAGGTGCAGATCACGGTTGATCACGCCACGGCATCGGCGGCTGCAGCGGTCGCCAAGGCGGGCGGCGTCGTGACGCTGATCGAAAAGAAGGTGCTGGCCGCCGACGAGGCCAAGCGCAAGAAGACTGCAGCCAAAAAGGCTGCCGCCACCAAGAAGGGTGGCAAGGGTAAAGCCGAAGAGGCTTGATCCGTCTTAATGCCGGAACCTCCGGCGGGCATTTCTGCCACGGGTGGCAGCCGCGATCGCTAGCGCCGCATGGGCGCCTCGGTTGTCGGCGCGCCACCCCGATGCCATCTAAGGCAGGTCGGTGCTCCAACGGGCGCTGGCAGCCGGCGCCGCTTCAGGGCGCGGCGCAGAGGGCACGAGGGTCGGGAGACAACGAGATATGACATCCGCCGCCGAGCAACTTGCCGCCAACCTGAACTTCGGCGCCTTCGCCAAGGCCGAGGATCTCAAGAAGCGTATCTGGTTCACGCTCGCCGCACTTCTCGTCTATCGTCTCGGCACCTTCATTCCTCTGCCGGGCATCAACCCGGTCGCCTTCGCCGAGACCTTCAAGAATCAGGCGGGCGGCATCCTCGGCATGTTCAACATGTTCGCCGGTGGCGCCGTCGAACGCATGGCGATCTTCGCCCTGAACATCATGCCCTACATCTCGGCGTCGATCATCATGCAGCTGATGACGTCGATCGACAAACGCCTCGAGGCCTTGAAAAAGGAAGGCGAGCAGGGGCGCAAGCAGATCAACCAGTATACCCGCTACCTGACGGTGGCGCTGGCGGCCTTTCAGGCCTACGGCATCGCCATCGGCTTGGAAGGCTCATCGAGCTCGGTCGGCGGAGTCGTCATCGAGCCCGGCATGTTCTTCCGCATTTCGACCGTCGTCACGCTGGTCGGCGGCACCATGTTCCTGATGTGGCTCGGCGAGCAGATCACGCAACGCGGCGTCGGCAACGGCATTTCGCTCATCATCTTCGCCGGCATCGTCGCCGGTCTTCCCTCCGCCATCGTCGGCCTGTTCGAGCTGGCGCGCACCGGATCGCTGTCGACGTTCCTGCTGCTGGCGCTGCTGGCGCTGATGCTCGGCGTCGTCGCGGCAATCGTCTTCATGGAGCGCGCGCAGCGCCGCTTGCTGATCCAGTATCCCAAGCGCCAGGTCGGCAACCGGATGTTCCAGGGCGACACCTCGCATCTGCCGCTGAAGCTCAACTCGTCGGGCGTCATTCCGCCGATCTTCGCTTCTTCGCTGCTGCTGCTGCCGATCACGGCCGCGCAATTCACGGCGGGTCAGGGGCCGGAGTGGCTGAACACCGTGGTGGCGGCGCTAGGTCGCGGCCAGCCGCTGCACATGCTGGTCTATATCGCGCTGATCGTGTTTTTCGCCTTCTTCTACACGGCGGTTGTGTTCAATCCGCACGAAACCGCGGAGAACCTGCGCAAATACGGTGGCTTCCTGCCGGGCATCCGGCCGGGTCAAAAAACCGCAGAGTACATTGACTATGTTCTGACACGCATAACCGTCGTTGGTGCGCTATACCTTGCGGCGGTCTGTGTACTACCCGAGTTCCTGATTTCTTATGCTGCGGTGCCATTCTACTTCGGCGGCACGTCTCTCTTGATCGCAGTGTCCGTAACCATGGACACGGTGGCGCAGATCCAGAGCCATCTATTGGCGCACCAGTACGAAGGCCTCATCAAGAAGGCCAAGCTGCGCGGCGCTTCATCCAACAGGGGACGGAAATGAACATGATACTTCTCGGCCCGCCCGGGGCCGGCAAAGGCACGCAGGCCGAACTGATCGAGAAGAAGAAGGGCATCGTGCAGCTTTCGACGGGCGCCATGCTGCGCGCCGCGGTCAAGGCCGGCACCGAAATCGGCAAGAAGGCCGAGGCGGTCATGAAGTCGGGCGGCCTCGTCTCCGACGAGATCGTCATCGGCATCATCGCCGATCGCATCGATGAGCCCGATTGCAAGAATGGCTTCATTCTGGATGGCTTCCCGCGCACGCTTCCGCAGGCCGCCGCACTCGATAAGCTGCTCGTGCAGAAGGGCAAGAAGCTCGACCGCGTGGTCGAGATCAAGGTTGACGACACAGCCCTCGTCGATCGCATCTCTGGCCGCTTCAGCTGCGCCAAGTGCGGTGCGGGCTATCACGACACCCACAAGAAGCCGGTAAAAGAAGGCGTGTGCGACAATTGCGGTTCGACCGAGTTTTCGCGCCGTGCCGACGATAATGCTGAAACCGTGAAGAACCGTCTGATGGCCTATTACCGTGAGACGGCGCCCCTGCTCGGCTACTATTTTGCCAAGGGCAACCTGCAGTCTGTGGACGGAATGGCCCAGATTGACGAGGTGACGAGGCAGATCGACAAGGCGTTGAGCTGAGGCGGCGGGGCCGCCTTGTGGCGGCGTGACGCAGCTGTCTGCTTGACGTTGACGAGGAGTTACAGGCGGGCTACAAGTCCGCGATTTTATGACGCACCCTTAGCGATCGGCTTTTCCGGCGGTGTTGCCGCCGGGAGCTGGTCGCGATGCCTTTTGAACAGCAGAACCGGCGGGGCTGGCCACAGGGCGTGTGGCCGTAACCGCCGCGGGCGGCAACCCGCCCGTTGTGTGACGAAGACCAGGAGACCGACGTGGCCCGTATCGCAGGCGTGAATATTCCGACCCAGAAGCGCGTTCTCATCGCGCTCCAGTACATCCATGGCATCGGCCCGAAGTTTGCCAAGGAGATCTGTGAGAAAGTCAACATTCCCGCGGAGCGGCGCGTCAACCAGTTGTCGGACGCGGAAGTGCTGCAAATTCGCGAAACGATCGATCGGGATTATCTGGTCGAAGGTGACTTGCGCCGCGAAGTGGCGATGAACATCAAGCGCCTGATGGATCTGGGTTGCTATCGCGGCCTGCGTCACCGCAAGGGGCTTCCCGTCCGCGGCCAGCGCACCCACACGAACGCGCGCACCCGCAAGGGTCCGGCCAAGCCGATCGCCGGCAAGAAGAAGGCCTGAGGCCGATCAACGAGAACACTGTGTGCGGCAGCGCCAACAGGGTGTTGCCGCGCGGAGAGCATCGCCACCGCTTTTATCAACCGAACTGTTGCGCCGCGCAGGATTCGCGGCACGGAGCACCTGACCCATGGCCAAAGAGCAGCAAGCGCGCAAAGTGCGCCGCCGCGAGAAGAAGAACATCACGTCCGGCGTCGCGCACGTCAACGCGTCGTTCAACAACACTATGATCACCATCACCGATGCCCAGGGCAATACCATCTCGTGGTCGTCGTCGGGCACGATGGGTTTCAAAGGCTCGCGCAAGTCGACCCCGTTC
>CAZLHQ010000188.1:0-5751 GCA_964559355.1 uncultured Hyphomicrobiaceae bacterium
CGCACCGGCACCGGCACGCGCTCGGTGTTCGGCTACCAGATGCGCTTCGATCTGGCCGAAGGCTTCCCGATGGTCACGACCAAGAAGCTGCATACCAAATCGATCATTCACGAGCTGATCTGGTTTCTGGCCGGTGATACCAACACCGGCTATCTGAAAAGCAACGGGGTTTCGATCTGGGACGAGTGGGCGGATGCGAACGGTGAGCTCGGCCCCGTCTATGGCAAGCAATGGCGTTCGTGGGCGGCCCCTGACGGTCGCACCATCGATCAGATCAGCGATGCCATCGAACTGATAAAGCGCGATCCCGACAGCCGCCGCATCATCGTCTCCGCATGGAACCCGGCAGACATTCCAAAGATGGCGCTGGCCCCCTGCCACTGTCTGTTTCAGTTCTACGTCGCCAATGGCCGCCTCTCCTGCCAACTTTACCAGCGCTCAGCAGACATCTTTCTCGGCGTGCCGTTCAACATCGCCTCCTATGCGCTGCTGACGCACATGATGGCGCAGGTGACGGGGCTCGAACCGGGCGATTTCGTGCACACGTTTGGTGATGCGCATCTCTATCTCAATCATCTGGAACAGGCCGATCTGCAGCTTTCGCGCGCGCCGCGGTCTTTGCCCAGACTGCACGTCAATCCGGATGTCAAATCGATCTTCGATTTCCGCTTCGAGGATTTCGGCATTACGGGTTACGATCCCCACCCGCACATCAAGGCGCCGGTCGCCGTGTGAGCGTGCGTCAGAATTCCGCCTGCGTTGTCATGTTCGGATGTGGGATAAACCGCTGGTACCCAGTCCGGACGTTGGTTGATTCGAGGGCGCCAATCTCAAATTCGCAGGATCGCTGTGACGGCTCGTACCCGACAACTTGCATTCTGGCTGTTGCTCCCCGTGGCCGCGGTGTCCGGCGCATGCCAGACGCCCCAGCAGACGGCGCAGCGCCCACCGGCGATGCAGAAGTTCGCTCTCGATACACCGGGTGTGCCGGGCGCGCAGTGCTCGCTATCTTCCGTGGTCGTGGGCAACATGTCGGTGACGACGCCGGCGAATGTCGAGGTCGACCGCAGCCCGGAAATCATCGTCGTGCGCTGCCGTAAGGCCTGCTTCCTCGATGCCTCCGCCATGATATCGAGTGAAGGGCAGCGCTATCCCGATGGCCAGGTGATCTACAGCTATCCCGAGAAGACGCTGGTGCCGATGAAGCCTGCCGCCAACTGCCCACCTTCGGGGTGACGGCCGGCGCCTGCCCGGTTGGCGCCAACTGCTCCAGTGTCACACAATGGCAACGGGTCCGGCCCCATGCACGGGCGACACGAAAACTTACGCCGACAAGCTTCCTCCGACGTCTGGACAGGTGGATTGCCCCCGATTACCGATGATGCTGCAACCTAAGGGGTGCGGCCGGCGACGCATTACGGCGCGGCCAGGGATGGGAACGGGGGATTTCGATGCGCAACATTGCAGCTGTATTCGCGAGTGCGGGCATTCTGGCGATGCTGCTTGGCTGCGCCACCATCACCAAGGGTACAACGCAAGCGGTTGCCGTCAGTACGCCGGGCGCTCCGGGAGCCACATGCACGCTGACATCGGGCGGCATCGGCACCAAAGTTGTCACCACGCCGGCCACCATCGTGCTCGACAAGAGCCAGGACAACATTTCGGTTGTCTGCAAAAAGCAATGCTTCCAGGACGGCGTCGGCATCATCGCCTCTAACACCGAATCAATGACGGCGGGCAATGTGCTGGTCGGTGGCGTCGTCGGCCTCGGCGTCGATGCTGTCAGCGGCGCCATGAACCGCTATAATGCCGACAACCAGTTCACGATGGTGCCAATCCAAGGGTGCCGCGCCAGCGCTTGATCCGCATCTCGGTTCGTGGCGCACTTGGTGCCGGGCAGCTCGATAGTTCCGAAAGCCTTGCCTGACGTGACCGTTCCCATCGCCTTTATCGTCGCAGTTGCGCGCAATGGAGTCATAGGCCGCGACGGCGATCTGCCATGGCGGTTGTCTTCAGACCTGAAGCTGTTCCGTCGCTTGACCATGGGCAAGCCCATTGTCATGGGACGGCGCACATGGGCGACGCTGAAGCGAAAGCCGCTCGATGGCCGCGCCAATATCGTGGTGACGCGCGATCGCTCGTTTCGAGCCGATGGGGCCATCATTGCCCATTCGACGGCGGAAGCGTTGGCGGTGGCGCAGCGTTCGGCGGTCATCAGCGGAGCCGATGAAATCATGATCATCGGGGGGGCCGAGATCTATCGGGAGCTGCTACCCATGGCCGACCGCATATATCTGACCGAGGTGGATGCAAGCCCGGCTGGCGATGCGGTGTTTCCAAATCTCGAAAGCCGCCATTGGCGGGAGGTGGCGCGCGAAGATGTCGAGCAAGGTCCCAACGATCAGCACCGCGCAGTGCTGAAGGTGTTGGAGCGCGTGCCGGGCGGCCAAGGCTGAGCGGCGTCCTTGCGATCCCTATTCTGGTCTCCGCCTGTGTGAAATGTATGAGCAATATTAATGCCATGGCGCTGGTGAGCCCGTGGCGCGCGCCAGCCCGGTCGCGTTCTCGCCATGCCGGCTTCGACGCCGTTCACTTGACCCGCGATGGCACCTTACCAATCTAAGGGGCGAGGTTTGCATGGCTTGCCCCCCTGCCCTATAAGCGAGCGAACCTTCTCGACGGGCTTGGAGGGTGATCAGCGGTTTCCGATTGGGGCTACCGCCAGCACCTTTTCGTCCCGTTTTCCATCTTCGGCTCGATTGTCTTCAAGAGCCCAACTCGAGAGATCCCATTAGATGCCCTGGAATAATCAAGGTGGCGGCGGCGGCTGGAAAAGCGGTGGCGGTGGCGGCAGTGGCGGCGGCGGCGGCGGCGGTGGGCCATGGGGTCAGGGTCCGTGGGGGCAGAACAAGGGTGGCGGTGGCCCCGGCGGTCAGCAGCCGGATCTCGAGGAAATCCTGAAGCGCGGCCAGGACCGCATGAAGCAGGTGATGCACGGCGGCGGCATGCCCGGCCCGCTGGCTTTTCTGCTTGGCGCGGCGGCCCTGATGGCGGTGGCGTTCTATGCCTTCACTTTTTCGGTCAAGCCTGACGAGCAGGGCGTGGTGCTGCGCTTTGGCAAGTATGACCGTTGGGTCGGACCTGGCCTGCATTACAAGCTGCCCTTCCCGGTGGAAGAAGTGTTGCTGCCGAGGGTAACGCGCGAGAACTCGATCGAGATCGGCTTGCGCACGATCGGCACGCGCGGCGGCACGGCGAACCGCGATGTTCCCGAGGAAAGCTTGATGCTGACCGGCGATGAAAATATCGTCGACGTCGATTTCGTCGTCTTCTGGCGCATCAAGACCGGCGGTCCCGATCCCAAGACGAAACAGACGGGTGCCGAGCAGTATCTCTTCAACATCCAGAACCCCGAGACGACCGTCAAGGAAGTGGCCGAAAGCGCGATGCGCGAGGTGGTCGGCCAGAACGACATTCAACCCATTCTGACGGGCGCTCGCCAGAAGACCGAAGCGGCGGTCGAGGCGCTGATGCAAACGACTCTCGATGGCTACGGCGCCGGCATCGAGATTACGCGCGTGCAGCTGCAGAAGGTCGATCCGCCGGGCAAGGTGATCGACAGCTTCCGTGACGTGCAGGCGGCGCGCGCCGACCAGGAGCGGCTGCAGAACGAGGCGCGCGCTTATGCCAACAAGATCGTGCCGGAGGCGCGCGGCGAGGCCGAGCGAATCCTGCAGGCCGCGCAGGGCTATCGCGAGCAGACGGTTGCCGAGGCTGTAGGTCAGGCAGCGCGCTTCCAGAAGGTCTATGAAGAATACAAGAAGGCTCCCGAAGTGACTCGCAAGCGCATGTTCCTGGAAACCATGGAGCGCGTGTTCAACGGCACGGACAAGATCATCCTTGATCAATCCGGTCCAAGCGGCGGCGGTGTCGTGCCGTACCTGCCATTGAACGAACTCACCACCAAGAAGACGGGAGGCCAGTGATCATGCGCCCATTTCTCGCAACACTGTTCGTCCTGCTGGGCCTCGCCGCCGTCACGGTGTATTTCTCCGCCTTCATTGTGCGCCAGACCGAGCAGGCGATCGTCCTGCAGTTCGGCAAGCCCAAGGTGACGATCACCGAGCCCGGCCTGCACTGGAAGATCCCGTTCGTGGAAACCGTCGACTTCTTCGACCGTCGCATCCTCGATCTCGATACCGCCTCGCAGGAGGTGATTGCAGCGGACCAGAAGCGTCTCGTCGTCGATGCCTTCGCACGCTTCCGGATCGTCAAGGCGCTCGAATTCTACAAGACGCTGCGTGACGAACCGACCGCGCGCCAGCGGCTCGGCAACATCCTGGAGTCGGCACTGCGCAGCGCGCTCGGCGCATCGACGTTCCAGGATGTCGTGCGTGACAAGCGCGAAGCCCTGATGCGCTCGATCCGCCAGCAGGTGAACGACCAGTCGAAAGACTTCGGCATCGAGGTCATCGACGTGCGCATCAAGCGTGCCGACCTGCCTGAAGCCAATAGCGAGGCGGTTTACAAGCGCATGCAGACCGAGCGTCAGCGCGAGGCGGCGGAGTTCCGTGCCGAAGGTGCAGCCGCCGCAAACCGCATCCGCGCGACCGCCGACAGGGAGGCTACAGTCATCAAGGCGGAGGCGACCAAGACCAGCGAGCAGATGCGCGGCGAAGGCGATGCCGAGCGCAACCGCGTGTTCAACGAAGCCTTCGGCAAGGATCCGGACTTCTTCGGCTTCTACCGCTCGATGCAGGCCTATGAGCAGGGTTTGAAGTCGGGTGATACGCGGATGGTGATTTCGCCTGACTCGGAGTTCTTCCGCTACTTCAATAGCGCTCAGGGTACCAAGCCTGCAGCAGCGCCTGCCGCCGGCGCGCATCCGCGGCAATGAACGATCTCGCTGTCGCGCTTGGTCTGGTCCTCGTCATCGAAGGGCTGATCTGGGCGCTGGCGCCTGGGGCGGGTCGGCGGCTGCTCGAGATTGCGGCCGCCTCGCCCGACACACAGCTGCGTCAGGCGGGCTGGGTGGCGGTGGCGCTGGGTGCGGCGATCGTCTGGCTGGTGCGCGGATAGGTCGGGTGCGCGAGCGGCGGTAGGCGGATTGCGGCGGGCGTGACGCGGTGCCGATTTCGTGGCAGGACAAGACACGTCGACGCTCGCAAGAGCCACGCTCGTAAGAGGCACACGCGCAAGAGGGCAGCATGGCCGCACGCATCCTCCCCGGATCCCGCTCGTATCACCCTTTGAGCTGGGGGTCGCATTGTTGCACTTTGATGCTCGCCGCCATCACGGTGATCGCGGCGTCAGCATTGGTCGTGCCTTCGGCTCGGGCGCAACGCGGGCCGCAAACCGTCGCGCCGGTCGCCGAGAAGCTCATCGACGCGGTGGTGAATATTTCTACCACTCAGACCACCAAGGGGCCGCAGGGGCTACCGTTGCCCGACATTCCCAAGGGCTCGCCGTTCGATGACATGTTCGAGGACTTCTTCAATCGCCGTGGCGGACCCAAGGTGCCGCGCAAGGTGTCGTCGCTCGGCTCGGGCTTCGTCATCGACGGCAAGGAAGGCTTAATCGTCACCAACAACCACGTCATTGCCGACGCCGACGAGATCGTCATCAATTTCCACGACGGCTCCAAGCTGAAGGTCGACAAGGTGTTGGGGCGCGATGCCAAGAGCGATCTCGCCTTGCTCAAGGTTGCGCCGAAAAAGCCCCTGCCCGATGTCAAGTTCGGCTCCTCCGACA
>CAZLHQ010000189.1:0-5673 GCA_964559355.1 uncultured Hyphomicrobiaceae bacterium
GACGCCTTGACCTCGTTGACGATCCAGTCGTGGCCCTGGTCGATCAGCAGCTTGGTGCCATCCCAGGCGCCGCGTTTGATGGCCGCCTGCAATCCACTGTCGTGAAAGCCGTAGATGTTGCGGAAGATGCGATCCTTGTCAGCGAGCATATGTCCTCAGCTCCCACGTCTGCCGCACGGCGTCATCGTTGCAAAAACTCGCATGCCTCATCCCTTCGGCCGGTCGCCGGCAGCGTTATCGGGCCGCCAGCCGTCTGCGAGCTTCTTGCACTGCTCGATCCACTTGTCGCGTTCGATGCGGCCCTTGAAGCCGTCCATCTCAGCCTCGAACCAGGCGACCTCGGCCAGCGTCCATTTCGCGATCTGGTCGAAATGCCAGATGCCCATGGCGTTGAGCCTTTGATGCAGCTTGTCACCGACACCCCAGATCAAGCCCAGATCGTCGCCCTTGCCGTCGCGCGGCTTGTCGAGCAGCACCGGCTTGCTCGGTTGCGGCGCGGCGGCGCTACCCGCAGGCGAAGGAGCCGCGACACTTGCCGCGCTCGCTGTGGGGGCGCTTCCTGAAGGTACCGCTGAACTGGTGGAACCGGCCGGCGTCGACTTGGCAGCCCCGGTTGCAACCGGAGCTGTCGCAGCAGGCGTGGCAGGCGTTGTCGCAGCGGCTGCAGCAGCGCTCTTGAGGGCGGCTGCGACCGCGCCCTCGGCGGCCGCGACTGCGATGTTGGTTTTGCTACCCGCCCGAGCCGAGGCGCCAATTCCCGAGGCGAGCGCACTGCCCGACGGCAATGCCGAAGTGGTGGTCGTGGTAGCGCTTGTCGCCGAGGACGATGCGGCCGCACCCGACGACGCGCCGGTCGGGGCTGCGGTGCTGGCGGCCTGGGCAGTTGATGCTGCGGGTGGCGATGCTACAGCCCCGGCAGGCGTCGAAGCGGCAGAGACACTGGCTGCGCTTGCCCCAGCGGCGGCGGCGGTGGCAGGCGCGGCGGCAGGCGCTGCAACGGCGGCCGCGGCAGCGGCTGCGCCGGTGAAGTGCTTCTTCCAGGCCCCCAGCCCCGAGCCATCAAACAGTGCGGGATCGGTGAGCGTCGTGGGGCCGCCCTGCGGACAAGAGGCCGTGCGGCCGATCTGGGAGCCGGGCTTGGGTGGCTGCCCCTTGGCAAAACCTTCGAGCAGCTTCTCAAACAACTCCGGCGTCAGATCCTCATAGGTATCCTTCCAGATCTGCACCATCGGCGCATTGGCGCACGCACCGAGGCACTCCACCTCCTCCCAAGAGAAATTACCGTCGGTCGAGAGGTGGTGGGGATCGTGATGGATCTTGGACTTGCAGATCTTGATCAGGTCCTCGGCGCCGCGCAGCATGCAGGGGGTGGTGCCGCAAACCTGGATGTGCGCCTTCTTGCCGACCGGGGCGAGCTGGAACATCGTGTAGAAGGTCGCAACTTCGTAGACACGAATATAAGCCATGCCCAGCATATCGGCGATGTAGCGGATCGCGGGCTCGGGTAGCCAGCCCTCGTGCTGCTCTTGCGCGCGCCACAGCAGCGGCAACACCGCAGAGGCCTGTTTGCCAGATGGATATTTGGCAATCGTGCTCTGCGCCCAAGCCAAATTCTCCGCAGTGAAGGCAAAGCCGGGCGGCTGATCCGGATGCAGGCGACGAACGGCCATCTATGGCTCCTCGGGCTCCTGGCGGCAGGCAACGGGGAGAAACTTGGTGCAGCACCGAGAAATGGTGCCACGCGACGTGATGGACGCGCCGAGGTGTTCAGCCTCGTTACAGCCCGCTCGTTCCCCAGGCGATCGAACACTTGTTCCCTACGTCCAACAACGCGCCAAAGCAAGGCTTTGCGCCTGCTTCTATAGCAGCACACTGCTGGATCTTAGGGGCAGGTGGGATAGTCGGCGGTGCAATTTTTCGTAGCGCACTTGCCGCAAGTCAAGGCAAAGCAGCAATGGGCCACTTCGGGCGCGCCCGCCGCCGCGCGCTTAGCAAGCTGAGGCCAGCCTCATGACACCCAACCTGATGGAGCCGTATCATTCCGGCGGGTGAAAATCACGGCGTTCCGTTTCGCTGATCCATGTCGTTCGGATTGCCCGTGGCATGCCAAACATGCAGCACAGCAATCCTGAGCAAACAATGCCGGAAAGGACGCCACCGCGCTGCTCGCTCTACTCCTATATAATCAGCGATCGGGATTTGCCGGCACAGTCGCTGGAGCGCGCTTGATCAGGTCGGCAGGCCGTGAATAGGCCCATTTCGGCCGCTCATACCCCAAAATTGACGGCAGCCAGCCAACCAGCAGCAGGGCCGCCGCAATCGGCGCCAGGAACAACGACACTTGCGAACCGACGCGCAGAAATCCGGTCCAGAATATGGCCAGTAGAATGCCGCACGCGATGATGATCCAGCCGCCGAAGTCGGCGCCGCGCGCGGCCGCGAACAACAGGCCGATCGTCAGCGCCGCCAGACCGATCAGAATAGGGATTGCCGGCAAATCGGCATGCAGTGCCCCCATCGGCCATTTGTTCTGACGTGCGAACAGCCGGTAGGTTGTGAGACTGAGGCCCCAGCCGAAAGCGCCGATGGCGAGCAAGAACAAATTATCGATCATGGGACTACTCCGGATGACTGACACGCGTGCCTTGAGCCTAAACGTCCCAGACGCAAACGCTCCGGCTAGGAGCAAAGGCGCCAAGCAGACTTTCAATCATGGACTTGGAACAGGCCACCGTGTCACGAGGCGATTGCGTTGAAATTTGACCTGCACATTTGACTTGCACATTTGACCTTCACTGGGGACGCCGCCGTCGCGGGTTTGAAGCAAGCGCAAGGCGGCACTCACCGTCCCCCGTCAGAGGCGTTAACTGTCATGTGTGCCAAAGCTTTGTGGCGATTACCAGACACCAAGCATGAGCGAGGTTAAGACCCCAGCGAGCGGGCGCGAATGGCGAGCGCCATCCCGGCGCAAAAAAGACCCGAACCGGCGTGGAAGGCGATTTGAGCCAGCTTGCCGCTCGAAAGGCCGGCGATCGCGGCGTCAGCGAAGCATACCAGCGCCCCGAGCGCGAACCACGCCATCAGCGCCCGCCACTGCCGCCACACTGCCAGCACCATGGCCAGCACGCCCAGCCACAGGTCGCGCAAACCAACCATGTGATGCAACTCGTAGCCCTTGATGTCCTTGGCGAGCCCGAAATTGTTGGCGGCGGTGCGCGGCACGATCATGAACCGCGCGCCGATGATCGCCAGCAGTGCGCCCGCCGCAATCGCCAGCCAGACCAGATGCCGGTGCTTGCCTGCGGCCTGCGGGTTGCCTTCTGACGTGCTCATGACACAGCGAGCAGTTCGCCGACCGGCAGGTCGAACCCCGGCGGGTCGATATGGATCGTTCCTGTCGCATGGATCGTGGTTCGGATGTCGCCTCCGCGCTGGCGCTGGTGGTGGATGACGACAGGGCGCACCGGATCGACGATGAGATAATGCGCGATCAAGGCAACCGAGAAATACTCCGCAACCTTCGCCCCGGTATCGTCGCGCTCGCTCGTTGGCGACACCACTTCCACGACGAGCAGCGGCGCTTCCAGGATCAGGCTGTCGAGATCAAGCTTGACACCGCATTGCAGCGAAGCGTCCGGCTCGCGCGCGGTGGTTGCATCGATCTTGACCGTCATGCCGTCGGTGAAGACGTTGCAATCGAGACCGGCGCGGCGAACGGCATCCTGCAGACTGCGGGCGACGGCAAGCTTTGCCAGATTGTGCCGCGCCTGCTCAGGCGACATGGCGACGACCTCACCTCCCACAAGTTCATACCGCCCTGAAGGCTGCGCCATCGCCCAGGGGATGAACTCTTCGACCGTCATGCGATGTTTGGGCAATGCTGTCATGACGGACACTGTAGAGAGAACTCGCCGCGCCGACAATTCTCTGCATGATCGAGGGTTGCTGGACGCTCTGACCCTCCTGACGCCCTGGCCCTTCTCAGTGGAAGGCGCGAAGGTAGTGGCGCTCGAAGGCGCGTTTGGACCAGTGGAAGGCGCGGCTCGAGGGGAGCACGAGGGAGCGTTTTGGGTCACGATAGACCATGATGCCCTTATCGAGCGTGTCGACAATGCAGATGAGCTCGGGTTTGGGTGACTTCTGCGGCTCCTTGCCCGCGAGCCCCAACACCAGATTTTCAGCCGCCGCCTTCGCCTGCAGATCTGCCATGTGTGCCTGCTTGGGCAGCCAGTCGGGCCCCGGGAAGGAGCCGGCATCGCCCGCGACATAAGTATGCGCCAGGCCCTCGACCCTGCAGAATTTGTCACCCTTGATGAAGCCGCCGTCCGACTTCGGCAGTCCGGTGTTGGCGATCCACTCCGGCCCGGTCAATCCCGGCATGAACAAGATCAGGTCGGCGTTGACGTGCCCGCCTTCGGTATCGACGCCCTGCTGAGAGAACCCCAGTGGCTTGTGTCCCAGATGCGTGTCGATGCGGCGCTTGGCCATCTCCGATAGCAGCCCCGTCACCGCCTTCTCACCCAACCGTTTGCCGGGCTCGGCCACGGCGTTGAAGAAGGTCAGCTCGACATCGCTGCGCCGTCCCTCTTGGCGGAGCCATGTATCGATGCCGAACAACAGCTCGAACATCGGCCCGCCGCGCATGGCGGAGGGCTCATTGGGATTGCCGCCGAAGCCCAGCGCGATGCGGCCCTTTTTCAATCCGTCGAGGCGGGCGCGAATGGCTTCGGCCGAGTCGATGCCTTCGCATAGCGTCAGCGCATGCTCGATGCCGGGAAGCTTTTTGATGAAACGCCCGCCCGTCGCGATGACGAGCGCATCGTTTTGCACCGGCACGGCCGTCGTCTCCACCGTGCGCGCATCCGGTGAAATCCCGGTGACGCTCGCGTGCTTGAAGGCGAGGTTGTGACGCTTGATGAAGCGGTCCAGGGAAACGACGATGTCCTTGCGGTGACGCAGCCCTGTCGGCACCCAAATGAGGCTTGGCAGGTATTGGAACTCCGCCTTGGGCGCAACGAGTGTGATGGCGGCAGCGGGCAGACGCTTTCTCAACTGCCGCGCGGCCGTCAACGCGGCGAAGCCTGCTCCAAGGATCGTGATCTGTGGCTTGCTCATGGACCGGGCCTCTCGCTCAGAACCGACATGGCAGCGTCGGCGTTGCATTTTCATCCCTCAAAACGCGCAGCGCCAGGGCCAAGAGCGCCGCAGGGCGCGTGCGTCCTCACGTAAGGCAACCGGACTGCAACGACTGTGACCGAAGGCACGCAATTGGACGACGACGAAACCGCCTCACCGCGCAGTGACGCCGGGGGCTTCATGTCCGGTGCGTTCGACATATTCGGTGTAGCCGCCGCCATACTGGTGCAGCCCCTCCGGCGTCAGCTCCAGCACCCGGTTCGACAAGGCGGCGAGAAAATGCCGGTCGTGCGAGACGAACAGCATGGCGCCCTCATAGGCGGCCAGCGCCTTGATGAGCATCTCATTGTTCGCCATGTCGAGATGGTTGGTCGTCTCGTCGAGCACGAGAAAGTTCGGTGGATCGTAGAGCATAAGCGCCATAACGAGCCGCGCCTTTTCGCCGCCCGACAGCACACGGCACTTCTTCTCCACGTCGTCGCCCGAGAACCCGAAGCAGCCGGCCAGCGCCCGCAACGAGCCTTGCCCGGCTTGCGG
>CAZLHQ010000190.1:0-5651 GCA_964559355.1 uncultured Hyphomicrobiaceae bacterium
GTTGAGATACGGATCGAGCTTGCGGAGACGGACGGAGTACCCGCGCGCCTGCAGAAGCGCGCCGAGCGCGGCCGATGCGAGGCCCTTGCCAAGGGAGGAGACCACGCCGCCGGTGATGAAGATATACCGTTGCATGGGCCTGCAGAATACACAGAAAGCCTCTGATTCGAAGAGGCAATTTGAATTGTCCACCGATCCGGAATAAGGCGCGCCGGCCCGCTGTTGCGCGCCCCGCCTTACTGGTTGCGCGGAACCTGCGGACCGCCACCCTGGAGCTTATCGAGAATGCCGCCGCGCGCAGGCTGTGAACCCTCGGCCGGCTTGTCGGCCGTTGCGGGAGCGGGCGCCGATCCCGGGGTAGCCGGAGCGCCGGCAGCGGGCGCCGCCCGATCCAGCACGGACGGCGCGCCGGAACGCTGATTGGCCATCACCGTCAAGAGGATAGAGGTCACGAAAAAGGCCGCAGCCAGGCCCGCGGTGGTGCGCGTCAACAGGTTGGCGGTGCCACGCCCGGTCAGGAATCCACCGCCGCCGCCACCACCGCCCATACCGAGTGCACCGCCCTCGGAGCGCTGCAGCAGCACGACGCCGACCAGCGCGGCGGCAATCATGAGATGGATGACGAGGATGACGGTGGCCATGAACGGCTCCTGGTAGGGCAGATTATTCAACGAGGATGTGGGAGATTGGCGCGCTCATACACGATTAAGCCGCCAATGGCCAGTGGCCGTTGCCGCCGCTCGGCATGGACCGCTTGCCGCAACCGACGACAGGTAGGGCTGGCCTGCCATTATTCCAAGGACAATTCTTTCAGGTCTTCCAAGGATGCGGCACCCTCGCGGGCTATTGCGGCTGCGGCTGGGGCGCGACGCCGGCCGGCGCCTTGAACGTGCTCTCGGCGCCTTGTGGCGGCACATAGGCGTCGTTCATGGCCGGGCGCGGGTTGACCTCCGGCTTGGATGTCTTGGCGGGCTTTTTGGCAGCAGGCTTCGTCTCGCTGACGGACGGGGGCGCGGCCTTGGCTGTCGCGGGCGCCGACGCCTCGGCAGCACGCTTGCGCGCCGGAGGTGGCACGGGGGCGGCCTGCTTTTGCGCGGGCGTCTTTTTCACAGCGGGAGTTGTGGTGGCGACCGATTTGCCGTCCGCAGCCGGCGCGCCGCTTTGGGCGGTTGCTGGGCTTGGCGGAGACGGTTCGCGCACGACATCATAGCTGCGGCAACGGAACATCACCGCTTCACGCACGACGATGAGCCGCTTGATGTATTCGAATTGCTCAGGCGTCAGGTTGGATTTGCCCCAAGCAACGCCCCGCTCGATGTTCTCGCCGGCGCCGCCGCCCTCGAGCAGGGCTCTCTCCTGGATCAGCGCTTCGCACGTATCAGGCGGCAGTGGCTCGGCCCCAGCGGTCGCCGGGAACAGCATTGCAACGCCAGCAGCAATGCTGGAGCCCAAGGAGGGCAGAGCTGCCGACGCGCGTGGCCTCAGCGTGCGAACGAGATGGGCGACATACGGCATGACGAAATACCAATGCTTCGTGTGCGCTCAAAAGCTGCTCGGCCTAACCTGCGCCAAGGAGCATCAAAACGCAAAGACACCGTGCGGCCGCCGTGCATGGCGGTCAGCTTTCATATGCTGACACAATCCTCAAGAAATCGTCTGCTTTGAGGCTGGCGCCGCCGACCAGCGCGCCGTTGACGTTGGCGATACCCATCAATTCGCGCGCATTGTCGGGCTTGACCGAACCGCCGTAAAGAATGCGCATGGCGGCGCCTTCGGCGGCAAACCGCTTTTCAAGCTCGCTTCGGATTACCTTATGCACAGCCTCGACGTCGGCGTTGGTCGGCGTCAGGCCGGTTCCGATCGCCCACACCGGCTCATAAGCGATGACCGTGTTGGCGGCGGTAGCACCATCTGGCAACGAGGCCGAGAGCTGGCGGCGCACCACGTCCATCGTCAAGCCCACGGCGCGCTGACCGGCCGTCTCGCCGATGCAGACGATGGCAACGAGGCCCGCGCGATGGGCCGCCAATGCCTTCGCCTTGACGTCGCGGTCCATTTCACCATGGTCGGCGCGGCGCTCGGAATGGCCGACGATGACGGCACTGGCGCCGGCGTCCTTCAACATTTCCGCGGATACGTCACCGGTATGGGCACCGGTTGCATTGCCATGGCAATCCTGACCGCCGACCTGCAGCCGACCGTCCCCCGACAACTCTCCCAAGACCATGACAAGCGTGGCGGGCGGGCAGATCATGACATCGGCGGGAGTTTTGAAGTCTGCGGCCGAAACGGCGTCGCGAACCGCCAGGGCCTGCTCCAGCGCGGCTTTGAGGCCATGCATTTTCCAATTGCCGGCGACCAGCGGGCGGATAGCGGAGGGGGAGATGCTCATATCGTGACGCCTTCTCGATTCGAACTTCAGACAATAACCGCATGCCGTCCGCCATGGGATGAACACGCTACAAGAGGCTCGCGCACGCCCGATTGCGGCCTGTCGCGGCGTCTTAAGCCGCCACCCTTGCTTTCGCCAGCAGCCTGCGCTTCATATGGCGCGTCATAACACGACCCTCCGCCCGGAATTCCGGGTTTTTGACCAGACCTGCATGCGGCGAATTGGAGCGGCACGGGCGCCCGGCGGCGCCACCACTCCGCTGCACCTCAACAACGGAAGACGATCACCCATGCTCGATGCCTTGCGACGCGGTTCCCAGGGAATAGTCGTCAAGCTGCTCTTGGCCATCCTCATCCTCAGCTTCGCCGTCTGGGGCGTCGCTGACGTCTTCACCGGCTTTGGCCGGGCCTCGCTCGCCAAGGTCGGCAACACCGAGATCAGCCCTGACGAGTATCAGCGCGCATTCCAGAACGAGCTCAATGCCATCTCTTATCGCGCCGGCCGTCGCATCACCGCCGATCAGGCGCGCGCATTCGGCCTCGACAATCAGGTGATGCAGCGCATGCTGGGGGCCGCCGCCGTCGACTCGCATGCGGGTAACCTACAGCTGGCGCTCTCCAACGATGCGCTCATCGAAGGCCTGAAGCGCGACCCGACCTTTCATGGTCCAGACGGCAAATATTCACGCTCCGCCGTCGAGAACATCATGCAACAGCTCAACATGAGCGAAGCGGCATTCCTCGCGTTGCGTCGCAAGGAGGAACTGCGCCGGCAAGTCACGACGGCCATGAGCGAGGCGATCGTGGTGCCGCAGCCGATGATCGACACCTTGCATGCCTGGCGTGAGGAAACGCGCGCTATCGCTCACGTTCGCATCGATCCCGACAAGACCGTGAAAATCGAGCCGCCCGACGAAGCCAAGCTGAAGGCGACCTACGATTCCAACAAAACGGAGTTCGTGACGCCGCCGCTGCGCAAGCTGGCGGTGCTGTTGCTGTCGGTCGCCGAGTTGACCAAGAAGGTCGCTGTCTCCGACGCGGAGGCCAAAGCCGCCTATGAACAGGAAAAATCGATCTACGACACGCCCGAGAAGCGGCGCGTGCAGCAGATCGCTTTCCCGACGCGCGCGGCCGCGGATGCCGCCAGGAAAGTCATCTCCGAGGGCAAGAGTTTCCTCGATGCGGCCAAGGAGGCCGGCGCCAAGGAGACCGACATCGACCTCGGCCTCGTGCTCAAAAAGCAATTGATCGACCCCAAAATCGCCGACGCGGCCTTCGCGCTCGCCAAGGACGCCGTTTCCGATCCCGTCGAGGGCCGCTTCACCACCGTGCTGCTGCGTGTCACCGCGATCGAGCCGGGCACCGTGTCGACATTCGACTCCGTCAAGTCGAAGGTGCTCGACAAGCTTGCCCACGAGAAGGCCAAGGCCGAAATCCAAAAGCTGCACGACGAGGTCGACGACGGCCGCGCCGGGGGCCGCCCGCTCAAGGACATTGCGCAGCAGACCAAGCTCACGTTCATCGAGGTGGCCGCCACCGACCGCACCAACAAGACGCCCGACGGCAAGCTGGCGCTCGACCTTCCCGACGCGCTGCGCATCATCAATGCGGGCTTCGAGGCCCAGATCGGCGTCGAGCACGATCCCGTCGAGCTGGCCGATGGCGGCTTTGCCTGGGTCGATGTGCTGGCGATCACACCGGCAGCCGACCGGCCGTTCGACGCGGTGCAGGCAGATGTGAAGGCGCTCTACGAGAAAACCGAGCGTGCACGGCAAATCCGCGAGCTGGCCGACAAGCTGGTGGCGCGCATCACCAAGGGCGAGGCCATCGAGGCAATTGCCGGCGAAGCGGGCGGTACCGTGGAGACCGCACAATCGGTCGGCCGCAACACGACGCCGCAGGGCCTGTCGCGCGCGGCGGTGGCGCAGGCGTTCGCCTTGCCCAAGGGCGGAGCCGGCTCCGCAGAGAGCCCGGACAACAAGTCGCGCACGGTGTTCCAGGTCAAGGAAATCACACCGGCCGCCGCCGCCAGCAAGGAGCAGACGGCGAAGCTCTCAAAGGAACTTGAAGGCGCGCTTGAGAACGATGCTCTTGCGGCTTATGTCGGTGCGCTGCAACAGCAATTGGGCGTATCGATCAATCAGGCCGCATTCGACCGCGCGCGCGGCGCCACAACGCAATAGTCCCGGCGCTTAGCGCCGCTCGCAACCCTGTAGCACCGATCGAGAGGTCCAAGTTTCGTGAGCACGCCGCAATCGCGACCGGCCGATATCGATTCCGTGCCAGCACTTGGCGCGTTCGCCGCCGTCTACGACGCGGGGCGCGCGCAGGTCGTCTCAACTAGGCTTGTCGCCGACCTCGAGACGCCGGTGTCGGCATATCTCAAGCTTGCCACTGGGCGTGCTCCCGCCTTCCTGCTCGAATCCGTCGAGGGTGGCGCGGTGCGCGGCCGCTATTCGATCATCGGCTTGATGCCGGATATCGTCTGGCGCGCGCGCGGCGACATCGCCGAGATCAATCGCAATCCGGCTGCCAACCCAAACGGCTTCTCGACCGACACGCGCCCCACGCTGCAATCCCTGCGCGCGCTGCTCGATGAAAGCCGCATCGACCTGCCCGAAAGTCTGCCGCCGATGGCGGCCGGTGTGTTCGGCTACATGGGCTATGACACCGTTCGCCTGATCGAGCGGCTGCCTGCCGTGCCGCCCGATGATCTGGGACTGCCCGACGCCATTCTGGTGCGGCCGACGGTGATGGTCATCTTCGATGCGGTGAAGGACGAGATGACCGTGGTAAGCCCGGTCCATCCCGATCGCGCGGTATCGGCCAAGGAGGCCTATCGCGCCGCGCAGGATCGCCTGCGTGATGTCGTCGACGCGCTTGACGCGCCACTCGCGCACAAGGCGGCGGCGTTGCAGGACACGCTGGCGATGCCCGAGCCGCAATCGAACACGACGGCGGCCGAATACATGACGATGGTGAGCCGCGCCAAGGAGTACATCAAGGCGGGTGATATCTTTCAGGTGGTGCTCTCGCAGCGTTTCTCGGCTCCGTTCTCGCTACCGCCGTTCGCACTCTACCGCGCGCTGCGCCGTCTCAACCCCTCGCCATTCCTGTTCCATCTCGACTTCGGCGACTTCGCACTGGTTGGCTCGAGCCCTGAGATCCTGGTGCGCGTGCGCGGCGGCGAAGTGACGATCCGGCCGATCGCGGGCACTGCGCGGCGCGGCGCGACGACGGCCGAAGACAAGCTTCTGGCC
>CAZLHQ010000191.1:0-5570 GCA_964559355.1 uncultured Hyphomicrobiaceae bacterium
AATCGCCGAGTTCGGCAAGGTGCACCGCTACGAGCCGTCGGGCGCGCTGCACGGGCTGATGCGCGTGCGCCATTTTACGCAGGACGACGCGCACATCTTCATTTCGCAGGATCAGATCATGGAGGAGTGCCTCAAGATCAACGATCTGATGCTCTCCATCTACCAGGACTTCGGCTTTACCGACATCTTCATCAAGCTGTCGACGCGGCCGGAAAAGCGCGTCGGCGCCGACGAACTGTGGGACAAGGCGGAGAAGGCCTTGTCGGATGTCTTGGACGAGGTGAAGCGGCAGTCGAACGGCCAGATCAAGACCGCCCTGCAACCGGGCGAAGGCGCGTTCTATGGTCCCAAGCTCGAATACGTCCTGCGCGATGCGATCGGGCGGGAATGGCAGTGCGGCACGACGCAGGTGGATTTCAATCTGGCTGGCCGGCTGGGCGCGTTCTACATCGACGAGCACTCCAACAAGGTGACGCCGGTCATGATCCATCGCGCCATGTTCGGCTCATTGGAACGCTTCACCGGCATCCTGATCGAGAACTACGCCGGTCATTTCCCGTTGTGGCTGTCGCCCGTGCAGGCGGTCGTGGCGACGATCGTTTCGGATGCGGACGCTTACGCAGCCGAAGTGACGGGCGTGCTGCAGCGTGCGGGGCTGCGTGCTGAAACCGATATGCGCAACGAGAAGATCAACCTCAAGGTCCGCGAGCACTCGTTGCAGAAGGTGCCGGTGCTGCTGGTGGTCGGCAAGCGCGAGGCGGAGGAGCGCAAGGTCTCGATCCGCCGTTTGGGCAGTCAGGCGCAAGAGGTGATGAGCCTCGACGACGCCGTTGCCATGCTCAAGGCCGAGGCGGCCGCGCCGGATTTGCGGGGGCACCTGCCTTAACCGGCATGACGATAGTGTTGGCGTGAGCGCCGCTGTATATGCTGCCGTCAATCCCGCGTAGGCGGGAACCTAGAGACGTCGCTGCAGATAGAACGCAAGCGGTGAAGTGGTGCGCACGCTGCATGCGCGTCATCATCATCGCAAGATGAGTTCGCTGCGACGTGACTGGGCCCCGTCCTGCGACGGGGTGACGGTAGAGTTTGGGGCAATCGCATCCCCCCACCCACCGCCGTCATTCCCGCGAAGGCGGGAACCTAGAGACGTCGCTGCAGATAGAATGCAAGCGGTGAAGTGGTGCGCACGCTGCATGCGCGTCATCATCATCGCAAGATGAGTTCGCTGCGACGTGACTGGGCCCCGTCCTGCGACGGGGTGACGGTAGAGTTTGGGGCATTCGGCCAGCCCAGCACACCACCGTCATCCCGGCTTCGGGCCGGGATCCAGTCACGCTTCCTGACGTACCACGCCAGCGCTGCAGGAGAGAGCGTGCGGCCAGCGCGATTCGCCTCACTGGCGAAACGTTCGTATCGGTACGACTTCGTAGCCGATCATTTAACGGGCTGAACGGTGCACCAAGCGCTGCTGGCACATGGCTTGCGAAACGGGTTCGCAGAGCCGGGCTAATTGCGACCGGCCCCGTCAAAATGTCCTAAAAGCGGACAGGCCCGTGCGTCAGAAATTGAAACATCTCGCCCAGAACCTGGCGCTGGCCATGGCATCACTGCTCATGGTGCTGGCGTTTCTGGAGTTCGTGGTATTCGGCCTCATCCTCAAGCCTGACGACGCGCTGTCCGTCACCACGATCAACTCTGTCGTCCGCTACGAGCCGATGCGCACGGCGACGTTCCGCCACCCGGACGGTCGCCAATCGCATGTCACAATCAATCGCAACGGTTGGAATTCGAGCAAGCCGCGCTATGAGCCGGAAAAAGAGGCTGGGCGGCTGCGCATCGCCGTCATTGGCGACAGCTATGTGCATGCAAGCTATGTGGATGCGCGCCAGGCATTCCCCGAGGTGATCGAGCGACGGCTCACCGCTCAGGGCATCAATGCGGAGGTGCTGCGGTTCGGCGTCGATGGAGCACCGCTCAGCCAGTATTTGCACGTGTTGCGCAGCGAGGTCGAAGACTACAAGCCCGACATCGTGCTGGTGCAGCTCATTCATAACGATTTCGATGAGAGCTACCGCTTTTTGAAGACGCGCTACGGTTCGAGCTTCATGAAGCTCGGCACCGATGAGCAGGGCCGGATCTACGAAATTCCCCCGGTTGACTACGAGCCTTCGATGGCCGACCTGCTGCGAACGTCGGCAACGTTCCGCTATCTCTACTACGAGACGAACCTTTATCTGCACGCGCGCTCGCTGGTGTCGCGCTACGTGTGGGGCGGGGACGAGGACTATGATGCGGCCAACATCGTTTCGGGTGTCGACGTTCGCCATCTGGACGACATCACGACCATGCGGCGGGTAACGTCGTATGTCTTCGACGATATGAAGGCGTTGTCTGAGCGCAAGGGTTTTCGGCTGGCATTCTCCATCGACGCCGTGCGCGAAACCATCTATGGCCGTGCCGACGCGGCAACCGATCGCGTCGTGGCGCTGAATGCCATGGCGGCCTCGGCGGCAAAATTAGCTGAGCTGCCGTTGTTCGATCTGACGGCCACCTTCAAGGCCGACTACGAGGCGCACAAGACCCGCCTCGAGTATCCCTACGATTGGCATTGGAACGAACGCGCCAACGAACTGGTCGGTACCGCGCTCGCCGACTGGATCATGTCCGACCCCCGCCTGCTTGGCGTGCGTCCGGGCGCTGCCAAGGCGCCTGAGCCGGCGCCAAGTCCGCGCGGGTGAGTTGCCAGCAGGGCAAAATCAACGGTAGCGATGCCGCCCCTTCTTCTTTCCGCGATGTTTGCCAAGTGCGTGCTCACTGTGTGGAGACGCAGCATTAGGACTTGCGCTATCCGCTGGCGCGGCGAGTGACGCGACGCTCTCGGCAACGGGCAGCGTTGTTTGGGGTTCGGTTGCGTGAGCCGACTCAGGGTCCGCCGCGTCGACCGCAACGACTGCTACGGGCGTCGGGGCATTCGCCGCAACCGCAGTGTTGGCGTTCGATAGCAACGCGCGCACTTCCATGCTCATGAAGGTCGCGACCGTTGCCAGCAGGAGCCCAATCATCAGGCCGGTGGCGCCATCGGCCCACGTCTGCCCTGCGAGATGCACCAATGCAATACCGATGAAAACCAGCGCCAGCCCCGCAAGGCTTGCGATTGCTTCGGTGACAACGGTGAGAAGCGGCGCGGCCCTTGCCGCACGCAGGGCAGCGGCGAGCCCTTGGCCATCGACAGGCTTGGGCGCGATCTGCACGGCCCGGAACAGCACGTAGCTTTGGGCGGCGGCGGCGAGGGCAGCCACCCAATAGGCCATTTCGGTTTCGGCGATGCGTTGGGGCTTAACGAGCCGGTGGGCTCCATCATAGATCGCCACGCCGGCAGCCATGGAAAACAGCAGCGCGCCGGCGGCAAAGCACCAGAAATAGATGTCGCCGTTACGAGGCCCTTGCATGCCGGCTGGCGTGGTGTCCGCTGCGGTGGCAGTCGCTGGCCGGGATGCCCGACCGATGCCGATCAGCATGAGTGACTGGCTCGACATGGCGGCGAGCGCTTGGATGGCGGCTGCCAGCATCACGCAGGAGCCCGTCCACGCGGCCGCCGTAAACGTGGCAAGCGCAATGGCAAGGCTCGTCACGAGCGCCAGGCGCACCATCGCTTTGGTTTCAGGTTCGACCACGCCGCTACCTCATTGCCAGCTTTAGAGCCGTTCCGGTTTTGATGGAATCGCGGAACGGCTCTAGACCTTTGTTTAGTCGTGTTTCTTATCGGAAAACCGGTTCCCACTTTTCCGGAAGCACTCTAGAACAGCGCACGCTTCTATCACCGTGTGCGTGCGGCCGTGGCAACCCTACCGGGGCGGCCATCCAAGGTCATGCCTGATAGGGCCACAGCTTCGGTCATGCAAGCCATCGCGCGGCAGCGGCATCGCCGTGGAAACATCAGCAAAAAGCCCCGCCGAGGCGGGGCTTTCGCTGATCATGACTGGCGCCGGGCTCGCCTGCTGGAGCAAGCGACCAGCGACGATCGTGAGCGGCTTACTGCTGCGGCTTAGCGGCCGGATTGGCTGCGTCCTTGGCCTTGTCGACAGCACCCTTCACGGCGTCCTTGGCTGCGTCATAGGATTCCTTGGCCTTCTCCTTGGCCGCGTCATAGGTTTCCTTGGCGGTTTCCTTGGCCTTCTCCAGCGCCGGACCTGCCTGCTCCTTGGCCTTCTCGTAGGAGTCCTTGGCCGTCACCGAGCTCTTGTCGGAAAGCTCCTTGGCCTTCTCCATGGCGCGCTCGACCAGCGACTTCTTCGGCTTGGCGCGCTTGAACGGCTCGGCGGCTTTCAGCATATCCTTGGTGACGCCTGGCAGCGTGACCTGGGTCTTGCCATCCTTGTCGACGAACTTCAGGGCCGACAGCTTTACGCCGACCTTTTTCTCGGCGACACCGAGGAAGCCGCCGGTTCCCATCACCACGCCCTCGACGCGGTTCCAGTCGTTCAACACGATATCCTCGATGTCGCCGATGATCTTGCCCTCGTCGTTCATGACCTTGGCGCCGATCAGGAGATCCTTGGCAAGATATTCGTCCTCGCTCTGGGCGGCGATGAATGGGCTTTGAGCAGCCGGGGCCTGCGCCATGACCGGCGTCGCGGCGAGAAGGCCGAGCGCAACCAGAGAAACGAGCGATTTCTTCATGTCGGTTGTCCTTGTCAATTCGGCGCCACGGTGGCGCAAACAGAGGCTGCCGCCTGCGGGCGCCCCACCGGGTAGCGACATAAGTCGTATCTGTGTCGAGAACAAGTCATTGCGGTTGCGGTCATTTGGTCGCAAGCCGGCGCTGCCGGCCGTCAAAAGTATCTGAATTGTGTGGGAAAAACTGTTGCGCCGGTGAGCTGGTGAAACGCTTGGCATTGCACCTGGCAGAGCCGGTTTGCTAAGTTTGGAATCGATTTCTGGCATGGGCAACGCGCGTTCCTTGTGGGCGTGCGCTGATTGTTGTCGCGTGCCCAACAAGCGATAGGCGGAACGCGTGGCCGATAATAACGACGACGACCAGCCGGGCGGCCATGAGCCGAGCGATATTCGTCCCATCTCCATTACCGAGGAGATGAAGCGCTCCTACCTCGAGTACGCGATGAGTGTGATCGTCTCTCGCGCGCTTCCCGATATCCGCGACGGCTTGAAGCCGGTCCATCGCCGCATCCTCTACACGATGGGCGAAATGGGCCTCAACTGGAACAAGGCCTACAAGAAGTCGGCTCGCGTCGTCGGCGACGTGATGGGTAAATTGCACCCGCACGGCGACAGCGCCATTTACGAGGCGCTGGTGCGGCTGGCCCAGGACTTCTCCATGAGCCTGCCGCTGATCGATGGCCAGGGCAACTTCGGCTCGGTCGATGGCGATCCGCCGGCCGCCATGCGCTACACCGAGTGCCGCCTGAAAAAGGTGGCCGAGGCGCTGCTCGACGACCTCGACAAGGACACGGTCGACTTCCAGGAGAACTACGACGGTTCGGAAAAGGAGCCGACGGCGCTTCCCGCAAAGTTCCCCAACCTTCTCGTCAATGGTGCGGGCGGCATCGCGG
>CAZLHQ010000192.1:0-5564 GCA_964559355.1 uncultured Hyphomicrobiaceae bacterium
CGTCGGCGGCGCGCACGTCTCCAACATGCACTGCAACTTCCTCATCAATGACGAGAACGCTTGCGCCGAGGACATCGAGACGCTTGGCGAGACGGTGCGCGCGCGGGTGAAGGCGACGAGCGGCATCACGCTCAACTGGGAAATCATCCGTCTCGGCGAGCCGCTGCCCGGCCACGCCACGGGCGAAGCGCTGGCGGAAGTGGCGGCGGTATGAGCGAGCGATCCGGAGCTGCCCTTTAGCGAGGCGAGGCGGCTGTGGCAGGTCGAGCGTGCTCTTGCGGGCACGATCGTTAGGCCCAATCGTGCTGAAGTTGGGAACGTGACAGTTTTCGCGGATTGCCCATCGCGGCGGCTCTGTTAGAATTCCGGCAAATGCATCGCCGAGGCGGGCCATGACCGAAATCACGATCAAAGATATCGATGACGACCTGAGGCAACGGCTCAAACAGCGCGCCGCCCAGCACGGCCGATCGCTGCAGGCCGAGGCACGCGACATTCTGCGGGATGCGCTGTCAACAGAGCCGTCGGCTGCGGTGCCAGGCAATATTGCCGTGGCAATCCGGGCAATCATCGAGCCGCTTGGCGGCGTCGAGCTGGAGCCGTTCCCGCGTCAGCCCATCCGCGAGCCCCTGTCGTTCGAATAACTCGTCGATGATCGTGCTGGATACCAACGTGCTGTCGGAGGAGATGAAGTCGGCGCCAGAGCCGGCCGTGCACGACTGGCTATTGCGCCAGAGTCCGCTTGAGCTTTTCACGACTGCCATCACCGAGGCCGAGATCATTTATGGCGTGACGGTCATGCCGGACAGTAAGCGCAAGCGCGACCTCGATGCGGCGGCACAGAGAGTGCTTGCATTGTTTGCCGGACGCATCCTGCCGTTCGACAGCGCGGCGGCGCGCGAATTCGCGCAGATCGTGGCTGACGGGCGCCGAACCGGGCGGTCGATCGAGTACTTCGACGCTCAGATCGCGGCGATTGCACGCTCGCGCGGCATGTCGCTCGCGACGCGGGACGTGCACGACTTCGCGAGCACGGGCGTGCAACTCATCGATCCGTGGCGACCTTGATTGGCTGGTCGCGTGTGTGGCGCGCATATCTCCAATGTCTCAACACCGGCAGATCCATTGCATGAGTGATTTTGGGCGATGAAGCGAATCTATGGCCTCGTTATGCGCGTCTTGCTTGTCGTCGCCTGCTTGGCTGCTATGGCCAGCGTCTTCGACACGTTCCACCGGCTCAATGTTGAGGTGAGCGAGGCTTTATCGAGGCGTTACAACTACGAATGTATGAGCCGCGTGACCGATGAGGTATTCGAGCGGCGCGCTAAGAATGAATACGGCAATTACAACGCCCGATTGGTGGGCTGCAGCGGTGCAGCGGTAAGGACTTTTTTGGCTCGCCTGGGGAACTCCTGCTAATTCGACGCAGCGGCATCGACAAGTTCATTCCCATTCCAACGGTCGAGGTCAGTGCGATGGGGATCAACGTTGCGGTAGCCTTCACCGGCTGGGGACTCGGAAGTCTTCTAATGGGCTTTCTACTTGTGTTCATCTACCGCGTCGGGCGATGGATGTGGACCGGCAGTTGGGCATTGACGGAGAAATCAAACTAGCCGCTCGCCCTCTAGAGGAACCCCGCACCATGACACCGCCGCAGCTACAACCCGCACCGCCGCGCACGCGCACCCACGTTGCCGTCCTCATGGGCGGGCTGTCGGCGGAGCGTGAGGTTTCGCTCAAGTCCGGCGAGGCGGTGGCCGGCGCGCTCGAAGGCGAGGGATACCGCGTCAGCCGCATCGATGTCGGCCGCGATCTGCCGGCGCGCTTGATGGAGCTGCGCCCCGAAGCCTGCTTCAACGCGCTGCATGGTCGCCACGGCGAGGACGGCGAGGTGCAGGGCATCCTCGAGTTCCTCGAGATCCCCTACACGCATTCCGGCGTGCTCGCCTCGGCGCTCGCCATGCACAAGGAACGCGCCAAGGCGGTGATGCACGCGGCGGGTGTGCCGGTCGCCAATGCGGTGCTGGTGGCGCGCAGTGAGGCCGCGGCTCGTCACGTCATGCCGCCGCCCTATGTCGTCAAGCCGGTCGATGAGGGCTCCAGCGTCGGCGTCATCGTCGTGCGCGCGGGCGCCAACGACATGGGGCCGGCCATTCTCTCGGCTGGTGACGCCGAGCAGACGGTGATGGTGGAGCGCTTCGTCGCCGGCCGCGAGCTGACCTGCGGTGTTATCGGCGATTTCGTCACCGACATTATCGAGATCGTGCCGCGCGAGGACCTGCCGTTTTACGATTTTGCGGCGAAATACGCCGCCGGCGGCTCCAAACACGTCCTGCCGGCCGCTCTTTCACCAGATGTTTACCAAAATATACGGAGATTCACCTTTGCGGCGCACCAGGCCCTGGGTTGCCGCGGTGTGAGCAGAGCGGATTTCCGTTTCGACGACACGCCGGGCGGAACCGGAGAGCTGGTGTGCCTTGAAGTGAATACGCAACCCGGCATGACCGCGACGTCGCTGGTGCCGGAGCTTGCAGCACATGCCGGCTGGACATTCGGAACGCTGGTTCGCTGGATCATCGAGGACGCGAGTTGCAACAGATAGGTCAGCGGCTGGATTGGGAATGGCGGGGGCCTCAAGCGCTTCCGCCCCAACCGGCCATGACCATGATGCCCGCGCCGCCCTCCACCATCTCAGCCCCGCCTGCGTTTCTTTCCGTTCCCGCAGATGAGCGCCGTCGCACGCGCCATGCCCGGCGCAAAGCGGCTGCGGCCTCGGCCGCGCGCAGAGCCCCGCGCCGTGCTGCCCTTTACCTCTCGGCCGTGCTTGCCGTTGCCAGCGCCGCGACCTTGATCGCGCGTCAAGGCGTGCCTGCAGCCGATGTGCTCGCTGCGTTCTCGCCAGCCCTTGCCGATGCGGCGCAGGCGATGGGCTTTGGTCTCGATCAAGTGGCGCTGACCGGCCATCGCTACACCGCAGATAGCGATATCTACGCCGCATTGAATCTGGATCGCGAGCGCTTGCTGATCGGCTTTGACGGTGCGGCTGCACGCCTGCGCGTGGAAGCGCTGCCGTGGATCGAGCGCGCGGAGGTGACGCGCGTTTGGCCGGGCCAGCTCGATGTGCGGCTGAGGGAGCGTACCGCTTTCGCGCTGTGGCAGTTGAGAGATCGGGAATTCCTGATCGACAAGACCGGGCGTATTCTACAGCCGGTTGCCGTTGGTACGATCACGCATCTGCCGCGCGTTGCTGGGGAGACGGCCGCGAAGGAAGCGGCAAATCTCATGCTGTTGGTTGCACGCCACGCCATGTTGTCGGCCGAGTTCAGTTCCGCGGAGCGGGTCAACGGGCGGCGTTGGTCGATCGTGCTCAAGAACGCAGGGCGAATCGAGTTGCCGGCCGATGGCGAAGCCATGGCGATTGAGCAACTGGCCAGTGCGGGTGAACTCGACAGACTGTTGGCGGGACCAGCCAGTGTTATCGACCTGCGCGCACCCGGCCGCGTTGCCGTGCGCCCCGTCGGCGCCCAAAAGGGCGTCGCTGGCATCAAAGGCGTCGCCGGGATTGGCTCGCTGATCGAGGCGCTGGCCGAGGAGAACCCGCAACCATGAAGCGATCCTCGCGCGCCAGCGGCCCCGTCATCGGCCTGATCGACATCGGCACATCGAAAATCGCGTGCCTGATCGTCGCAATCGAACCGCGCGCTCCATCAATCCTGCCGGGCATGAAGATGCCGTTCCGGGTGCTCGGCATCGGTCATCAGCGCTCGCGCGGAATAAAGGCGGGCGTCATCACCGATCTCGATGAGGCCGAGGTGGCGGTGCGCGCCGCCGTCGACCAGGCCGAAAGCATGGCCGGGGTGACGCTTGACGAAGTTTATGTCGCCATCTCCTGCGGACGGTTGGCATCCGAGACGTTCGCCGCCAATGCCGATGTCGAAGCCGGCATCGTCGCCGATTCGCATATCGCGCGGGTTCTCGACGGGGCGCGCGCCTATGCCGAGCGCGACGGCCGCATGCTGGTGCATATGAACCGCATCGGCTACCGGCTCGATGGCGCTCCCGGCGGCCGCGACCCGCGCGGGCTTGCCGCCCGCCAGATCACGGTCGATCTCCATACCGTCACCGCCGACGATGCGCCGGTGCGCAACCTGATGCTGCTCATCGATCGCTGCTATCTGGGGGTCGCCGGCCTGGTCGTGTCGTCCTATGCCAGTGCGCTTGCCGCGACCAGCTTCGAGGAGCGCCGGCTCGGCGTCACAGTGATCGATATCGGCGGTGGCGTCACCTCGATGGCGCTTTTTGCCGATGGCCGGTTCGTGCACGCCGACACGCTGCCGATCGGCGGCAACCATTTGACGTTCGATATCGCGCGGGCGTTGCAGACGCCACTTGTCGAGGCAGAGCGAATCAAGGTCCTTTATGGCACACTAAGTGTTGCTCCATCCGACGAGCACGAGGCCTTCGCGTATCCGCTCGCAGGCGAGGACGAGGGGGCACAATCGCAGACCACGAAGGCGCGGCTTGCTGAGATCGTGCGGCCGCGCATGTCGAGTCTCTTCGGGCTCGTTGGCGAACGGCTGGATCGCAGCGGCATGCGTGCATGGTCGGGGGACCGTGTCGTGCTGACCGGCGGCGCCAGCCAGCTTGTGGGTGTGGGCGAGTTCGCAGCCAACCTCCTCGGCTGCCCGGTGCGTGTGTCAGGACCCGATGCGGCGGCGGCGCTGCCGTCGGGTCTTGCTGTTCCTGCGTTCTCGACAGTGGTTGGTCTGGTGGCGTCGGCAGCGGCGGGTGAGGGTCTCGTCGCGGCAAGGCATGACAGGAGCACGCTGACGCAAGGCTATCTCGGCCGCGTCGGCCAGTGGCTCAAAGAAGGGTTTTGAGGGCAAGAGGCCGCCGCGTAACGGCGCCATTGGGCCAAACGACCCACTTGAGATAACGAGCGCGCGCCCAACAGCGGCGGACCAGCGCATCAAGGGCGACGCGAGGGACAGATGAGCATCAATCTGCAACTGCCAAAGCTCACCGACCTGCGACCGAGGATCACCGTGATGGGGGTCGGCGGCGCCGGCTGTAACGCCGTCAACAACATGATCGCGGCTGGGCTGACAGGGGTCGAGTTCGTGGTCGCAAACACGGACGCACAGGCGCTGGCCGCCTCCAGCGCGGAGCATCGCCTGCAGCTCGGCATCAATCTGACGGAAGGGCTCGGCGCCGGCTCCAAGCCCGAGATCGGCGAGGCTGCCGCGGAAGAAGCCATCGACGAGATCAGGTCGCAGATTTCGGGTTCGCACATGCTGTTTATTGCTGCCGGCATGGGCGGTGGAACCGGCACCGGGGCATGCGCCGTCATTGCCCGCATCGCGCGCGAGCTTGGCGTGCTGACGGTTGGTGTCGTCACCAAGCCCTTCATGTTCGAAGGCACGCGCCGTCAGCGTTCTGCTGAGGCGGGAATCAACGAGCTCAAGAAGCACGTCGACACCCTGATCGTCATTCCCAACCAGAACCTGTTCCGCGTTGCCAACGAGAAGACGACCTTTGCGGAGGCATTCGTGCTTGCCGACCAG
>CAZLHQ010000193.1:0-5554 GCA_964559355.1 uncultured Hyphomicrobiaceae bacterium
CGCGCCGCCGTCGGCCTGATGCTGTCGGGTCTGGGCGGCGCTATCGATGTGATCGTACCGCGCGGGGGCAAGAGCCTCGTCGAGCGCGTCCAGAAGGAGGCGCGCGTGCCGGTGTTCGCGCACCTGGAGGGCATCTGCCACACCTACGTCGATCGCGGCGCCGACATCGACATGGCGAAGGAGATCGTCGTCAACGCCAAGTTGCGGCGCACGGGCGTGTGCGGCGCCACCGAGTGCCTGCTGATCGACCGGCAGGCGGCAGACGACTACGTGACACCGCTTGTCACCGCCCTGCTTGACGCTGGCTGCGAGGTGCGCGGCGACGCCTCCGTGCAGAAGGCCGACGCGCGGGTAAAGCCTGCAACCGAGAACGATTGGGGCCATGAATTTCTCGATGCCATCATCGCCGTAAAGATGGTCGATGGCGTCGACGAGGCGATCGACCATATTGCGCGCTACGGCTCCCAACATACCGATGCAATCATCACCGAATGTCACGGCACGGCCGAGCGCTTCCTGAAGCGCGTCGATTCCGCAATCGTACTGCATAACGCCTCGACCCAGTTCGCCGATGGCGGCGAGTTCGGCATGGGTGCCGAGATTGGCATTGCCACCGGCAAGATGCATGCGCGTGGCCCCGTTGGCGTCGAGCAATTGACCAGCTTCAAATACGTCGTGCGCGGAAATGGCCAGATTCGACCGAAGTAGCGGCACTTGTGATCCTAAAGCATCGAAATAGTTCGATGTTTCAAGTACAGTGACGCCGCTAAGCTTGGGGCGAGCTTGAGAAATGCACTTGAGGCGCCCCCAAAAAACGAAATGTACCAAGGAGTTGCAAGCATGTTTCGCCTTTCCCTCGCTACCGTACTCATGTTGACAATTGCCACCCCCGTGCTGGCACAGGATGCCGGCTCGGTCGCAGGTCGCCCCGCACTCACCACAAAATCCACCCAGGATCTCATCTCTCAACGTGAGAAGTGGGGCACGGCTCCCGCCGCCAAACCGGCCGCAAAAGCTGCTGCTCCTGCTGCCGCGCCCGCTGCAAAGGCTGCAGCTCCGGCCGCAGCGGCAACCGCTGCCGCCCTCGCAGTGCTGCCCACCGACAGCACGAAGAACCTGATCGCCGAGCGCGAGAAGTGGGGCAAGGGTCCTGCCGGTTGGGAAACCAAGAAGGTTGTCGCTCCGCCGGCCGCCGGTGCAGGTAAAGCCAAGGCCAAGGCGGCTCCAGCCAAGCCGGCCAAGTCGGCAAAGTCGACGAAAAAGAAGAAGAACGACGGCTGACGTCAGAGCCTGATCGTCCGAGATGGAAACGCGGGGCGTTTCCATCGAGGGCGTGAATCTGACTTTCAATCAACGTGTTTGAACAGGCCGCCGGAATTCGATGCGATGCGTTCGATGCAATGCGTCGGCGCGGCTGCGACGCAAAGCGTTGCTTACGCGTACCGCCGGTGGCAATGGCGTCGCGTGCCGTCTCGACACCTGTCTGGCGACTTCAAAGCCATGTGGGACGGAGCGCCAAAATGTGAAGCCCGCAGCACCCAATAGGATGCTGCGGGCTTTGCATTTCAAGCGTCGTCGAACAGTGACGATGGCTTACTTCTTATCGCCAGCCATGCCCGACATTCCACTCATGCCCTGCATTCCGGACATGCCGCCCATACCGGCGCCCTGACCTTTGCCGGTGGTCTCGAGCGCGGTCTTGCACGCCGGTGAAACCTGCGCCTTGACGGCCTCCAGGCAATTGCGGATCTCGCGGTTCTTGTGCGACTTGCCAGCGCAATGCTTGGCGATTTCGTCCTTGCAGTTGGTGGCGACAGGGCCTTCCTTGGCGTACGCCGTTCCTGCGGCCAGAGTGCCGAGCACGACAACGGCGAGAGTCTTGATGGCTTTCATGATGTGCATCTCCTTGCCAATTACGGCGCTCACCCTCTACGGCACAATGCCAGCATGCGGCGCCGGATAACGATCGACATTTCCGCCAACGCGGGCGTCGAGTGGGCGGTCATTGGCTCCCCGATTGCGGTCTTTTTTCGTCGAAAGTGAACATTGTGCTCATTCTTCCACTGAAGCGGGCAAAGTTGCATCGCCATGCGCCGCTGCTTCAGGTAGATGTTGGGGAGCGCCGCGCGCTCCCTATGCTCGACACAGAGGCCACAGTGCGCTCCAGCTCATCCGCCGCCCCGCTGCAGGTCAAAACACCGCCGGCTCCTGCGGGTCTTGCCATCGGCCTCATGGGTGGCTCGTTCAATCCCCCGCACGTCGGCCACCTGCAAGTGGCCAGGACAGCCCTCAAATCCTTGCGGCTCGATCGCCTGTGGTGGATCGTGACGCCCGGAAATCCATTGAAGGCAGGACGGGATCTGGCGCCACTCGCCGAGCGCATGGATGCCTGCCGCGCGCTGATCGGCGGCGATCCTCGTATGGTCGCCACCAGCTTCGAAACAGAGCTCGGCAACGCATATTCGGTCGAGACGATCGCGTTTCTACAGGGCCGCTATCCCGCCACGCAATTCGTCTGGGTGATGGGGGCAGACAACCTCGCCACGTTCCATCGGTGGCGGCGCTGGCGGGAGATTGCCGCGCGCTTGCCGATCGCCGTCGTCGACCGGCCAGGCTGGCACCTTGCAGCAATCGCTTCCCCGGCTGCCAGCGCACTGGCGCCCCACCGGATAAGGACGAGCAACGCGCGTGCGCTCGCCACCCTGCAACCGCCAGCGTGGACGTTCCTCAGCGGCCCGTTATCGCCTGCGTCCTCAACCGCCCTGCGCGCCGCCAAATACGCCATCTGACACAGTTTTTTTGCCACCACCCGATCGCGACCGAGTGTCGTCAACCGGCCAGCATCGCGTCGACTGATCGGCCCACTGGCAACAGTGTTAACAAACGGCAACACTTAGATCGCATATTTGTTGCTGGCGCGTAGGCTGTTGCCGTATTCTTGAAAACGTGGGGGTGGATCGAACATTCACCTGCACGATTTGGAGCACGGCCCGGCAGCGTTTCGCGCGGTACCGGACATGCACCGACAAGGCCACCGAAATCGGGAACCAGCTCCAGACTCCCGCGGGCACGACATGAAAGGGAATTGCTCACACGATGCGAACCGCACTCGAGGGTGTTGCCAAAGGTATCACTCCGATCGAGGCCTTGTCCGGAAAGGACGCCTCGAAAGCCCTGCTCGAAAAGGTCCGCCACTGGCTCGATGATGCCAAGGCGGAAGAGATCGTGGTCATTGATCTCGAGGGGAAAACGACGATCGGCGACTTCATGGTGATTGCCACCGGACGCACAGACCGTCACGTCGGCGCCATCGCCGACCAGCTTCAACGCAAACTCAAGGAGCAGGGGTTTGGGCGCGCGCGCGTCGAAGGCACCGAGGCCTGCGACTGGGTGCTCATCGACACCGGCGATCTCATCATCCACGTTTTCCGTCCCGAGGTGCGCGACTTTTATAACCTCGAGAAAATGTGGAGCGCTGATCGCCCCGGCGAGGCTACCGCCCACTGACCGCGTTGGCACCGGCACGTAACCGGCGACGCTGCAGATGATCGAGAGGAGCGCGCGCGACGCATGCGTGCCGGGCGCCCAGGTGGTTCATGCGTTTGGCTATTGCCGCAATCGGCAAGCTCAAGGACAAGGGCGAGATCGAGCTCGTTCAACGCTTCACCAAGCGCATCGATGGTTCGGGACGCGCTCTGGCGCTCGGCCCCCTCGCACTTCTGGAATTCGGCGAATCGCGCGCCAGCGATACTCAATCGCGCAAGGATGACGAGGCCCGGCGTCTGCTGGCCGCCGTGAGCAACGCCGACCACCGCGTGGTGCTGGACGAGCGCGGCAAGCTGCTCAGCAGCGCGCAGTTTGCCGCAACGATCGCATCGGCCCGTGACGCCGGCACACGCGAGCTGGCTTTCCTGATCGGTGGCCCAGACGGGCACGGCGAGGCCGCACGCCAATCCGCCGACCTGCTGCTATCGCTCGGGCCAATGACGCTGCCCCATGCGCTGGCTCGCGCCGTACTTGCCGAGCAGATCTATCGCGCCATCACCATCATCGGCGGCCACCCCTACCATCGCTGCTGATTAAGGCAGCCGATGGCAGCCTGCCGTCGCAGTCCTGCGGGTCTCACATCCGCACCACGATACGGTCGAGCAGGCGGTGGGGCAGCACCCGCTTCAAGACAGCAGCGATGTAGGTCGGCGTCGTCACATGATAGCGCAACCGCGGCCGCGGCGATTCGACCGCATGCACCAGCCGGGCCACCACCGCCGCCGGCTCCAGCTTGAAGGTCTGCTTGCCGCCCGCCTCCATACCCTTCAAGCGCGCCAGATACTGCTCGCGGTGCGCCGACCCTTCAATGTCGACGGTGCGACGGAAATTGGCGAGCGCCGTTTCGACAAAGCGCGTGCGAATCGGCCCCGGCTCGATCAGCGACACCTTTATTCCGGTATGGGCAAGCTCCAGGCGCAGGCAATCGCTCAGCGCCTCGAGCGCAAACTTCGACGCGCAATAGGCCCCACGATAAGGCCCCACCACCAGCCCCAACACGGAGGAACACTGCACGATGCGGCCGAAGCCCTGGCGCCGCATCGCTGGAACGAGTTGCCGCGTCAAATCGTGCGTGCCGATCAGATTGACCTCGAGCTGATGGCGCAAGACGTCGGCCGTCAGATCCTCGACCGCACCGACCTGCCCGAAAGCGCCGTTGTTGAAGAGCGCGTCGAGACGACCACCGGTTCCCTCCAGGGCCCGCGCCGCACAGGCCGCTATCGATTGGGATTGGGCAAGTTCGAGCGGCAGCGCGACAACGCCCAGCTCGCGCTCCAGCCGCTCCAGGTCCTGGGGCTGACGCGCCGTCGCCAACACCTTCCAGCCGCGCGCTTTCATGGTGGCGGCGGCCTGCCAGCCGATGCCCGACGAGGCGCCAGTGATAAGAATGGTCCGCATTCCAGTCACACCCACCCATCACGAATTGTTGATCCATGACAATCTTGTAAAATGGACGTTTTTTCCACGCACATCCACCCAAAGAACAACGACGTTCTCGTAGCGATGCGACCTTCTGCCAATTTCGCGCTGCCTCGTGTCCAGATGCAATAGCAGTCCCGCCAGTGTTGTGCACGCGAGGCTGGCGGAGAGGGAGAGGCGGGCTGCCCGAGGTGTCGCGAAAGCTGCACAACAGGCTGCAAAACATGTGTTGGACCAATGCTTTCGGAAATCTCATCGAAAACGCTCAAGGGATTCTTCGAGCAATCGCCGATCCCGCTGACGCTCGCCTCGCCCGTGTTCGAGGATTGCCCGATCATCCTGTGCAACGATTCGTTCCTCAAGCTCACCGGCTTCCAGCGTGAACAGGTGATTGGCCGCAACTGCCGCTTTCTGCAGGGCCGCAACTCCGATCCCAAGGCGCGGGCCAAGTTGCGCTCCGCAATCGAGCAGCGGCGCGAGGCGCTGGTTTCGATCACCAACTATCGCAAGGATGGCTCAGAGTTCGAGAACTACGTGTTCATCCTGCCGATCTTCAACGACAACGGCGATCTGCTCTACATGCTGGGGT
>CAZLHQ010000194.1:0-5536 GCA_964559355.1 uncultured Hyphomicrobiaceae bacterium
GGTTCTCGAGTACTTCAACTCGACCCACGGCGCCCGCAAGGGTCTTGCTGATACCGCGCTGAAGACCGCCAACTCGGGATATCTGACGCGCCGCCTCGTCGACGTGGCGCAGGACGCCATCATCTCCGAGGAGGATTGCGGAACCGACGCCGGCATCAAGGTGCAGGCGGTGGTCGACGCCGGCCAGGTGATCGTATCGCTGGCAGCGCGCGTGCTTGGCCGCACGACACAGGAAGATGTCGTCGATCCGGCCACGGGTGAGGTCATCGTCAAGACCGGCGAGCTGATCGAGGAGCGGCATGCCGATCTCATCAGCAAGGCCGAGGTGCAGGAGGTGCGCATCCGCTCGGTGCTCACCTGTGAGACCGTCACCGGCGTGTGCGCGGCCTGCTATGGCCGTGACCTTGCTCGCGGCACGCGTGTCAATATCGGCGAGGCCGTCGGCGTCATCGCGGCGCAATCGATCGGCGAGCCGGGCACCCAGCTCACCATGCGCACGTTCCACATCGGCGGCACCGCGCAGGTGGTCGATACCTCGTTCATCGAGTCGAACTTCAACGGCACAGTGAAGATCCGCAATCGCGCCATCGTCAAGGACAGCCAGGGTCGCCTCACCGCGATGGGCCGCAACATGGCGATCGTCATCGTCGACCAGGGCGGCAAGGAGCTGGCGATCCACAAGGTGCCGTATGGCGGCCGCCTCCACGTCGACGAGGGCGACAAGGTCAAGCGCGGCACCAAGCTCGCCCAGTGGGATCCCTACACCCGTCCCATCCTCACCGAGGTCGATGGCGTCGTCGCCTTCGAGGACCTGATCGAAGGCGCTTCGGTGCGCGAGCAGACCGACGAGGTCAAGGGCTCGACCAACCGCGTCGTCATCGACTGGCGTGCAACTCCGCGTGGCGCCGAGCTGAAGCCTGCGGTGGTCGTCAACGACGCCAAGGGCAAGCCGGTCAAGGTGGCTCGCGGCGGCGATGCCCGCTACCTGCTGACTGTGGAATCGATCCTCTCGGTCGATACCGGCGCCAAGGTGAAGGCGGGCGATGTGCTGGCACGTATCCCGGTTGCCTCGGCCAAGTCGGGCGACATCACCGGCGGTCTGCCGCGTGTCGCCGAGCTGTTCGAGGCGCGCCGGCCGAAGGACCACGCGATCATCGCGGAAGCCTCCGGCACCATCGAGTTCGGCAAGGACTACAAGAACAAGCAGCGCATCACGATCAAGCCGGACGACGAGAACGCCGATCCGGTCGAGTATCTGATCCCGCGCGGCAAGGCGCTCGCAGTCCAGCATGGCGATCACGTCGAACGTGGCGACTATGTCTACGACGGCCACCCGGCCCCGCACGACATTCTCGCCATCAAGGGCGTCGAGGAGCTGGCGGCCTACCTCATCAACGAGATCCAGGACGTCTATCGTCTGCAGGGTGTGACCATCAACGACAAGCACATCGAGGTGATCGTTCGCCAGATGCTGCAGAAGGTCGAAGTGGTCGATCCGGGCGAGACAGATCTCATCAAGGGCGAGCAGGTCGACCGTCTCGAGTTCGACTCCAAGAATGCGGAGACGGAGAAGCTCGGCAAGCGCATCGCCACGGCGACGCCGGTTCTGCTCGGCATCACCAAGGCCTCGCTGCAGACCCGTTCGTTCATCTCGGCGGCGTCCTTCCAGGAGACGACGCGCGTGTTGACCGACGCCGCCGTCAACGGCAAGGCCGATACGCTCGAAGGCCTCAAGGAGAACGTCATCGTCGGCCGCCTCATCCCGGCCGGCACCGGCGGCATGTTGCGCCGTTTGCGCAAGGTGGCCGCGCGCCGCGACGAGCTGATTGCTAAGGAGAAGGCGAAGGCCGATGGCGATCGTGCCCTGGCCGGCCCGGGTGACGATGCAGGCGGTCCGCGCCGTCGTCGCCGCCCGAGCGAGGAAGCGGCGGAGTAGTGTGCTGCAGGTGTTGCAACTCAAAAAGAGAGGCTGCGGTGACGTAGCCTCTCTTTTTGTTTTGGTGACACGGGTTGCGCGTAGCTTTGCCATCGCGGGCGTTCGTGCTGGTTGAGGTCCGCCGGACTGCCGGCGGCGCGCGGTCGCGCGCTGAGCCCGCCCTGGTCGGGCGGTCTGAAGTGGTGCTGCTATGGATTTGGGTGACACGGGTTGCGGGAGGCTTTGTCGCCGCTGGCGTTCGTCGGTCCTCTCCTAAGGGAGAGGATGCCGGCAGGCAGGTGAGGGGCTTCGACTTGGCTCGACCGCTGCGGGGCGCAGCAAGCCCCTCATCCGGCGCTCCGCGCCACCTTCTCCCTCGGGGGAGAAGGAAGGGGCTGCGTTCGTCGGTCCTTTCCCGAGGGAGAGGATGCCGGCAGGCAGGTGAGGGGCTTTGCCACGTTTGAGAAGCGGGTTCCGAACCTATTTTAACGTCAACGGAACAATTCTCTCATAGGGTCATGCCTACGAGGCATTTGAGAGACGACAAATGACAACCGGCGACGTCCAAGACGGATCAGTGTTGGCCGCATCCTTCGCCGTCACTCCGTCGCAGGACGGGGTCGAGTCACGCGGCAACCAACGAGTTGAAGCTGATGTGTCTCACCCGTCGAAGCGTATCTGGGTCCCGGCCTGCGCCGGGATGTCGAGAGTGGGTGGTGCCGGCGCCGACACCATCACCGGCTCCAAGGGCCACGACCTCATCGTCGGCGGCGACAGCGCCGACACGTTTTTCTGGAGCGGTGGCAACGACCTCGTCTTCGGCGGTAAGGGCGACGACAAGTATCAGCTCGGCAAAGGCGATCCGCTACCCGGTGCGATAACATTCTTTGGCGGCGAGGGTGACGACGTGCTGGTCGCCCCCGCAGGCAGCGGCAGCAAGCTTTATGGCGGCGAAGGCAAGGACATCATCGTCGGCTGGTCGGGCATCGATGAACTTTACGGCAATGACGGCGAAGCCGCTTCCGACAACGACGAAGACATCTTCAGCATTTCCAACCAGACGTTTGTCTACAACGCCGGTACGGAAGACAAGCTGCTCTGGGGCCCGTTCATCGCCAACGGCGGCGTCAAGACGTGGTGGATGGAAGGGCAGTTCGCCTACAGCATGCCGTTCCACGGGCTTTTCAGTGCAATGCCGGCTGCCGTACTCCCGGCTGTGGGTGCGTTGGCACCAATGTTCGCACTTGGCGCTCAGATCGACATCTTCTCCTCGTTGATGCTGCGCTATGCGCTGTCCACATCGCATCAGCTCGTCATCCAATCCTTCCTTGGCGCCGGTCAGGCCGTTGTCGAGGACTACAAGCTCGACCTTGAATCGGGCGAGGCCACCGCCGGCATCGCGGTCAACGACAATTGTCCCGCAGCCCCGGCGAGGGCGGCATGAGGCGGTTCTTTCATTGGCTCCTGGGTCTAGGTGCGCTCGTGGCAGCCCTCGTCATCGCCTGGAGCGTCTACTTCCCGCGAGCGATCCTCCACGTGCGCATCACTGCTGTCGTCGAGACGCCCGAAGGTCCGCGCTCGGGCGCCAGCGTGGTGCAGCTCGGCTATGCGACGGAGCCGCCGATCGGCGACAGGAGTGGTGTCGTGATGGGCCTTGGCGCTGGCGAAGCGGTTGCGGTCGATCTGGGACCGCGTGGCACTCTCTACATGCTGCTCGGCGCGCGTGGCCGCGACGGGCGGCCCAGTGCCAGCCCCAGCCATGCGCTGTTGCTGATCGATGTGTTCCGCAGTGCCCTGGGCGAGGACGCCGACCACAGAAACAAGGACCTCGTTCGACGCCTGCAGGGGCTGCGCGGCAGCGCTTCCGTGCCTATGGGGAAAGTGCCATTCCTCGTGCGCTTTCGCGACGAGCGCGACCCCAAGACGGTGGAGGCTGTCGATCCCGATAACCTCGCCGCCGCGTTCGGCGAAGGCGTGCGCCTCGGCAGTGTGACGATGGAAATCACCGACGATCCCGTGACGCGGGGAATCGAGAAGAGGTTGGGGTGGGTGTCGAGGAGCCCCGAGAACAATCTCGATCCCGGAGGTCCCGCAGTAGGGGGCCCAATTTCTACAGCACCGTTGAAGCGACTGCTAGGACACGGCGATTTTCGGAGGGTAATGTGATGGCAACCGATCCATTCTTGCTACGTGCTCTACTTGCAATGGATGCATATAATCAAGGCTATTCTCCGGGGGTCAAAAGCGTCGGCGGACAGATCGGCGAAGCAACGCAGTTGAGCGTTGCCTTGCCCAATGGGTCACAAAACGTCGGCTTCTATGCCTTGGCGTATAGTCTGCCGGATGGCAGCAAGATCATCTCCTATCGCGGCACGGACCAAAATGCGCCGGCATTGTTCGCCCGGGGCGGGCTCAGGCGGCAAGGCCGCCCGGCGCGCCTCCGATCGCCCGAGCGCCTACCAGCGAGGGCGTGAATCGGTAGCGCGAAAAAAAACGCCTCCGATCGCCCGAGCGCCTACCAGCGAGGGCGTGAATCGGTAGCGCGAAAAAAACGCCTCCGATCGCACGAGCGCCTACCAGCGAGGGCGTAAATCGGCAGGCGCAAAAGAGTGCGCCGGAGAGAAAACCGCCCAACCTCAGTTGGACGACGTTGATCGCGCCGCGCCCGCAACCGATCGAGCAAACAGTTCGCCGGTGCTGTCGTTAATTACCCCAGGCCCGCACAGCCGGCTCAGGTCGCGACTGCGGCCCGGCGCGCCTCCGATCGCCCGAGCGCCTACCAGCGAGGGCGTGAATCGGCAGGCGGGAAAGAGTGCGCCGGAGAGAAAACCGCCCAACCTCAGTTAGACGACGTTGATCGTGCCACGCCCGCAACCAATCGAGCAAACAGTGCGCTGCAGCTGTCGTTAATTACCCCAAGCCCGCCAGCGGGCTCAGGCGGCAAGGCCGCCCGGCGCCAATGCGCCGGAGAGAAAACCGCCCAACCTCAGTTAGACGACGTTGATCGTGCCACGCCCGCAACCAATCAAACAAAAGAGACACCACGCCGCACCCGTGCCGCGCTGCAATGCGAAAAAAACTTGGTCCGGGTGTGGAGCAGCGGTTGACCATGTAGAAACCTGTGTATATAGCTTCCCCCACTCTCACGGTAGGCGGTAGGCCAACTCTCGCGCTCACCACTGCGCGCACAGGGCCTAGACGGTATCGTTCGAAAGCAGAGGACATTTCTGGACCATGATCTTCGGCCCAAAAGGCCGGATGATCCTCTGGTTTTTTTCGTGCCGGGTGCTCGGGAAGCCGAGTCTCGGCAGTTTCGGCTTGGCGCATGCGTTTTTCGACGCGCGCACGAGGGATGGACAAGGCGTATGCCGACTATTCAACAGCTGATCCGGAAGCCCCGGAGCCCGAAGACCTACCGCGAGAAATCGCGCCATATGGAAGCCTGCCCGCAGAAGCGCGGCGTGTGCACCCGCGTCTATACGACGACGCCGAAGAAGCCCAACTCGGCGCTTCGCAAGGTCGCGAAGATCCGCCTCACCAATGGCTTCGAGGTCATCGGCTACATTCCGGGCGAAGGCCATAACCTGCAGGAGCACTCGGTGGTGCTGATCCGCGGCGGCC
>CAZLHQ010000195.1:0-5486 GCA_964559355.1 uncultured Hyphomicrobiaceae bacterium
GTTGTTCAACAAGCGCTCCCTCGCCTCCGGCTATGCCGGCATCGACAACTCGGTGTTCTATCGCGACAACACCGTCATGGTGCTGGGCGACGCCAAGAAGATGACCGAAGAGATCGCTAAGGCGCTGGCGCACTGAGCTGACCGTTCGTGCGCCTGGATGCAAGGCAAACAAAAAGGCCCCGGTTCGATGATCCGGGGCCTTTCTTTATTTCGCCGGCGCTTGCAGCTCCTCACCGCGATGCCGTGGTGGCGGGTGCGGGCGGGGTGGCGGCCGAGACCTTCTTCTCTGTCAACCGCTCGACGTTTGCGCGCATCTTGCCAATGGCGGTGGCGATCTGACCGTCCTGCATGTCGCGCGCGCACATAGCCGCAATGGGCAGGGTGTAGGGCGTCGCGCCGTGGTGCAGGTCGCCCGTGGCGAGGATCGGGGCGAGCCGGGCATGGTGCCCCTGGCGGGCGATGTCCTTGGTGAAGGCCAGCTGCTGATCGTAAGGCGTGCGCTCGTCGGCGTTGTCGGCGAGCAAGAAGATGCGGCGGGCTGCGTCCTTGGCAATGCCGGCGGTCTTTTTGGAAGGGTCGTAGACCGTGCGATCGACCACTTGGCGCGTGACCTTGGCGCCGCTCTTGACGATGTTGGCATGCACGAGGTCGGCCAGCGCATATGCACCCGATCCCAACACCGCACAGGTTACGTCCTTGCGGCCAAGTGTGAGTAGCGAGGCCGCGATGGTGCTGCCACCCGACTGGCCGGCGAGCACGACCTCGTCGAAGCCGAGACGCATCTTCAGCGCGTCGATCGCGGCATTCATGGCGTACAACTCGTCGGGCTTGCGCCGCTCGCCGTGATTACCCGACGAGCCGTCGACACCCATGCGCGACAAGATGATAAAGCGGACCTTGAGCCGGTCGGCGTTGCTTTGCAGCGCGATGCGGCGCTTCTGGTTGTCGGCGGCAAGGGCTGCTTGTTCGGCATACTTCTCGATGGCGATGTCGCCGTCCATGAAGACGATGGCCCGGCGCGTGCTGTCGTGACCGCTGGTGGTGAAGTAGGCGATGCACGCGGTACCGAGCTTATGCTTCACGAACACACGCCCCGGCTCGGTCTCGCACAGCTTTTGCGATTTACCTTCGGCAACCAGAACGTGCTTGTAGGAGGGCTTCTTGTCGGCATCCTTGGCCTGGTCGGCGGCATGGGCCGGCAAGGACAGCATTGCAAGAGCGGTGACGGCGGACAACGCCTTGGCGGTTACGGCGGTGGATCGAGCGGGATACACAGACATCGTCGGCTCCAACGGTTGGCCTTGCGTGGTGGCAGAGGCGTTGCGTGTTGAAGCCAAGGCTAGGCGTGTGCCCGTCCGTGTGCTGTCCCTGAGGGAACATATGCGCAGGGTTGTCGTGTCGCGCTAAAAATATGGGCCGCATGCCAGGGCATGCGGCCCACGCGAGTTCTCGCTTTTGACGTCCCGCAGGCTTGGCTGCTCAGAACGATACCCGCACGCCAGCCGTGACGGCGTGAAACTGGACGTCGAAGTTCAGGGGCTCCTGCGGAATGCCTCGGCCCACGTCGGGTTTCAGACCGCCGCGCGCGTCACCGGCATCGACATAACGGTAGGTGAAGTCGAGGAACGCCTGACGGCCGAAGACGCGTGTCAGGTCGATGCTGGCGCCGCCGCCGATGGCCCATGCGAAGTTCGTTTCGGTGTTGCCGCTGAAGTTGCGGATTTCACTGCCGTACGCATCAGGACTGACGCGGGTCCAGGTGTCCATGTCGTTCCAGGCGACGCCAGCGGCGACGGTCACGAACGGTCGGATTGCGCTGCCGCCGTGGCCCATCAGCTCGAGCGGCTCGATGAAGAGGTTGGCGAGGAGCAGATGGGTGTCGACGGAGGTCGAAACGCTGGCATCGCCGCAGTCGGGGACATTGCCACCACCGCCGGGAATGTGACAGCCGTCATAGTCCTGCCCCCTGTTCATTCCGAATGAGAGATCACCACGGACACCGCGCATGAGATTGCGGCCGACGGCGATCGAACCGTAAAAGGCGCGGTCATCATCGAACGCCCAGTTGCCGCGCTCGCCGCCCGGCGAAACCCAGGTTCCCTTGTCGATGCTCGACCACGCAATTCCTGCTTCCAGGCGGAAATAGTGCGGCGCAATCTGAGCCGCAATCGGCTCGTCCTTCAGGCTTCCTGCCACGGCATTATCAGTGGGCATCCAAGTCAGTCCAGCAAGCAACATGGCTGGCGCTATCGATTTTCCAAATTTCATATCACTGATTCCTGGTATTTTCTGATTTTTGACGACTCACTGGAACTCGATCCCATGAAGTGACCTCGCCGAGAGCAATTCAATTTCAAAGCCGATTGCGATCCTGACCGGCATCAGGGAGCCGCCCGTTCCGCAGCCCCGACACCAAGCTGCAACCAGCTGTCGGAATTGTTGGATCCATCGGTAGTTTGCGTCGTTGCCGGCGACTCGGCGTGAGCCACGCGAGAACCACATTCGCTTGTTCAGATTGATGAGCAGGAGAGCATTTGCGAGCGTATCGTCAGTTCGCCAATCGAGAGAGGTTCAATGAGGCGACGCTGGAAGGTCTGGGTGGCATCGGCCATGGCAGCGCCGGTTCTGGCGTATTCCAGCGTCGTGGCGGCCATGTATGGCTTTCAAGCGGAACTGGTCTACACACCACGCGATACCGGCGGACTTGCAGCGCTCGGCGCACTCGCCATCGCCGGCAGTCAGCGCGTTGCCATCACCACGGTCGATCGCGAAACCATTGCTGGCTGGTACGTTGCGCCGTCGAAGCCCGGCCAACCGGTGTTTCTGTTTCTGCACGGCAAGGGTGGCAGCTTGGAGCGCATGACGTGGCGTTGGAAACGCATCCTCGAACGTGGCGCTGGCGTGCTCGCCATATCCTATCGCGGCTATCCGGGCTCCACCGGCAGCCCCAGCGAGCTCGGTTTGAAGCGCGATGCGCGCGCGGCCTATGACTGGCTGATCGGTAAAGGCCATCGCCCGCAAGAGATAGTCATTCACGGCCTGTCGCTCGGAAGTGGCGTTGCGGTGGCGCTGGCGGCGAAAGTCGTCGCGCGGGCGCTGGTGCTCGAGGCGCCCTACACGGCCATCGTCGATGTCGCCGCTGAACGCTTTCCCTGGGCGCCGGTGCGGCTACTTATGAAGGATCGCTTCGTGTCGATCGATGTCATTGGGCAGGTGAACATGCCGGTCCTCATCGCTCACGGCGACCGTGACACGGTGATCCCCTATGCGCACGCCGAACGGCTCTATGCGCGGGCACGTCAGCCCAAGACTCTGGCCCGCATGGTGGGCTCCGACCATTCGACGCTGACCCGGGACGGGCTTTATGAAAAGCATGTCTGGCCGTTTCTGGCGCAGCATGCGGAAGCGCGCCGATAGACCCGCACGCGACAGCGGGACAATCATGAGGATTTGGAGCAGCCGACCAGCGTTCCACGCGGTTCCGCCAAAGTGGAGCCTGCTTGGGCGGCTTTTCGCTGCGTTGACAGGGCGGGCCGGTTCGGAAGAAGCTGACCCCGATCAGTGCGCCTGCCCGGGAGTGGTGCGGACATGCTGCGAAGATTGGCATACGGGGCATTTGCCGCATTCACGCTGTGGTGGGGTGCGGCCTTCGCGCGCGATGTCGCGGCGGTGTTACCGGGTGACGAGCAAAACAGCGGTGTGCGCGGTGAGACGGTGATTGCCGGAAGGGCGATGAGCTGCAAGGACATCCGCGGCGTCGCGGTGCACACCATGCAGGTGGCGAACCTTGGGGATGTCGGCCGCGCCGGTGTCGTCAACAAGGTTCCGGTTATAGCCATCGACCCGCACATCATTGGCCGACTGCCCGATAAGCTGCAGATCTTCTTCTACAAGCACGAATGCGCCCATCATGTGCTCGGTCACTGGTTCCAGACCAGCTTGACGATGGAAACCGACGCAGATTGCTGGGCGATCCGCCATGGCCGCGATACCGGCAGCTTCAGCCGTGACGACGTGCTGAGCTTCGCGCCGTTCCTGGCCAACAGCGGCGGTTCGCCGTTTGGCCATCTGCCGGGGCCGGAGCGGGCCAAGAATCTGGTCAAATGCTTCGATACCCTGTGAACGATATGCTTGGCTTGACCGCCGGCAGTGAGGCCCTGGCGGCGATTCGTCGGTGCCGTCGCATGTCGATGTGCTTCACAACGCGAACTTTGACCATGAGATGATATGAACTGGGCGCTCACTCTCGTTGCCATCGCCACCTTGGTCGCCGTCGCCGCCATCGCCGGTGCGCGGGTGATCGAGCAAAGTCTCATGTATTACCCCGCGCGTGACCGGGTGCCGCCGCATGAGGCGGGGCTGGTCGGGGTCGAGGAAGTCGAAATCGCGACCGACGACGGCGCGGTGGTGCTGGCGTGGTGGGCGAAGGCTCATCCCGGCCAACCGACGCTGCTTTATTTCCATGGCAACGGCGGCTCGCTCTACAACCGCGCCGAGCGCATTCGCCGGTACATGGAGGCGGGCCGGGGCGTCTTCATGATGACCTACCGGGGCTATGGCGGCTCCACTGGCAAACCATCCGAACGCGCCAACGTGGCTGATGGCAAGCGAGCCTACGATGCGCTTGTTGCGCGGGGCGTGCGTGCCGACGACATCTTCATCTATGGAGAAAGCCTCGGCACCGGCGTCGCCGTGCAGGTGGCGGTGGAAAAGCCGGTCGCCGGGCTCATTCTGGATGCACCTTACACTTCGATCCTCGACGTGGCGCGGCTGCATTACCCATACCTGCCAGCCGGCATCTTCCTGCACGATCGCTATGAAACGGCGAACTATATCGCGCGGCTCGACATACCGATGCTGATCGTGCACGGCGAGGCCGACGAGGTCATTCCGGTCGGCATGGGGCGGGCGCTCTATGCGATGGCGCGTGCGCCGAAGGAGTTGGTGACGGTGCCGGGCGCTGGTCACTCCGACCATGGCTTGTTCGGCTCCTACGACGCCATCCAGGCGTGGATCGAGCGCTTGCGTCAGCCGGCTGAGCCGATGCGTCGGGTGCAGGGAAGTGGCGCGCGGCCATGAATGAAGCCGCGGACGCCAAAAAGCCCGCAGCGGAACCTATCCGTGCGGGCTTGCCGGTTGGTGCTTGCGTCAGCAAGGTTGCTGCGGTTGGCCGTTGCAGGGAGCAGCCCTAAGGCTTCCCTGAAGGCGACCACATCAACGCGTGCGCGTGGGGGCGGCCTTGGCGGGCAGCAAACCCTCGCGCTGGGCGCGCTTGCGGGCAAGCTTGCGGGCGCGGCGCACGGCTTCCGCCTGCTCACGGGCCTTCTTCTCGGAGGGCTTTTCATAATAGTTCCGGAGCTTCATCTCGCGGAAAATACCCTCGCGCTGCATCTTCTTCTTGAGCGCCTTGAGGGCTTGATCGACGTTGTTATCGCGGACGAGAACCTGCACGCGGCATCCTCTTTTCGGTGTGAGCGGTCTGGAAT
>CAZLHQ010000196.1:0-5467 GCA_964559355.1 uncultured Hyphomicrobiaceae bacterium
GCGCAAGGCGCTCTACGAGCCCGTGCACGGCTCCGCGCCCGACATTGCCGGCCAAGGCCTCGCCAACCCGATTGCGACGATCGCCTCGTTCGCGATGGCGCTGCGCCACTCGTTCGACCTCGGCAAGGAGGCCGACATGGTGGAAGCCGCCATCTCCCGCGTTCTCGACAAGGGGTTGCGCACGGGCGACATCATGCAACCCGGCATGACAAAAGTCGGCACTGCCGAGATGGGCTCCGCCATTCTCAAGGAAATGGAAGCGCTCGCGTCGTGACGCGCGCCGCTTGCCTCGGCATCACATGCAAAACAGCGGCGTGATGCCGACAGCGCCGAGCCGATCACAGGTTGTTGCAACAACCGCGGCTCGGTCGCCCCACCACGCCAGCCCGTAGCCCAGCACCAGCATGACGGGCAGTGCTGCGTGCGACAGGTAATTGCGTACGCTGTCGAACTCCCACCAGCCAGCTTCGTCATATTGACCCCACCAAACGTAACTGTCGTTGAGCTGGCCGTTCAGGAAATGATCGCGCCAGCGGAAGCCGTCGATCAGCTTGTCGGGATAGGCCCGCAGGTGGGCGTGAGAGTAATGCGAGGCGAGGCCAACCAGTAACGCGCCTATCAGTGCCAGCGCCCACAGGAAGAGGTAGCCGAAGGTTGTCATGACAACACCGCTCTCCTGTTCAAACAGCCAGAAGGCGGATCATAAAAGAGAAGCGCTGCCGCCTCGTTAATTCGCCGATAGACCGGCCCTAGAGCAGGTTCAACTTACATGGAATCGCCTCGTGCCGCAGTGGCCTGCTCTAAGTCCTTGATTGAGAGTCTGATTCACGCCCTCGATGGAAACGCATGCGTTTCCATCGAGGGCGATCAGGCTCTAGCTGCTGCATGCCGACCACCACCCTGTGCGATAGACTGGCCTGGCAATTGGGCCGTTGATGAAGTCTAACGCGCCGTCGCCCGGTGGCGGCGCCCGTGCGACAATCAACGGTGATTCGCCTGGTGTCCGGTTGCGGGCCTGCGGGCGGCGAGGGAGCACCTTTGATGACGACGCTGAACGAGCTGCGCAGCGGCCTGTTGGCCATTGCCAAACGATCGGTCTGCCTGATGCCGGCTTGCAGCAACGAGGAAAGCACCAAGTTGTATCTGGTGCTGCCGTTCCTCGGACTATTGGGATACGACTTCACCAACCCCTACGAGGTCTATCCCGAGCACGCGGCAGATTTCACTGACGAGAAATCCAACAAGGTCGATCTCGCCATTCTGCGCGGCGGCGATCCCATCATCGCCATTGAGGTCAAACGGGCCGGCGCCGATCTTGCCGACCACACCGGCCAGCTCTCGGGCTATTTCAATGCACTCGCGACCGTCAAACTCGGCATCATCACCAACGGCATCGTCTATGCCTTCCACGTCGATAGCGACGCCCCCAACATGATGGATGCCGAGCCGTTCTTCACGCTCGACCTGGAGACCATTGCCGGCGCCGGCCTGGCTGACGACGAGATGCTCGAAACGCTGCTTTCGATCACCAAGAGTCATTTCGACCCGGGCGCCATGGCCGAGGCCGCACACGTGGGTCTCGTCCGGCGGCGGTTGCGCAAGGTGCTGGTCGAAGAAGCCCGCGCGCCCTCGCAGGGCTTTTGCCGCTTCGCGCTCGAGCAGATCGGCATTCGCAACGTCCGCGCCGCGGCAATCGAGCGCTACTATGCGCCGATGGTGAAAACCGCGTTCGAGGAAAGCCTCGTGATGCCGGTGGTTCGCAAGCTGCAAGCCGACCCGCAGGGTGGCGGCAAGGGCATCAGCCTCAATCTCCACCAGACCGGGCAACGCGTGATCACCACCGAACGCGAGATCGCCATCTTCGGCTATATCCGCCGCCGGCTTGCCTTCCTGGTTTCGGAGGAAGCGCAGTTCAATGCCATCGAGGCCGTCGCCTACAAGGATTACGTCGGCAAGCTCGCGATCTATTACGAGAACGTGCGCAAAGGCCGGATGTTCGACTTCATCGAAGGCTCCGACGGCTATGACAAATACGTGTTTCCCGAACCCTTCGGCGAGATCGTGACCAACAACATCTACGAGATCGACGACGCGCTGCGCGCAACTTTCATCGCCCGTGTGCGCGAGCTTGGCGCGGCTGTGCAAACGCATCGCCTGGCGCGGATCGCGTAAGCGGCCGATGGCGAGCAACCTTTCCAGCATAGGCTTCGTGTTCGAGAACGCCGAGGACTTCCAGGCGCGGGTCATCGCGCTTGCGGCGCAAACGCGCGAGCGGTTCTCATGCGAGGCATGCGAATACGCCATCTGGCGCTCGCGCACGGGCGCCGAGCTTTGGTTTCATCTCGCAGCAGCCGAGGGCGAGGGCGAGGCCGGCGCCAGCGACATCATCGGCCTCACCCCTTTCTTCGAAGGTGATAGCAGGGTTGCCATGCATATCACGGCGGCAATCGAGCGGCCCGAGGACAACGCGCACGAAGGCCTGTTATACGGTTGGGTCTTGTCGGACGGAAAAATCGGCAGCGATGCTTTTCCGCTGGTGTTCGACGCGATCGATTTTGCCGCCCACTCAGGCCGCCCTCTGCCCGCAGTATGGACCTGCCGCATCTGCGGCTTTTGCCGCGATCTCAAGCTGCACGCGAGCGCAGAAAGCCTGCCTGACCTCGGCGAAGGCCAACGCATCGCGGCGCAAGCCTTCATCCCAATTGGCCTGTTTGGCGACGGTGAAGCCGAAACTGTCAACACCGCTTCACCCGGGGGCGACAACGACAACGATACGCCACCCGAACCGATCGCGCTGCTGACCGGCATCGTGCGCGCGCACAAGATCCTGACCAACGAGGCAAGCGGGCGGACCTTCCACTGGATGCGGGTAGAAAGCCTCATCGCCACCTTCGATCTGGTTGCAGATCCAGAGATCGTCGAAGGCGTGATAGAACAAGGCGCCATCGTAGAGACCATCGCCTGGCTGTTCGGCCGCGTGCTGGACTGACGATTGTTTCGCCGAGGTGTGGGCAGTGTAGGCGGTTCGGCGTAACCAACACGCCCGAGATCAAAAGCGCGTTTGCCCCGTCAAACGCTATGCTGATCGGCGCAAGTGCCGGGCCTGCCAACAACTGATCCGCGTGCCGTCCACGCCGGCTGCTGCTGATGTTGGCGCGCCTGCTCCTCGCTGCGAGCAATGAAATAGAACTCGTAGCAATTGCCGGTGACCGCGATGACGCGATAGCAGCCGCCGGTCGGGTCGGTGTCGTAGATGGTGCAGAACGTGTCGGCCTCAACCGACCAGCGTCCGCCAATAACGGTGCCGCGCTCGCGGTATTGGATGCGCCCGTCCTTGCCGTAAGTTTCCGAAAACGGCCGGCCGGAACCGTACTTGCCCTCCAGCGTGGCGCCATCGAACGCGGCACGAATATCCGCCTCGGACATCCAAATGCCTGCATCCGGCACCGGTGCTCTTTCATCCGCGGCCGCGTCGACCGATGGCAAAAGAGCCACCAGTGCCGCAAAGGCGAACGTCTGTCCGAACAACAAAACCTTCCCCGACTTTCGGCTCAGGCCACGCATGTTGCTTCTCCCGGATTGGCCGATCGATCGCTTCTGCAAGAAACATATGTCAGCGGACCTTGGCCGCAATTAGCAGAACGACCGATCGCCAAGGAAGACTCAGTTTTGCCGCGCCGCCTCCATCCGCGTGGCGCTGTGTCGCCCGATCATGCGAGCAAGCGTTGCGTCCTTATCGACAAGGTGATGCTTCAGCGCGCCGACAACGTGCAGGAGGATGGCTGCGATCAACAGCTTGCCGCCCGCCCCATGGATGATGTGACCGGCCTTGTCCATCCACTCGATCTTGCCGATTTCCGGAATGACGAACAGGCCCAGCACGTCGACGTTGCGACCGCTGCCAAGCGACATCATCATGCCCGAGATCGGCATGGCGAGCGTACCCAGCAGCAGAAAACCGTGGGTGGCGGCGGACACGCGCTGCTGCCATGAAGGCATCGGCGCGACCGGCTTCGGCATCCCTTCGACAAGCCGCCAGCCGAACCGCCACAGCGCAAATGCCAGGATGGCGACGCCAAGCCCCTTGTGCCACCAGACCAGCGCCGATTTGGCGTCACTCTTGGGCATGTCTTCCAGCACCAGGCCGAAAACCAGCATGCCAATCATGCCCAAGGCCAGCGTCCAATGCAGAAAAATCGTCGCGGAACTCAACTTATGGCTCTGATCCATCTTCTTTTTCCCATCATTGTTTGAAACCGCGGCAACGTTAGGCAGCGCGCCCGGTATTGTGTCGGCGAACGTGGCATCAGCATGAATTCCGTCGGACATAGGAGCATTGCAGCGGGCGCAGGGCTGAAGCCGGTCGGGCCTCGGTGGCCCTATACGATCCGCGGCCGGGCCGAGCGACACCGCGACCAACTTGGCCTGCCACCAGAGATCACCTTGAATCCTGGCCAAACCCCGCGTAAGGGATCGCGCTTGAAGGCGCCTCAGCGCCGCTCCGCCCGAGCAGGCGCGATGCCTGCAACCACACACACGCAAGGACTGAACGTCATGGGCTATAAGGTCGCTGTCGTCGGCGCAACTGGCAACGTGGGCCGCGAGATGCTGAACGTGCTCAGCGAGCGCCGATTTCCGGCCGACGAGGTCATCGCGCTTGCCTCCCGCCGTTCGATTGGCACGGAGGTTTCCTATGGCGACAAGACGCTCAAGTGTCGCGATCTCGACACCTTCGATTTCAGGGGCATCGACTTCTGCCTGATGTCGGCGGGCTCGTCTGTCTCCAAGGAGTGGGCGCCCAAGATCGGCCAGCAGGGCTGCGTCGTCATCGATAACTCCTCGTGCTGGCGCTACGACCAGGACGTGCCGCTGATCGTGCCCGAGGTGAACCCCGAGGCGATTGCCGGTTACACCAAGAAGTACATCATCGCCAACCCCAACTGCTCGACCGCGCAGATGGTGGTGGCGTTGAAGCCGCTCCATGATGCAGCGACCATCAAGCGCATCGTCGTTTCCACCTATCAATCGGTCTCCGGCGCCGGCAAGGAGGCGATGGACGAGCTGTGGCAGCAGACCAAGGCCAAGTATGTGCCCGGCACCGAGGTGGCGCCAAAGAAGTTCCCCAAGGAGATCGCCTTCAACTGCATTCCTCACATCGACGTCTTCATGGAGGACGGCTACACGAAAGAGGAATGGAAGATGGTGGCGGAGACGAAGAAGATCCTCGATCCGCGCATCAAAGTGACGGCGACGTGCGTGCGCGTGCCCGTGTTCGTCAGCCACTGCGAGTCCGTGAACGTCGAGTTCGAGAACCCGATCACAGCAGACGAAGCGCGTGAAATCCTGCGCGAGGCGCCAGGCTGCCTCGTGTTCGACAAGCGCGAGCCCGGCGGCTACATCACGCCCCAGGAAGCGGCCGGCGAGGACGCCACCTATATCAGCCGCATCCGCGAGGACGCGACGGTGG
>CAZLHQ010000197.1:0-5466 GCA_964559355.1 uncultured Hyphomicrobiaceae bacterium
GATCCCAAGCGCATCGCCGGCCGCATCCTCGGCATGGGCGACATCGTCGGCCTGGTTGAGAAGGCCGCGCAGAATGTCGACATGGCGAAGGCCCAGGAGATTGCGCAGAAGATGCGCAAGGGCGCCTTCGATCTGGAGGACATGGCCGAGCAACTGTTGCAGATGGAGCGAATGGGCGGGCTCGGTGGCGTCATGGGCATGATGCCGGGTGTCGCCAAGCTCAAAGGCCAGATCAACGAGAAGGGCCTGGAGCGCGAGTTCAAGCGTCAGCGCGCGATCATCTCGTCGATGACCCCGCACGAGCGGCGCAACCCGAAGGTGCTCGACGGCAAGCGCAAGCGGCGCATCGCGGCGGGCTCGGGCACGTCGCCAGCCGACATCAACAAGCTGCTCAAGATGCACATGGCCATGGCCGACATGATGAAGTCCATGCGCGGCAAGGGCGGGTTGATGAGCAAGATGGGCGGCATGTTCGGCATGAAGGGTATGGGTGGCGGCGCGCAGCCGAGTGCGGCTGAGCTGGCGGCGATGCAGGAAGAGCTGGCCAAGCTCGATCCGCGCGCACTCGAGCAGCTGCCGCAAGAACTGAAGGATGCGATCGCGCAGGGTGGCGCAGCGGGAGCTGGTGGCGTGCTGCCCAAGGGCCTGCCCGGCGGGTTGCCCGGCATGGGCGGGCTCGGCGGCATGCCGAAGCTTCCTGGCTTGGGTGGCGGTCTGCCGGGAATGGGCGGCGCCGGTATGCCGCGCTTCCCAGGCGTGCCCGGCAAGAAGAAGCGATGACGAGAATTTCCTTTGCCCAAGCGGGTGAGGGCTGACCGATCAACTGAAGCGAACTCGAACGATCTTGAAAGGACGACATCAATGGCAGTGAAAATCCGGCTCGCCCGTGGCGGCGCCAAGAAGCGGCCCTACTACTACATCGTCGCCGCACATTCGACCTCGCCGCGCGACGGCCGTTATATCGAGCAGATCGGCACCTATGATCCGATGCTGAAGAAGGACAACCCCGCGCGCATCAATCTCAATCTCGACCGCTGCAAGCATTGGCTGTCGGTTGGCGCGCAGCCGACAGATCGCGTCGCCCGCTTCCTCGATGCGGCTGGTCTGATGAAGCGCACCGCCAAGACCTCGGTCGCCAAGGCGCAGCCGAAGAAGAAGGCGCAGGAGCGCATGAAGCTGGAGGCCGAAAAGGCCGAGGCTGCCAAGAAGGCCGCTGAAGAGGCATCCGCGAGCTGAGCCCTGCGGCTGACACAGCAGCAGGCCATGTCCTGCTTTGGCCAAGTATCGATTGCGATGATTCCAAGCCCGCCGGGTTACTGGCGGGCTTTTTCTTGCAATAGGACGAGGTTCTTTTCCATTTCACAGTAAATCATGCAAATAGAAATAATTGCGTAAAGCGCAATTTATGCTATTCTTGGCAATGTCGAATCTAAGCCTCAAGGAAATTCTCGAACGGCTCGGTCTTAAGCAGACCGAGCTGGCCAGATTGATCGACGTTAGCCCGCGGACCGTCACGCATTGGGCGAGCGGGGAAGCGCAACTGCCTGGACCGGTCGCCGCCTATCTGCGTGTGCTGCAGCAACTTCCACCCAAGGTGCTTGCTGCCGAGCTGCGGAGTGTAAAGAGAAGATCGAAGATGATTGACGAAGGCTTATACAACCTCGAATACCGCTCGAACGTGTCGGGTGATGCGGGCGATGTGGGCAGCGCGCTGGCGGTTTTGCGCAATGGCAAGATCCTCGGCTCGGACCGGTGGGGGGCGGTGTTCATGGGGTCTTACGATTTCGACCCCGAGACGGAGCTGAACTCGGTGCATCTGCGCCTGCATGTGCCTGCCGATGGCACTTTGATCACCGGCTTTTCGGCGGGCCCGGAAGGGGCCACTATTGAGATCGTCGGCTCGTTTGCACGCGCCTCGCCGGTGACGACGACCGTCACCGATGTTGGCGGCCACCCGGTCGAAGTGACGATGACGTATCTTGGCGCCCTGCCGAATTGATGATGCGTGAATGGCGGCCCGCGCGCCGCTGCTATGGAATGAGACCTTGAGCGATAGCGGCAAACGCATTCTTCTGGGCGAGATCGCCGGCGCGCACGGCATACGCGGCGACGTGATCGTGCGCACGTTTACTGGTGAGCCCACGGCGATCACCAGCTACGGCCCGCTGACCGATGCGGCGGGAGCTGGCGCGTTGACGCTCAAGGTGCTGCGCGTGACGCCCAAGGGCGTGATTGCGCGCGTCAAGGGCGTGGCCGACCGCAACGGCGCCGAGGCATTGAAAGGACGCAAGCTCTACGTCATGCGCGCTGCATTACCCGAGCCTGCCGACGATGATGATTTCTATCATGCCGACCTCATCGGGCTTGCCGCCGTCACGCCCGATGGCCGCGTGCTAGGCGAGGTGGTGGCGGTGCAGAATTTCGGTGCCGGCGATCTGCTCGAAGTGCGGCTCAGCGCATCGCAAAAGACCGAGTTCATTGCCTTCACGAAGGCTTGCGTGCCGGTTGTCGATGTAGCTGGCGGGCGCGTCACGGTGGTGATGCCCGTCGCGGCCAGCGACGACGAGGAGGATCGGCTCATGCGTGAGGCCGCCGAGCGTGAAACGGGCGATACGGTCTGGGAGCCGTGACGCGCCTTCACCGGCGCTGTCACAAGGCCTCGCCGCGCAGCAACCGCGGCAAGTCGCCGGTCATTCCGGCTGCTTCGCTGACCAGCATACGCTTGATGGCCGGCATACGGTCGACGAGGCCAAGCCCCAGGTCGCGTGCCGCGCGCAGCAGCGTCCAGTCGTTCGAGAACAGGCGGTTCAACCCGTCGAAGGCAAAGGTCGAGAACGTGCTGTCAAAGCGCCTCCAGCGTTCATAGCGGCGCAGAGTCTCTGCATTGCCGGGTTCGAGGCCAACCCGCATCGCCTCTGCCACCACCTCCGCCAACGCCGCCACGTCGCGCAGACCGAGGTTGAGACCCTGCCCGGCGATCGGGTGGACACCGTGCGCAGTGTCGGCCACCAGCGCCAGCCGCGGAGCGATGTAGCTGCGCGCCAGATGCATCGACAGCGGCCAGGCTGCGCGCGGCCCCGCTAGCGTGAGCGGGCCAAGCTTGCCGCCGAAGCGCTGCTCGATTTCGGCAAGAAACGCATCATCCTCCAATGCGAGAATGCGTTGCGCCTCTTTCGTCGATTGCGACCAGGTGATGCAAGAGCGGTTGCCGGGCAGCGGCAGGATGGCGAACGGGCCCGACGGCAGGAAGTGCTGCACCGCGCGCCCCTCGTGCGGCCGTTCGTGTGCGACGGTCACGACGATGCCGGTTTGATCGTAGCCCCAGCCGACGAGCTTGATGCCGGCCGCATCGCGCAGTGCCGAGCGGCGACCCTCGGCGGCAACCACCAGAGAACCGTTGATCGAGCGGCCATCGGTGAGAATGACGGAGGCGCCGTGTGGCCCCGATGCGAAGTCGCGCGCTGTGCCGGTGTAGAACGTGATGCCGCTGGTCGTGGCGGCCTTTTGATCGAGCGCGGCAAGCAGCGGCGCACCGGGCACGATGAAGGAGGCCGCGTCACCGTCGCTCGTCGTGTTGGCATAGGTCAGCAGCGTGGGGCGAATGCCGGCGTCGAGTTCGGAATCGGTGATTTCGATTTCGGCCACCGCCTGTGCGGTGTCGGCAATCATCGGCCAGATGCCGATCGTCTGCAGCAGGTTCTTCGAGGACGCCGACAGTGCGAAGGCGCGTGGATCATCGGGTAGCGGAGCGCCCGGTTCGCGGGCGCGCGGGTCGAGCACGGCGATGTTGATGCCCTCGAGCCCTTGGGCAAGAGCCAGCGCGAGCGCCAACCCGGCATAGCTGCCACCTGAAATGATGACGTCATAGCGTTGTGTCGCGGTCGTACTCATGGGATTCTCGTCGCCCTTACCTTCCAAATGAGCCCGGTGCCCTGCCATGCAGGCCACGCCCGGCTGTCATGCGCCCAAACTGCCATGCGACGAAAGCGGGTGCCTTGACACCGCTCAGCAAACCACGTCCTTCTGCCGGCAATGTGAACGGTCGTAACTGGCTCGGATGCAGCGTTGGCACATGCCGTCGCCAGCGGTGTGGACCAGATGCGAGGCCGCGTTCGCCGGCACCCCGATCTTGAGAAGAATTGCCCCGTGCGGGCGCCGCTGTCCACCCGGAGGTTGCCCTTGACCGCCTTGCAAAGTCTTTTGTCGATACTCGACCTCGAGCAACTCGACGACAACCTGTTTCGCGGCACCAGCCCGCAGGACGGCTGGCAACGCGTTTATGGCGGCCAAGTGCTGGGTCAAGCCTTGATGGCGGCAATCCGCATGGTCGAGCCGCCGCGCATCGCCCATTCCCTGCATGCATATTTCCTGCTTGGCGGCGATCCCAGCCACCCGATCCTCTATGAAGTTGAGCGCACGCGAGATGGGGGGAGCTTTTCGACACGGCGCGTGAAGGCCGTCCAGCACGGCCGCATCATGTTCGTGATGGGCGTATCCTTCCACGATCCTGAGCCCGGGCTCGATCATCGTGCGCCGATGCCGAATGTGCCGCAGCCGGAGGAACTGGCTTCCGCCAACGAGCTGTTCGCGCTCCTCGTCGACAAGCTGCCTGCAAACATGCGCGCTTACTGGAGCCGCGAGCGGCCGATCGATATGCGGCCCGTCGACCTGTCGCGCTACATGAAGCGGGAGCCGCGCGAACCCGTGCAGCACATCTGGTTGAAGCCGAACGGCACTCTTCCGAGCGATCCGCGCGTACATCAGGGCGTGCTGGCCTATGCATCGGATTTTACGCTGCTCGACACCGCGCTCGTGGCTCACGGCAAGCTGCTGTTTGATGCCGACATGCAGTTGGCGAGCCTCGATCACGCCCTCTGGTTCCACCGACCGTTCCTGTGGGACGACTGGATCTTGTATGCCCAGGACAGCCCCAATGGAGCCGGCGCGCGCGGGTTTTGCCGCGGCAGCCTCTATCTGCGCGATGGCACGCTGATCGCCTCCACCGTGCAAGAGGGACTGATGCGGCAGCGGGCGACCGACTTTCAGGTCAAATAATTAGGCAATCATTGATATTTGCACAAAAATTGTGCACACAGCCTGCGCCGAAGTCGGTGCGGGATGTCGGTGTGCGCCAATAATTATAGCAGAAACAATGTGCTATCGCGCGGCACAACAACTGGCATGGGTCTTGACTCTAGGAGCCCCGTCGACGTTCACAGGCCCTCGACGCGGCACTGCCGAGGTCAAGGGGAGAGCAGGGGGCGCCTGACGTAACGTTTCATATATTGAAAAGGGTCTTCGCATGAAGCTCATCACCGCGATCATCAAGCCCTTCAAGCTCGAGGAGGTGCGTGCCGCACTTACGGATCTCGGCTTGCAAGGCATGACCGTCACTGAGGTCAAGGGTTACGGCCGCCTGAAGGGCCACACCGAAATCTACCGCGGCGCTGAATACGCCGTCAGCTT
>CAZLHQ010000198.1:0-5405 GCA_964559355.1 uncultured Hyphomicrobiaceae bacterium
ATGCCGCAGACGGTGGAAGCCATCAATCACGCCAAGGCTGCCGGCGTGCCAATGATCGTCGCCATCAACAAGATCGACAAGCCGCAGGCCGATCCGAGCCGCGTCAGGAACGAGCTGTTGCAGCACTCGATCGTGGTCGAAAGCATGTCGGGTGAAACGCTCGAGGTCGAGGTGTCGGCCCTGAAGCGCCTGAACCTCGACAAGCTGCTCGAAGCGATCCACCTACAGTCGGAAATTCTCGATCTCAAGGCCAACCCGAACCGCTCGGCCGAGGGCATTGTGGTCGAAGCCAAGCTGGAGCGCGGTCGCGGCCCGGTCGGCACCGTGCTTGTCCAGCGCGGCACGCTGCGTGTCGGCGACATCGTTGTCGCGGGCTCTTCGTGGGGCCGCGTTCGCGCGCTGATCGACGACAAGGGGCAGAACACCGATGCGGCCGGTCCCTCGGTTCCCGTCGAGGTGTTGGGCTTCGACTCCGCCCCGGAGGCTGGCGATCAGTTCGCCGTCGTCGAGAACGAGGCGCGCGCCCGCGAGATCACCGACTATCGCGTTCGCAAGCGTCGCGAGGCGCTGGGCTCGGCGGCAGCACCGCGTACACTCGAGCAGATGATGCAGTCTTTGAAAGAGGCGGGAAAGAAGGAGTTCTCGCTGCTCGTCAAGGGCGACGTGCAGGGCTCGGTGGAAGCGATTGCCGGCGCATTGAAAAAGCTCGGCACCGACGAGGTCGAGGCGCGCATCGTGCACTCGGGTGTCGGCGGCATCACCGAGAGCGACATCGCACTCGCCAATGCGTCGAAGGCCGTGGTGGTCGGCTTCAATGTGCGTGCCAACGCACAAGCCAAGTCGGCGGCCGACCGTGATGGCGTCGAGATCCGCTACTACTCGATCATCTACGATCTGGTCGACGATGTGAAATCGGCGATGTCGGGACTTCTCGCGCCGACCAAGAAAGAGAACTTCCTCGGCTACGCCACCATCAAGCAGGTGTTCAACATCACCAAGGTCGGCAAGGTTGCGGGCTGCCTCGTCACCGAGGGCAAGGTCGAGCGCGGCGCCAAGGTGCGCTTGCTGCGCGACAAGGTCGTCATTCACGAAGGCACGCTGTCGGTGCTGAAGCGCTTCAAGGACGATGTCAAAGAGGTGCCGGCCGGTCAGGAATGCGGCATGGCCTTCGCAAATTACCAGGACATCCGCGAGGGCGACGAGATCGAGTGCTTCAACGTCGAGATCATCCAGCGCACGCTGTAAGGATCGCATTCGGTTGTCATGGATACAGTGCGGCGGCGGCAAGCAATGCCGCCGCCGAAATCATTTCGAGCAGTTGCAAGGGCAGGTATGGCCGAGTTCCTGATAAAACGTGAGGACGGACGGTTTCTCGAACTCTCGCAAGAGATGCTTGCGTTGCTCGTCACGCCGGAATTGGCGCGCGAGGACGGCTGGGGCACGCTGCGTTTGCGGCATGCTCCTTCGGGCGCCGTCGTCGTGATATCCGACGAGATGCCGGGGCTGCAGGTCTGGTTCGAAGGTGAAAAAATCGATGACGCCGGGCAACGCGCCCTTGCCGACGGACTGGCCGCGCGGATCAAGGCGGTGAGCGGGCAGGACGTTTATGTGATTGCAATCGGGTGAATTCGTTGCGCGTGATATCCACGCACGCCATATGATTCGTGTATGGCCGCTGCCGGTCCCATCCCGGCGCGGAAGGAGATGAGATGACCAGCAGGACGACGAGATCGAGTGCTTGAGCGTCGAGGTGGTCGAGTGCACGCTGTAAGGAGCACATTCGGTCGTTATGGAGACAAAGCGGCGGCGGCAAGCAATGCCACCGCCGTTTTGCTGAGCGACATTCGGCTTAACTGTTTGTCTACCCTTCCGCGTAACCGAAAATTTTCGTCTCTGGATCAACGATGCGACGTCGGAACGCATGCGTGCGAGGTCTGGAGAGACGGGGATGGCCGAGGCAGCATTTGAGAGCATGTCTTTCCCGCTGTCTCATGCAGAGCAGATCCGCATGCAACGCCGCGGCTTGGGAAAGTCTCACGGTGGCTTGTTCAAGCGCATCTGGGGAATCGCAGCACTCTTTATGATCATTGTTTGGGTGCCGAACTTACTTTTTCCTGAGCAACAGATAGCACTCTACGAACGCCTCGCACGAACATTCGGCGTGTCGTGCGATACCGTTGCCGGAGCTGTTTCACTTTTCATTTTTGTGACGTTCTTGGCTGTATTGCTTGCCATCGTTCGCCAGATGCGCACTTCACAATCACGCCGCGTGGGCGACAAGGTCGACTGGACGATGACTGCTGAGGAAAGCGGACTGCGATATGCAAGCCGAAACCTCGAATACCTGTTGCACTGGCCGGGCTTCCATCAGGTTTTCGCCGAGCCAGAGGGCCTCATCCTCGTTCACGGCAACTCGTATTTATTCATACCCAACGAGGCCTTCCCGACGCCGGAGGATCGCAGGGCGTTCGTTCAGCTCCTGGCTGCGAGAGTGCCAGCTGACGCGCTTGCACGGTCCGGCGCCGCGCTTGCGATTTGATTCGTCGCACAGTCAGATTCCCGCTTCACGATGTCCACTTGGCGCGCTATTGACTCGGCCGACGCGAGCCGTGCGGCTCGACCAACCGCCGCTGCCGGTCCCATCCCGGCGCGGAAGGAGATGAGATGACCAGCAGACAAAGAGCCAGGGGCGCAGCCGGCCCCAATGCCCCCTCGCAGCGCCAGCTGCGCGTCGGCGAACTCGTGCGCCACAAGCTCTCCGAGCTGCTGGTGCGCGGCGAGATCCACGACGACACCATCGCCAGCCACGTCATTACCGTGACGGAGGTGCGCATGTCGCCGGACCTGAAGCTCGCCACCGCCTACATCATGCCGCTCGGCGGCGTCGATTTGAAACCCGTGCTGGCCGCGCTCGATCGCAACAAGAAGTTCATCCGCACCGAAGTGGCGCACGCCGTGAACCTCAAGTTCGCACCCGACGTGCGCTTCCGGGAAGACGAGACGTTCGAGGAAGCGATGCGCATCGAGCGGCTGCTGCATTCGCCCAAGGTGCGGCAGGATATCGAGAAAGAGTAGGTTCTAGGTTTCAGGGATTTGGTTTTAGGGGACACGATTGAACGTCAAACTTGGTCCCTTCCTCGTCCCCCTTGAGCCCAATCCCTAGAACCTAAAACCTAAAACCTAGAACCTAGAACCTGAGAAAATGGCCCGACGCAAAAAAGGCAATCCCGTTCACGGCTGGCTGATCCTCGATAAGCCCTTGGGCGCGACGTCGACACATGCGCTCGGTGCGGTGAAACGCATCTACGATGCGCAGAAGGCGGGTCACGCCGGCACGCTCGATCCGCTGGCGACGGGCATCCTGCCGATCGCGTTCGGTGAAGCGACCAAGACCGTGTCGTTCGCTGTCGATGGCGAGAAGGCCTATCGCTTCACCGTGCGCTGGGGCGAGGAAACCAACACCGACGATGCCGAAGGGCAGGTGACGGCGAGCAGCGATAAGCGTCCGACGGTGGACGAGATCGAAGCCCTGCTGCCGCAGTTCACCGGCGAGATCAGCCAGACGCCACCAGCCTTCTCGGCGATCAAGATCGATGGCAACCGCGCCTATGATCTGGCGCGCGAAGGCGAAGTTGTGGAGCTCGAGCCGCGCATCGTCGTCATCGAGGCGTTGCGTCTTGTCGATCGGCCCGATGATGCGACGGCCGTCTTCGAAGCCGAGTGCGGCAAGGGCACCTACGTGCGCGCAATCGCCCGCGACATGGGGCGCGCGCTCGGTTGTCGCGGCCATGTCATCGCGCTGCGGCGCACCCGCGTCGGCCCCTTCGGTGAGGACGACGCGGTGACGCTGGATGAGCTGCGCGAGGCGGCGCTGGCGGAGAACGGTGGCGATATTGGCCAGTACCTGCTGCCGGTCGAAACGGCGTTGTCGGATGTGCCCGAGATTGCCGTGTCGCAGCAGGATGCCAGCAACCTCGCCATGGGCCGTGCCGTGCTGATCCGCGGCCGCGATGCGCCAATCCTGTCGGGTCCGATGTATGCGACCTTCAAGGGCCGCATCGTCGCGCTCGGCGAGATCGAGAAGGGCGCGCTTCATCCCACGCGGGTGTTCAACCTGGGGTGAGCAGCGGCCGATTGAACGGCATTCACTAATGCGGCCTCGTTCGCCGTCTTTGGCCGAATTGGGCTCGCATTCCTTTTGCCTTCGTGTATAAGGGCGCCAGCAATGCGGGCCTTGCGGGTCCGCATTGCTGCTTTTGCGACCCGGCTGGACGACATCCCGGCTGTGGCCGCTCCGGGCGCCCTGGTGCCCCATGAGAACCCATACAACCCGAAAGGACCCCCGATGTCGGACATCCGTCCAGAGCGCAAGGCCGCCAAGGCCGAAGTCATCAAGTCCAACGCCACCAAGGCGAACGACACCGGCTCGCCAGAAGTGCAGATCGCCATCCTGACCGAGCGCATCAATTACCTGACCGACCATTTCAAGATGCATAAGAAGGACAACCACTCGCGCCGTGGCCTGCTGAAGATGGTCGGCCAGCGCCGTCAGTTGCTCGACTACGTGAAGGGCAAGGACGAGGCGCGTTACCTCAAGATCATCGAGAAGCTCGGCATCCGCCGCTGATCCGTTTTTGCGAACGCGCAAGACAGCTCGGCCGGTGAGCGCTTCTCTCCAAGACAAGCGTATCGATGCGATCACGCAGCGCCGGCTCCAAATGGGATGCCGGCGCTGCTTGCGCTTGTGCTAGAACGCCAGCGCACAAAATGCCGATAGAGACGAATAGAAACGAAGACCGAAACGAAAGACCGAACATGTTCGACATTCATCGCGTGGAAATCGATTGGGGCGGCCGCAAGCTCCGCCTCGAGACCGGGCACATGGCCCGTCAGGCCGACGCCGCCGTGCTGGCGCAATACGGAGAGACCAGCGTTCTGGCGACCGTGGTCGCCGCCAAGTCCGTCAGGCCTGGCATCGACTTCTTCCCAATGACGGTGAACTACCAGGAGAAGACCTACGCCGCCGGCAAGATTCCGGGCGGCTTCTTCAAGCGCGAAGGCCGCCCCACCGAAAAGGAGACGCTGGTCTCCCGCCTCATCGACCGTCCGATCCGTCCGCTGTTCGCCGAGGGCTTCAAGAACGAGACGCAGGTGGTCGCGACCGTGCTTTCGCATGACCTCGAGAACGACCCAGACATCGTGGCCCTTGTGGCAGCCTCCGCCGCCCTCACGCTGTCGGGCGTGCCGTTCCTCGGGCCGATCGGCGCCGCGCGCGTCGGTATGCTCGATGGCAAGCTGGTGCTGAACCCGCTCGTCGACGAGATGAAGACGAGTTCGCTCGACCTCGTCGTCGCCGGCACCGCTTCGGCCGTGCTGATGGTCGAATCGGAGGCCAAAGAGCTTCC
>CAZLHQ010000199.1:0-5399 GCA_964559355.1 uncultured Hyphomicrobiaceae bacterium
CCTCGACGATCAGCAGCGCGCCTACATCCAGCGGATAGCCCGCCTTGGCAAAACTCTCGCAGACCTCGATCGCCGGCTTGTCCATGAACTCGATGGCGACAGGGATGATGCCGGAAGCAATGATGGCGGAAACGCAGCGGCCCGCATCCTCGCTGGAGTTGAAGCCGATCAGCATCGGGCGGGCGCCTTCTGCCGCCTTGATGATGCGCACTGTCGCCTCGGTGATGACGCCGAATTGGCCTTCCGAACCGACGATGAGGCCCAACAGATCGTAACCGTCGGCATCAAGATGCGCGCCGCCGATCTCGATCACCTCACCCGTCATCAACACCATCTTGAGGCCAAGCACGTTGTTGGTGGTGACGCCGTATTTGAGGCAATGCGCGCCGCCTGAATTCATGGCGAGGTTGCCTGCCAGCGTGCAGGCGAGCTGGCTCGAGGGATCGGGCGCGTAGAAAAAGCCTCGCGGCGCCACGGCTTCCGAGATGGCGAGATTGGTGATGCCGGATTCGACCCTGGCGAAGCGCGCCTCGTAATCGATCTCCAACACGCGGTTCATCTTGGAGATGCACAAGACGATGGCGTCCTCCGCGGGCAGCGCGCCTCCCGCCAGCGAAGTACCTGCTCCACGCGGCACGATCTTCAAGCCAGCGTCGCTGCAGTAGCGCATGACGCGGACCACTTCTTCCGTCGTGCGCGGCAGCACGACGGCCAGCGGCATGCGCCGGTAAGCCGTCAACGCATCGGTCTCGAATGCGCGCCGGCCATCCTCGTCGGCGATCACCAGGTCTGCACCGATCAGCCGCGACAGATCGGCGACGATCGCATCGCGCCGTGCAATGACGCTGCGATCGGGCTCGGGCAGTGCAATGTGCGACATGGCCGGTCTCCTCGTCCGTTATCCGACGGGCGTATTGCTATACCGCGCGCGTATACCAGCATGAGTAACGCGATCCGTCGCGGCCGTGAAGCGTGCCGACGAACAACTCATCGTGCTGCATCCAATGAGTGCCGCATGGCGCGGGCGTGCAGCTTGACCGACCAGCTGCGCCCACGCGGCTTGACCGCCTCTCTGCCGCGCTCTCGTTGCGTTTGCTCGACACCTCTACACCCTATCCTATCATCCCAAGGCGCTGTCCACGATCGAGGCACCTGCCAGTGAGTCACCCTGCCCTGCCCTGCCCTGCTCTGCCCTGCTCCGCCCTGCCCCGCCGCGATCCTCCCCCCCGCGACCCTGGCGCCACCGCTCACTTTATTTTCAATGTTTCCGAACAGATCATATATTATTTAGCTATTCCACTGACGCACCATCGTCGATAGAAAGGGTAATAACAGGGGCGGGCGGATCCGTTTTGCTGCCGTTGATTTTGAGCGATTTTGGGGAGCGAACATGACAGCCATCAGCGATCTCGACATCTTCGCCCGGGTGGCCCGAACCGCCAACATGTCCGCTGCCGGCCGGGAAATGGGCCTTTCGCCGGCCGTCGTCTCGAAGCGCATCAGCCTGCTTGAGGAGCGCCTGGGGGCGCGCCTGTTCCAGCGCACCACGCGCCACCTGACGCTGACGGAGACCGGCGAGGGCTACTTCAAGCGTGTTGTCGACATTCTGAGCCTCATTGAGGAAGCGGAAGACTTCGTCAGCCGCCGCAATACGAGGCCGCGCGGCATTCTGAAAGTGACGGCGCCAACCGCGTTCAGCCGTCTGCACATCGCCCCGCACCTTCCCGAATTCCTTTCGCGCTATGCCGACATTGAACTCGAAATGCACCTCACCGACAATTTTGTCGACATCATCCGGGACGGCTTCGACGTGGCGATCCGCATTGGCGAGTTGCGCGATTCGTCGCTGGTGGCCCGCAAGCTCGCCCCTGACACGCGCGTCATTTGCGCCTCGCCCAAATATCTGGCTGATGCAGGCGAACCCAAATCGCTCGCCGACCTTGAAAAGCACAACTGCCTGCTGGCCGGCGCACAGGACGTTTGGCGACTGGAAGGACCCGAGGGCCAAGTGCAGGCGCGGGTCAGAGGCAATATCCGCTCAAACTCGGGTGAATTCGTGCGCAATGCCCTTTTATCGGGGCTCGGACTGGCGCTTCGCTCGACCTGGGATATCGGCGCCGAGCTCGAATCGGGCGATCTCCAGGTGGTCATGCCCAAGTATCGCGGGTCCAGCGCAGTCGGCATCTTCGCGGTCTACCCCTGCCGTGAGTTCATGCCCAATAAGGTGAACGTGTTCATCGAGTTCCTGAATGAAGTCTATGCCGCCCATCCGCCCGCCGATCGCGCCGCGGCCGCCATGTCAAGTCCCCGACCGGCGTTGAAGGCAGCCCCCAATAACGCGACCGGCAAGATCGCCGATGCAAATTCAGCGGCAGGTATCGCAACGGCAACCGAGCGCAAAGCAAACGGCAATAAGGCTCGCAAGAACCAAGCTGTGGCACGTTAAGCGGAATTGCCACGCCCGCCCGATCGCGTATTCTCTGGGCAATGCAACCGGCCGGACCTCGTTCCGGCCGGTTTTCGTGATAGCAAGAGCTTCCTGCATTGTTGTTTGCCGTATCTGGAGTTTAAAGCCATGTTGTCGACCGCAGTCCGCATCGTCGCCTTCTCGCTCGCAACACTTTTCGTGTCGATGACGCCTGGGGCGGCCGAGGACCTGCAGAACGGCGCCAATGTCTTCAAGAAGTGCCGGGCATGCCACGACGTCGGTGCTGGCGCCAAAAACAAGGTTGGCCCTGTCCTCAACGGCATTTACGGCCGCACGGCCGGCAGTGCCGCAGGCTTCAACTATTCCGACGCAATCAAGGAAGCGGGCGCCAAGAAGCTGGTTTGGGACGACGTCACGTTGAGCGCCTACCTCGAATCCCCCACCACCTACCTGCCCAAGAACAAGATGGCGTTCGTTGGTATCAAGGATGAAAAGGACCGCGCCGATCTGATCGCCTACATGAAGACGATGAAGCCTTGAATATCGCTGGATTGGCGACCAAACTGAGGGCGAGCAGCACAGGCCCCAGGCATGACGCACGCAGGGAGTGCCCGCATGCGAACGCTGGGCGAGCCCGTTGTTGTGGACACGCCGCACGCCGCCGTCATATTGCCTGCCCACCTGCCTCACCCAAGTTGCCCCGCTCAAGCCCGCTGCGAGGACCACTCCAATGCCCCCCGCCGACCGGCCGCCACGCGTCGGACTTTTCGTCACCTGCCTCGTCGATCTGGTGCGCCCGTCTGTCGGCTTTGCCGCGGCCAAGCTGATCGAGGCGGCCGGCTGCACCGTCGAAGTACCGATTGGCCAAACCTGCTGCGGACAACCCGCCTACAACTCCGGCGATAGAGCCGATGCCAAGGCCCTGGCGTTACAGACCATCGCTGCGTTCGAGGGATATGATTACGTGGTGGCGCCGTCCGGCTCGTGTGCGGGCATGCTGAAGTCGCATTATCCGCGGCTGTTCGAGGACGATCCGGCCAATGCCGCCCGGGCTCGCGACTTTGCTGCCCGCGTCCACGAACTCGTCTCCTTCCTTGTCGACGTGCAGGGCATGCGGGCAATTCCAGCCGAGCTGCAGTCGGGCAATCGGGTGACCGTCACCTATCACGACAGTTGCTCGGGCCTGCGCGAGCTGGGTATCAAGCAACAACCCCGCCAGTTGTTGACCTCGATCAAGGGGCTGCAACTGGTCGAAATGGCAGACTCTGAAATCTGCTGCGGTTTCGGCGGTACGTTCTCGATCAAATTCCCCGACATCTCGAACGCGATGGTGGAGAAAAAGGCCGACAACATCGCCGACGCCGCTCCCGACCTCGTGCTTGCCGGCGATCTGGGCTGTCTGCTCAACATGGCCGGAAAGCTCAGTAGGCAGGGTCGTCCAATCGCCGCCCGCCATGTTGCCGAGGTGCTGGCGGGTGAGATTGATACCCCGCCAATTGGCGCACCGGCCCACACTGCGCGAAGTGGTTAGGGCGGAACGCTGCACGGCACACAGAACGAGCACAGCGCTGAAGATCGCGCCGTAACGGATCGACGCTTACCGACGCAAAAGGAGAAACGGTTTCAATGTCCCACGTGCCTCACGAAATTCCCGACGAGTTCCCCGAGTACAAGGACAAGATCCACGCACTGAAGATGTCCAACGGGCATTTCACGCGGCTGTTCGACGAATATCACGAGCTCAATCGCGAAATTCACCGCATCGAAGCTGCCGGCATCAACATCGCCGACCCTGACTTCGAGAAGCTCAAACTCACGCGCCTTCGCCTCAAAGACGAAATCTTTCAAATCCTGCACGGTTGAAATTTCCGAGCCGACGCGAACACAGAGGGTTCTTGTCGCGCGGGCTTGCTTTATAATCGGGCGATGCCGAAACAGCGCGGCATCGCCCGAAGCCTTGCTCCGGCCCCGTCAGCGAGACGATCCCGATGAAGCCCGAGACCCCCCTCTTCAAAACCAACGCCACGTCCGCGCTTGCCGACCCGCAATTGCAGCGCGCGCTGGCAGGTCTACCGGGCGGCCTCGTCGCCCAGCGCGCCGCGGCCCGCGACCGCTTGCCCGAGTTCGAAGCGCTGCGCGATGTCGGCCGTGACCTGCGCAACGAAACGATGGAGCTGCTCGACGTCTATCTGGAGACTTACGAGAAGAATGCGACGGCGGCCGGGGCGCATGTGCATTGGGCCGAGACGGCCTCGGACGCACGCCGCATCATCTTGGAATTGTGCCGGGCCGAGGGGGCGCGCATCGTCACCAAGGGCAAGTCGATGATCTCCGAGGAGATCGGCCTCAACGGCGAGCTCGAGGCCGCGGGAATGGAGGTGGTGGAGACCGATCTTGGCGAATACATACTGCAGATCCGCGGCGAGACCCCGAGCCATATCATCGCCCCGGCGATCCACCTGACGCAGGAACAGGTCGAAGCTGATTTCCGGCGACAGCATGCAAGCCTACCGAAAGACCGGCGACTGGTGGAGCCGGCCGAACTCGTGGGTGAAGCGCGCAAGGTGCTGCGCGAGAAATTCATCGCAGCCGACGTCGGCATCACCGGCGCCAACTTCCTGATCGCGGAGACCGGCAGCTCAGTCATCGTCACCAACGAGGGTAACGGCGACCTGACGCAATCGCTCGCGCGCATGCACATCGTCATCACATCAATCGACAAGGTGCTGCCGACACGCGAGGATCTGGCGACTATCCTGCGATTGCTGGCGCGCTCTGCCACCGGGCAGGAATGCACCACCTACGCGACGCTCTCCACCGGTCCACGACGCCCCGGTGATATCGACGGGCCATCGTCCTATCATGTCGTCATCCTCGACAACGGCCGTTCCGAGCTGCTCGGAACGCGCTTTCGCGAGGTGCTGCGCTGCATCCGCTGCGGCGCTTGCATGAACCATTGTCCGGTCTACGG
>CAZLHQ010000200.1:0-5396 GCA_964559355.1 uncultured Hyphomicrobiaceae bacterium
GCGTCGGAAACTTCATGACCTACGGCGACTTCCCCGAGAAGGGGATGGACGATCCATCGAGCTGGCTGATCCCGTCGGGCGTCATCCTCGGCCGCGACTTGAAGCGCATCGAACCGGTCGACCTCAACGATCCCGCTCAGGTGCAGGAGTTCGTCGCCCACTCCTGGTACGACTATGCCGGCGGCAAGAACAAGGGTCTGCACCCCTATGCTGGCGAGACGGCATTCGCCTACAACGGACCCAAACCGCCCTTTGAGCAACTCGACGTGGACAAGGGCTACTCGTGGCTCAAGGCGCCGCGCTGGAAGGGCCGCGTCGTCGAGGTCGGCCCGCTGGCGCGCGTGCTGATGCTCTATGCGAAGGGACACAAGCCGACACAGGACATTGCCAACTATGCGCTGAAAAAACTCGACCTGCCGATCGAAGCGATGTTCTCCACCCTCGGGCGCACGGCCGCGCGCACACTGGAAACCAAAATCATCGCCGACCAGATGCAAACGTGGCTCGGCAATCTCATCGCCAACATCAAGGGCGGCGACGTGGCAGTTCACAATGCCGAACGCTGGGATCCCTCGACATGGCCACGCGAGGCCAAGGGCGTCGGCTTCATGGAAGCGCCGCGCGGCGCGCTCGCCCACTGGATCGTCATCAAGAATGGCAAGATCGACAACTATCAGGCCGTGGTTCCTTCGACATGGAACGCTGGCCCACGCGATCCCGGGGGGCAGCCCGGTCCCTACGAGGCGGCGTTGATGGATCGCCACACTCTGGCGAAAGCCGATCAGCCGCTGGAGATCCAGCGCACTATCCACAGTTTCGATCCGTGCATCGCCTGCGCGGTTCACGTCACCGATCCGCATGGCGAAGAACTCGTCCGCATCAAAATTCGCTGATACTGGCGCCGCACGCCATACGGACCGACCGACCTTCTGGGAGCGATCAAATCATGCATGTCTCGGCAAAAACTGCGCTGCTATCGATCGCGGGCATCGTGCTTGCTTCACCCGCATTCGCGCATACCGGGCACGATATAACCTTTGCCGTGCGCGACGGCCTGTTGCACCCGCTGCACGGTCTCGATCATCTGCTGGCAATGGTCGCCGTCGGCCTGCTCGCGTGGCAAATGAACGGACATGCGAAATGGGTGCTGCCGGTGACATTCGTCGCCATCATGGCGATTGGGGCGGCAGCAGCTATCGGCGGCCTCGCCATCTCCGGTGTCGAGTTGGTGATACTTGGCTCGGTCGTCGTACTCGGCCTGGCGATTGCCGCGCAGGCGCGTGCACCACTCGCCGTGGCCGCCGCAATCGTCGGCGCCTTCGCGTTTATGCACGGCCATGCCCACGGAGCCGAGGCTACCGAGATGGCGGGAATTGCCGGCTATGCGGTGGGCTTCATTGCCACAACGGCAATGCTGCATGCAGCCGGGCTCGCAATCGGCTGGCGGTTGGCGCGCAGCGCGCTGGCCTTGCGCCTGATCGGTGCGGGCATTGCCTTGGCGGGTCTTGGTCTGGCGGCCGCGTAATATAATGCAATTATATCATGGCGCGCCGTTTTAGGCTCGGCCGTGCATTCGGCGCTGCCACCCCAAAGCCAATGCGCTTGTCGGCGGCGGGCGGAGGCGGTAGCAATGGCTATCGCCACCGAATACCCTCGTCTGCGCCCTGACATGGTTCGACTCACTGAAGTCGATTGAAGCTCTCGACGCTTGCGTCTTTGATGCAGCGTTAGTGGACGCACTCGAAGCCCGTCCTCGGACGCGCCAGCCTCGTCCTTTGCGGCTTGCCACTCCGTCGTTCCAGAGCTACGCCTCCAGCGAACTATCGCAGTGCTGCAATTCGGCCTTTCCGGTTTTCTCGGTAACGGGGGGCGCATGCGCGCTACAGTGCGAGCATTGCCGCGCCCGTATTCTCGAGCCAATGATTCCCGCCGAGAACCCGGAGAAGCTGGAAGCCAGGGTTCGCGCCATGATGACCACACGCCAGGTGCGTGGCTTCCTGCTGTCGGGGGGATCGAACCGGCGCAATGAAATCGCCTATGAGCGCTATCTGCCGGCGGTCGCGCGCCTGAAGCGCGATTATCCAGCATTGGATGTTGCGGCCCACACGGGCCTCATCGATTTGCCCCGCGCACATGCATTGGCTGAGGCAGGCATCGACGTAGCCATGATCGACATCATTGGCGCCGAGGAGACAATTCGCGACGTCTACCACCTCGACCGTCCGGTTGCAGACTTCGAAGCAAGCCTTGCCGCCTGGCGGACCTGCGCGCCAATGGCGTGGAGCACGCCGCCACAATTGGAGAAGCCGTAGCGCGCCCTGCTTTGCCCGATCGGGATGCGATCCTGGAGGGTCACTTGCGCATGGTGCCGACTGCGAACTGATCGCGCATGAGTACTTGAGCGCCTGAGCTGGAAATGCTCATTGCGCAATCAAAACGGGGCACGCTTCACGGCAGCGCCTTGCACAGTCCCGTATATTGAGCAAAGACCGGCTGACCGACGAGCCCCAAATGGCGCGAATGCACTGCCGGATAGGCAGCGTTGGCGGCATCGAGATCATAGACCGTGGTCAAATTCAAGAAACCCTCGTTGACCACTTCGAGGAAGTGATTGGCGTTGAGCGCACGGATGATGCGCAGGCTGCCGGCCCCACCGCCGCCATCCGTCGTCAGCCGCGCCGTCTGGCCCTCGAGATCGATGTCGGTAATGTCGAATTTCAGAGATTGCGGCGGCTTGGACTTGAACGAGCCGGCTTCATAGGTCGTCGAGACACCAGAATCGAACGTACAGGCAAGGCCCTTGGCGACCCCTTCCGTCCGCGCCGGCCCCGGCACCGACACTGCGGCCATCACCAAGATCGCCGCCTTGATGCATGTTTTGGCCGGCCTCGACCGAATCATCCTACCCCCCTTTCGCCACCCCCAGCGCTCTTCAACCATTCAAGCGGGCGCACGCGGGTTTAGCAACAGATTGCCAAATTGTCCGATGGCCGCCATTTGCCGCGTATCACGCTGGCGCGCAGAACTGTGGATTGCCATGATTAGTCCCAATTGACCCCTTACCTAGAACCGCTAAACCTCTGTCTTGGGAGGCATCCTGCCGATCGGCCGTACCTGATGCGGCACGAGGCGCTGATGCCGAAGCGCACGGCGCGCACACGAGTGGCACCGGACGGATCGTCGTAACACGAAATCTACAACGCGCGGAACGCACGGCAAATTGCGCTCCCGCTTCGAACGGGTCGAAACACAAGGCGCACGCACCATTCGCACTTTGGCCTTACATATCCTGAAGGTCCTGAGGACACGGCCGATCCACGGGGTGCTCGCCGTGGCGGTTGCGCTGTGCGTGCTGGCCGGTGTATCCCTGCTGTATGCGGCAGCAAGCGCCCGTGTGGCTGAGGCGCAAGGCTTCAAATGGCCGTGGGACAACGAGGAGCGACCGCGGCCGGTACCGCGCGAGCCCGTCTACCGCGAGCCTCCCCGCCAGGCCCCAGCCCCTGCCGAAAATTCCTGGAGCCAGGGCCAGACCACCAACCCCAGCGGCCGCAGCTCCATCTGCCTGCGGCTGGAGCAACGGCTGGTGCAAGAATCGCAAGGCGGCAACAAGGCGCGCGAGCAACTTCCCCAGATCGAGAACGAGCTGCGCACCGCCGAGCGCAATTTGCGCAAGCTTGAGCAACAACTGGAGCGGAGCGATTGCTACGAGTGGTTCTTGTTTACCAAGCAGCTGCGCAACAACCGCGAGTGCCGCAAAGCGGTGAACGATATGGATGAGGCCAAGCGGCACGTGGCAACGCTGGAAGGCGAGCGCCAACAGATCCACTCGACCAGCGGCCGCTCCTATCAGGATGAAATCATCCGCGAGCTGGCACGCAACAACTGCGGCCCGAGCTATCAGCAGGAGGCGCGCAAGCGCGACCAAGGCGGCAGCTTGTGGCAGGACGAGGATACCACCGCGGGCAGCCAGAACAACGGCTTCAAGACACTACCCTTTGCGACCTATCGCACGGTCTGCGTGCGTTTGTGCGACGGCTATTATTTCCCGATCAGCTTTTCGACTCTGCCCAATCATTTCGAACGCGACGCAGAGGCCTGCCAATCCAAGTGCGCCGCCCCCGCACAACTCTACTACTACCAGAACCCGGGCGGCGCCGTGGACCAGATGGTCGCCTTCAACAGCTCGGAACACTACACGAAGCTGAAGACAGCGTTCCTGTATCGCAAAGAATTCGTCAACGGCTGCTCGTGCAAGCAAGCCGAATTCGTACCGCAGACAGCCATGCCCGCGGGCAAGAAGGCCGACGCCACCACCGGCTCGACAACACCCGCCCCTGCCGCAAACGGTGGTGCTGCAAATTCGCGCGCGCGCGTTGGCGAAGCCATGGATCCCTGGCGCCCGCGGTGATCCGAGCTGCGCCGCCTCGCCGCCTTTAAAAAAGCAAGCCGGCTGCTCCATGCGTGACGATCACGACGTCGTCACCGCACTGCCCCCAGACGCACTGCCCCCAGACGCCGTGCCCCGAACCGCCGTGTCCCGAGCCGCCGTGCCCCGAGCCGCCGTGCCCCGAGCCGATTGAGACGGCCCTTCGCAGGCGGAGACGCCCGATTCTCCCCGTTGCACCTATTGGCAATACCACGGTCGCTATATCCCCTTAAACATAGCTCCTGCTATATCCGCTCAGATATAGGGCGGCACCAAAGGCGCTCAACCTCCCGGGAGGAGACCATGATCGAGAAGACTCTGGCCGAGCTCAGCAACCAGGTCCGCATTCGCCCTCGCTACGACAATTTCATTGGTGGGCAATGGGTTGCACCCGTTCGTGGGCAATACTTCACCAACATCACTCCGGTCACTGGCAAGCCGATCTGCGAGGTTGCCCGCTCGACCGCGGAAGACATCGAGCTGGCGCTCGACGCCGCCCACAAGGCCAAGGACAAGTGGTCCAAGACCTCGTCGACCGAACGGGCCGGCATTTTGCTCAAGATCGCCGATCGGATGGAATCGTATCTGAAGCTGATCGCGACCGTCGAGACGCTCGACAACGGCAAGCCGATCCGCGAGACGATGGCCGCCGACATCCCGCTCGCCATCGATCACTTCCGCTATTTTGCCGGCTGCCTGCGTGCGCAGGAAGGTGCAATCTCCGAGATCGACCACGATACAATCGCCTATCATTTCCACGAGCCGCTCGGCGTCGTCGGCCAGATCATCCCGTGGAACTTCCCGCTGCTGATGGCCGTGTGGAAGCTGGCGCCGGCCCTGGCGGCCGGCAACTGCGTCGTGCTGAAACCGGCCGAGCAGACCCCGGCCAGCATCATGAAGCTGATGGAAGTCATTGGCGACCTGCTGCCGCCGGGCGTGCTCAACATCGTCAACGGCTTCGGCCTCGAGG
>CAZLHQ010000201.1:0-5382 GCA_964559355.1 uncultured Hyphomicrobiaceae bacterium
GCTGTCGCACGACATCTACTACAAGATGATCGATCCGGCCGCGCCGACCGGGCGTCGTCTGGCCATCTCGCGCGTTCTGCTCGTGATCGTGGCCGTCAGTGCTGCCTACACCGCCTCAACCAAGCCGGCTGACATTCTGTCGATGGTGGCGTGGGCGTTCTCGCTGGCTGCGGCGGGCATCTTCCCGGCACTGGTGCTTGGTGTGTGGTGGAAGCGTGCCAATACGCCGGGCGCCATCCTGGGTATGATCCTCGGCTTCGGCGTCTGTCTCTACTATCTCATCGGCACGCGTTATTTCGCGCCTGCCTTCGTCGATATGTGGAGCTGGCTCGGCACCGCTAAGCCGGAAGCCATGGCCAAGCTGGCGGAGCTCAAGGCTGCCTGGGTTGCAGCCGGTAGCGACGCGGCGAAGTCTGCGGCGGCCTGGAAGGCCTACGACACGCAAGCCCAGGCGGTTGCGAGCTGGTGGGGTGTGAAGAACATCTCGGCTGCTCTGTTCGGTCTGCCTGTCGGCTTCCTGACGATCTTCATCGTCTCGCTGCTGACGCCTGCTCCTTCCAAGGAAGTGCAGGACCTCGTCGACGCAACCCGTCGTCCGGCTGGCGGTACGCTGATGCAGGAGAAGGGCGCCATGGTCGGCGGGCACTGAGCCCGTTCGATCAACAAGGCAAAAAATGGGGGTGGGGCCTTGCGTCCCGCCCCCTTTCACTGTCATCACCTCGAAGACTATTGCTGCGGAGGGTCCGCTCGTGACGGCCAGCGAGAGCTTTGCCACCTACTGGTGGTATCACCTGCCCAACCTGCTGATGGCGGCATTGATCTACACTCTGATCGGCCGCTACCTGCTCGAGATTTTGTTCGCGAAGAAGCAAGATGCGGTGATCTTGAAGGTGTTCCGTTCCGTCACCGATCCCTTGGTCAAGCTGGTGCGCATCATTACGCCTGCGGTGGTGCCCAATGGACTTGTGGTCCTGTTCGCCATTATCTGGCTGATAGCGGCGCGCATGTTCTGGTTCCTAACCGCCGTGACCTACGGCATGCGGCTGACCTGAGGGGCGAAACGATGAACGAGATCAACCAGAACGAACGCCAGACCATGATGCAGCGCGACGTGCTGCTGGTCGCAACAGCGGCATTGTCACTGGTCAACGGCATGCATTTCTCGCCGTGGTTCGATCCGATTGCCATTCTGCTGCGGCCGTTCATTGCCGGTACGTTTCTTGGCACACCACTGGTCTTCCTCTACCTCACGTCGATTTTCATCTCGGTGATGACGCTGCTCATTGCCGGTGTGCCAGCCGCTCTCTACGAACGTATGCGCGGCGAAAAGGAAACCACGCCCGCTTCGCTCTACATCTGGTTCGGCGCGACGCTGTTGTTGTCGCTGAGCGCGCTGGCGGCTGCGGCGGGCCGCTGAGCAGCGATCCGCGCGGTTCTCATCGCAAATCGCATGTGCTCGATCGTGGTGCGCCACAAACCACCTCGCAGGCGCGAAGCATCGGCTTGTCAAACGCCGGTCATCGTTCGAAACTGGACGATCACTTGTTGGCCGGGGGCGAAGCATGCTCCATCGCATCGAGGATCTGGCGAACTTTTCGATCGCGCGTGGCTGCGGGTTCGCGATGCTGGCCATTGCCACGACCATGGTCGGCCTGTCGTTCGATGCGGTGCAATCTCTTAAAGTCGGAGCCGTGCTTTCGCTTGTCACGTCATTGGTGCTGTTGGCGAAGGCGCAGCTTGCAGGACGCAAGGCCTATCAGTCGACCGAGCTGTGGCTGTTGCTGCAGCCGGGTGAGCGACCGCCCGCGTCGGTTGCACAGTTGATCGTGTCGCGCATTCTCCGGATGGCGTACTTCCGTTTTGCGCTCTACTTCGCTTACGGTTCATTGCTGCTGATTGCTTTGGCAATCGTGCTGACTCAGCTGCTGTAAGTCGGGCAGCGGCCAACGGGTTGGCGATCTACACGGTTTTGTTCGTCGCACCCTGCCAACGCGGAAAGTCACCATGGCACTGCATACACGCATGTTCGAGCAGAAGGTGCGCGATGTGATGGCCGCGGCGGCGGGCGTCCTGCGGGACGACGCGTCGATCGAGGAAGCCTGGTCGGCTTGCCGCACAATCGATGCGCCGCTTGCGGTGCTGCGTGCCGATGGTGGTCTCGCCGGTATCGTAACGCCCCGCGATATTCTGGATTGGCTTGCCAGGGGCCTCGACACGAGCGAACGCCTGGGCAGGCAGTTGACGGTGCGGCCTGCCACCATTGCGGGCGAGCGCTGCATTTTTGATGCGCTTGTCGAGATGCGACGCGTGAAGGCGCCGGCGCTTCCAGTTATGGATGCGGGCGGCAAATTTCTCGGCATGATCGCGCTGACCGATATTCTCAACGCCGCAGTATCGCCGGTTTATACGCTCGCCCAGGCTGCGACCAGCGGCGAGGAGAGCCTTGCGCTTGCCCGGCTACGCGAGGGCCAGATTTCTCTCGCCGACGAATTGCTCTTGGCCAATGTCGCGTCCGACGAGGTCTTGTCGGCGCTGAGCGGCATCAACGCCCACGTTCATCGCGCGGTGACGCGGTTGCTGATTCAAGATCTCGAGCACGATGGCTGGGGGCGGCCGCCTGTACCGTATGCCGTTATCGTGATGGGATCGGGCGGGCGCGGCGAAAGCAACCTCGGTACCGATCAGGACAACGCGCTCATCATCGCCGACCACGACGAGCGCGACCGGCTGGCGATCGAAAGCTATTTCATCGCGTTCGCCGATCGTTTGACGAAGGGGCTCGCCGCTGCGGGCCTGCCGCTGTGCAAGGGCAATGTCATGGCGACGAGCCCCGTCTGGCGCAAATCGCTCAGTGAATGGAAGACGCAGATGCGCCAATGGGTCCTGAGGCGCGAGCCGATGCATCTGCTCAATACCGACGTGATGATCGACATGGCGCACGTCGAGGGTGATTGCGAACTGTCGAGCGAGCTTCGCCAACAGATCATGGCGATGGTCACTGGCCAGCCGGATTTCGTGCACGCACTCTATCGCATCGAGGAATCGCATGGTGTGGCGCTCGATTGGCTGGGGCGGCTCGCCCGCGAAGAAGATGCCATCCGCGGTGATCGCGGTATCGACTTGAAGCTCAGGGGCACGTTGCCGCTGGTGGAAGGCGCACGACTGGCGGCGCTGAGGTACAAGGTCGATGCGCTTTCGACGCCTGCGCGGCTGGATGGTCTGGCGGTTTGCGGCGCGATTACACGCGATACGGTGGAGGACCTCAAGGACGCGTTCCGCACGCTGTCGCGCATGATCCTGCGCCAGCAGATCGAGGATTCGCGCAAGGGTATGACGCTGCGCGGCGTGGTCGACACCTCGTTGCTCGCCCGCCGCGATAAAGCGGAGCTGCAGCAGGCGCTCAACCACGTCAGCCGCTTCCGCGGCACCCTCCCCTCGCTGATCGGGGCTTCAACCTAAATTCCGTGCTGATGCAACCCGAGCAAGGCTGACCGGTCCGCAGCCTCGTGCGCCAACATCTGGAGGCAGCCTAGTCGCGAAACGCCCAGGTGCGCGGCTTTCGCGTCACTTGATCTCGCGTGCGGGTCTGGTCAGTGGGGGGCGGGTTGAGCTAAAGTCGCAGACGATCGCTGAGCTTTCATGCGCAGCCGCACGCACAATCTGCCGCATGCGGAAAAGAACGATAACGAGAACATTAAAAAAGCAAGCATGATGAGTGGCATTAAGTCTGGGCGCGGAGGCTGTTCTCGTGCCCTCTTCCGCAACGGCATGAATGAAGCAGGTGGCCGGCTGAGAAGGCCGGCGCCGACGCGCAACTCATGGCGATTTGTGAACGCTCGGACGCAAATCAAAGTCCTGCGGCACCGGGGGCAGCGGGCGCGATGAGTAACGGACCCGTCAGTGCCGGCGAAACCAACTTCGCCCGCCCTCGCCTGATAATTGCCGACAAGAATCCGGTGGTGCGCGCGGGTTTGCAAGATTTCCTGTCGCGCGACGGCCGATACGATGTGGCGCCAGCGGTCGATACGGGCAATGCGCTGGTCGATCTGTGCCAGAGTCAGCGCGTCTGCATCGGCGTGGTCGGCTGGCAGTTGCCCGACATGTCGGTGGTGGATCTGCTCGAGGTGGTGAAGCGGCGGCAACTGGCCGTGCGCATCATCGTCTATGCCAGCGAGAGCAATCCCGACACGCTGCGCCAGGCGGTGCGTGCGGGGGCTTGGGGTTTCATCTCCAAAAATGAGGATCCGGCACTGCTACTGGATACGATTGCGACCGTATCGCATGGCCGCTTGTGCCTGCCCTATGTCGATATCGAGCGGCTGTCGAGTGATCCGATCGATCTGCTGACCAAGCGCGAGAAAGAACTGCTCGGTGCGCTTGCGCAAGGCTGGACGAATCTGCAGATCGGTGCGCGCTTCGGTATCTCGGGCAACACCGTGAAGTATCACCTCAAGAACCTCTATGACAAACTTGGCGTGAAGAACCGCGCCATGGCGGTGGCGCTGTACATGTCGTCGCCATCCGCGCCAACGCAGCAGCCCGGCATCGCCAACTTGGCCGACGACGACTGGTAGCTTGCTGCCCAAGCGGTTTGGTCGCGCGCCATGCGTCGTCATCGCTGCTGCATGTGCGCCGTGCAGGTCGTTGCGTTTCGACCAATGACGGATTGCGGAAAGTCTTAGCAAGCGCGAAGATTTATTGTGCGTTGCGAAATCAATGCGCAGATCTTGCGGCATTCGCGCAAAAGCACCCATTGCAGCGCAGAAGAGCTCAGCGCGATAACGCGCAGCGTCGTCCTCGAGAGGCGCAATCACTGGAAAACGAAGCGGTCGCCTATCCATTCGGGTGGTTCAATCCTACCCGATGAGATGATCGCTGTGCCCGTCCGGGTGTTGTTTACCTCTGCCATCTCGCGGAATGTGCCCGCGGTTGTTCACGCATCCAGCCACCAATCGAAGGTATGCCGCCGTCGATCCCGCGCCATGAGACGGCTGCGGATCGGGCAGTCCAGCGAGCGGTCGAAACAACCCACAGCACAACGCTTGATCTACGGAGGAAACACGATGCCGGTTCAACCCCACCTGTTCATTCCCGGTCCGACCAATATTCCTGAAGCTGTCCGCATGGCGATGAACCTGCCGATGGAGGACATGCGCTCGCCGGAATTTCCGAAATTCACGCTGCCGATCTTCGAAGACTTGAAGAAGGTCTTCAAAATGAAGGATGGGCGCGTCTTCATTTTCCCTTCGTCGGGCACGGGTGCGTGGGAATCAGCCATCCAGAATACCCTTGCCATCGGTGATACGGTGGTGATGAGCCGCTTCGGGCAGTTCTCGCTGCTGTGGGTCGACATGGCTGAGCGGCTGGGTCTCAAGGTCATCT
>CAZLHQ010000202.1:0-5331 GCA_964559355.1 uncultured Hyphomicrobiaceae bacterium
TGTACGGATGGTGTCTTGCGATTTGGCCGGGCCAACCGAAACGACGATGACCTCGCTCGCCCCGCCCTTCTCCTTGATCCGAACAGCTTCCTCGACGGCGATCTCGTCGAACGGATTCATCGACATCTTGACGTTGGCAAGCTCGATGCCCGTTCCGTCCGCTTTGACGCGGATCTTGACGTTGTAGTCGACGACCCGCTTCACCGGCACCAGTATCTTCATGAGTCCAGCGTTCCCCAGGAGAATAATCGCTCTGTCACACCTTCGACATACCGCCAGCCCAGACTTGCCCCGCAAAGTCAGCGAGCGATGCAAAAGCTACCGATGCACCAGGCCGGTAATGCAGAAGGTTGTGCACCGCAAAGTCGGCCCGGATGTGCCCGGATGTCGGTGCGCAATTCGCCAGGGCTGCATGCCGTTCGCAGTTGCGAGACAACAGCCTAGTGCGGGATTCTGGGAAGTCAATGCAACGGTATGCCAGTAGGCTAGCGCCATCGGGATAAGTCTCGATGGCAACACTTGTCCGGGTACTGGTGCGCGCGCCTTATGCCGGGGAAAGTCCGCGGTCAAACAAGGGAACCCCGGGACGGCGGAAGGGGATCACCAGCACGGCGCCGGCAATCAGTCCACCGATGTGTGCCCACCACGCAACAGGCTCCATCTGCGGCAACGCGACCATGATGATTTGCGTGATTATCCAAACGCCTAGCACAATGGCGGCATTGATGCGCATGGGGATCACCTTGAACGCGAGCACCCACACCATGACGCGGGGATGCAGCATCAGATAGGCCGATATGACGCCGGCCACCGCGCCGCTGGCGCCGATCAGGGGAATGCTGGAGTCGGGCGAGATGACCGCGTGCGTCAGGCCCGCAAAAATGCCGCACAAAAGATAGAAAATCACAAATCGCGCGTGGCCCATCGCGTCCTCGACGTTGTCGCCGAACACCCACAAGAACACCATGTTGCCAAGCAGGTGCATCACGTCGCCGTGGAAGAACATGTAGCTCAAAAGGGTGAGATTCTCGGGCAAAGCAACAGATTGACCAGCGCCCGGCATTTCCCTGCCCAACAACTCGCCCGGGATCACTGCAAAGCTGGCGATGAAGCTCTCGTTGACGCCGGCCGCCGACAGCGCAAACACCAGGACGTTGAGACCGATCAGCGCGAACGTGACATACGGCAGCTTGATGTGCTTGAGCGGATTGTCGTCTTTCAGCGGCACGAACACGGGTGGCGTCTCCTCGTCTGGATTAGGCGATCAAGCTCTAATACCCGCAACGACAATTGGCTGTTTGGCGAGGCGAATGGATCGATACGCAGCCCAACCGAAGGGCCTGGGCGAAAAATGCGCTGCTGCAAGCGACAATGTCCAGTGGCGATTTCGGGCGCACAGAACTTAGGCCGCCTTGCCTTGAGCGCAAGTTTCAGCGGTTTTTTCCTGGCACCCACAGGACGTCGCCGTGTCCCTTGTCGTTGACGTAGCGGCCCGCGACGAAAAGAAAATCGGACAGACGGTTGATGTATTGCAGTGCGGCCTCGCTGACCGGCTCGGCCGGGTCGGCGGCCAGTTCCACGATCAGCCGCTCGGCCCGCCGCGATACCGTACGGGCGATGTGCAGGTGTGCCGCAGCAGGCGTACCACCTGGCAGAACGAACGATTTCAGCGGCGACAGCTCCGCATTGAGCACATCGATCTCTTTTTCCAGGCGCGTCACTTGCCCCGCAGTGATCCGCAACGGCTCGTATTCGAGCTTCTCGCCGCGGTCCGGCACGCACAAGTCGGCACCGAGGTCGAACAGGTCATTTTGGACGGCGAGCAGCATCTGGGCGACCGCCGCATAGGATTGCGGCACATGCAGAAGCGCCACGCCGATGGTCGCGTTCGTTTCATCGACGGTGCCATAGGCGGCAATCCGCAACGCGTGCTTCGGCACCCGTTCGCCAGTGCCAAGACCGGTGGTGCCCTTGTCGCCGGTGCGTGTGTAAATCTTGTTCAGCTTGACCATGGACGGGCTCTCGTATCGTCGGAATTAGGGGCGTGCCTGGGGGTGTGGAGCCGGTTTGGCTCACTGCTTGAACAGCAGGAAGGCAATGATCAGGAGAATGGCCACGAATTGCAGGCCAACGCGCCAGCGCATCAGCGTCTGTGAGGTGTTGGCGCTCTTGTTGCGCATCAGCCCCCACAAGCCCAGAATGAGCACGACCAGTACCGCCAGAACAGCGATCGTGACCAGGTGATAAAGCGCATACTGCATGGTGGCGGGCTCGCATTGTTTCAGTGATAAGCCCGCCCTTGATAGCGTCCCCGCGTTGGGCTCGCAAATGCGCAGATATGGTCTGCCGCTGAGGAATTTCGCAATTCGATGTAACTGGCGCACCAGAGTGCGTGGCTAGAGTGCTTCCGGAAAAGTGGGAACCGGTTTTCCGATAAGAAGCACGACGAAACAAAGACCTGGAACCGTTCCGCGATTCCATAAAAACCGGAACGGCTCTAGGCACGGGCAAGCGTGCGCATCGGCGGCAGCGGGAACGGAGCAAGGAAGCGCGGGACAAAACGGCCTTTGCCTTTGGCTGCGGCCCGCAATTGCCGTAATTTTGCGAATCATCTCGTCCTGGCTGCGGGTGCCGCTCCCGCCATGCCCATTCGCCATAACGTGTCCATTCGCCACAAATCGTGTTTGCCGCTGATCGTGCCGCCGCCATTGAACCTGGGGTCCACCGCTTGAACCGAACGCCAGCCATCGCCACGCCGCTCGCGGGTTGCGCGGCAATTGCTGGCCGCAATCGTATGCGGGCGATGACGGCAGCGTCCGCTGTGGCAGTCGCCCTGCTGTGGATGGAGCCGGCCGCGCATGTTCGCCAAGCACTGGCCCAACCTGCAGGCACCCAGGATCCGCAGGCCGCGCGCCGCAAGCTCGAGGCGCATCAAAACGACCTCAAGTTGAAGCAGGAGCGCGAGAGCGCGCTGGCCAAGGACGTGGCCGACATCGATGCGGAACGCGAGCGTTTGAAGCAGCGCTTGCTCGAGACCGGCGCACTCATCCAAAAAAGCGAAGCCAAGCTGTCGACCATCGAAGGCCGCCTTGGAGAGTTGGAAGCCCAGCAGCGCATCGTGCGTGGCTCGCTCGACCAGCGCCATGGCCAGATTGCCAAGCTGCTCGGCGCCCTGCAGCGCATGGGGCGCAATCCGCCGCCGGTGATGGTGACGCGCCGGGCCGATGCGCTGCAGATGGTGCGCAGCGCCATGCTGCTGGCCGCAGCCTTTCCTGAAATGCGTGGACAGGCGATGGAGCTTGCCGGACGTTTGCAGGAATTGGTGCGGGTGATGGACGACATCCGCAACGAGAGTACGCGCCTCAAGGCCGAGACCGAGCGTTTGACAGAAGCCCGCACCAAGCTTGCCGGCTTGATGGAGGAGCGCAAGCAGTCGCTGGATCAGCGACGCTCTGAGCTGGCGGAGGTGCGCAAGACGGCGGGTGAGCTTTCCAAGAGCGTCACCGATCTCAATGAGCTGATCGGCAAACTCGATCAGGCGGTCACGGCCAACACCGGGCTCGGCGCTTACGAGAAAGAGGTGGCCGTCGCCACGCCGGCGCCCGCCGCGGCCACGGCCAATGCGGATGCAACGCCTGCTATCGCATCGGCGCGTCCGGCAGGCCCGATTGTCGTTACGCCCGACGCGTCACCCGGGCCGGTGCAGGGCACCGAGACCAAGGTTGCCCTCAACGTGCCCAAGCCCGGCGAGATCATCGAGCTGCGGCCCGGGGGCGGCGGCGCCAGCGCGGCGCGAATCAAGCCGGCCATGGCCTTCCACGAGGCGCGCGGCCGTCTGCCGCTGCCCGCCCATGGCCGCCATGTGCTCAATTTCGGCGAAAAGACACAATATGGCGCCAATTCCAAGGGAATCGTATTGGAAACCCGCAACGGTGCTCAGATCACGTCACCATGTGATGGGTGGATTGTCTACGCCGGAGAATTCCGCAGCTACGGCCAACTCTTGATCATCAATGCTGGCGGCGGGTATCATATTCTTCTTGCCGGCTTGTCGCGGATCGATGTCGAGCCGGGACAGTTCGTGTTGGCGGCCGAGCCGGTCGGCACGATGAGCGGCGCTGCTTCTTCGCGCGATGTGAAAAGCGATGCCAGCGCCCCAGTTCTTTACGTTGAGTTTCGCAAGGATGGTAGACCCGTCGACCCGAACCCCTGGTGGGTAACTGGTCCTGAGAAGGTGCAAGGATGATGCGCAAGACCGACTTCGCTTTCTGGACGTTCCTGCTGATGACCGGTTTGGCCGGCGCTGCGACGGTCCTCAATGTGACGCAGACGCATTCGGCGACGACGTCGAATTCGGATCTGTATCGGCAACTCGATCTCTTCGGAGATGTGTTGGAGCGTGTCCGCTCCGATTATGTCGAGAAGCCCGACGACACGCAGCTGATCGAGAATGCCATCAATGGCATGCTTTCCGCGCTCGACCCGCACTCGGCCTATCTCAGCCCCAAGCACTTCCGCGACATGCAAGTCCAGACGCGCGGTGAGTTCGGCGGACTGGGCATCGAGGTGACGATGGAGAACGGTGTCGTCAAGGTCGTCTCGCCGATCGACGATACGCCCGCCGCGCGCGCTGGCGTACAGGCCAACGACCTCATCACGCATCTCGACAACGAGCAGATTGTCGGTCTGACGCTCGAACAGGCGGTCGAGAAGATGCGCGGCCCCGTCAACACGCCGATCACCTTGACGGTGATCCGCAAGGGCAGTGAGGAGCCGATCGAAATCAAGATCGTGCGCGACATCATCCGCATCAACGCCGTCAAGGCGCGGCGCGAGGGTGACGTCGCCTACATCAAGGTGTCGACCTTCAACGAGCAGACCCACACCAACCTCGTCAAATCGATGCAGGCGCTCGAAAAGGAGATCGGCAACGACATCAAGGGATATGTGATCGATCTGCGCAACAATCCGGGCGGACTGCTCGATCAGGCGATTGCCGTGTCGGATGATTTCCTCGAGCGCGGCGCCATCGTGCTGACCAAGGGCCGCAACAACGAGGAGACGCAGCGCAGCCAGGCCCGGCCGGGCGATGTGGCCGGCGGCAAGAAGGTCGCCGTGCTCATCAACGGCGGCTCGGCGTCTGCGTCGGAAATCGTCGCTGGAGCATTGCAGGATCACAAGCGCGCCACCGTGATCGGCACCCGCTCGTTCGGCAAGGGCTCGGTGCAGACCATCATCCCGCTCGGTGCCAACGGTGCCATCCGCCTGACGACGGCGCGCTACTACACGCCGTCGAACCGCTCGATCCAGGCCAAGGGCATCGATCCCGAC
>CAZLHQ010000203.1:0-5297 GCA_964559355.1 uncultured Hyphomicrobiaceae bacterium
GGCCTCGCCGACGAAATCCGTCATCTGCCCGGCCATGATCTTCAGCAGGGTCGACTTGCCCGCGCCGTTCAAGCCGACGACGCCGATCTTGGCGCCCGGAAAGAACGACAGCGAGATGTCTTTCAAGACCTGCTTGCCGCCGGGATAGGTCTTCGACAGCTTATGCATGTGGTAGACATACTGTGGGTTCGCCATTTTGGGCGCTCTCCTCGAACGGCCTGGAGTTGGGTGGATTTGCCGAGGGTTCTAGCGGAAGCGGTGTGCTGGCTCAAGCATTGCCAGAAGGGCGACCTGCGCACTTTCGCAGCGGCCCAATTCATGTGAGATTGCCTCGATGCAAAAGCCCCCGGAACAGCCCCGCCACCTCGTCTATTTCGCCGACCCGATGTGCTCTTGGTGCTGGGGGTTTGCGCCCGTCATCAATAGCCTTGCCGACCACTTCGGCGAGCGCTTGCCGGTAACGCTGGTGGTGGGCGGTTTGCGGCCGGGCACCACCTCGGTGATGTCGGATGAAATGAAGCGCGACATCCGCGAGCACTGGGAGATGGTCGCCGAACAGACCGGGCAGCCGTTCGATTTCTCGTTCTTCGACCGCAAAGGTTTCATCTACGACACCGAGCCCGCCGCACGCGCCGCCGTGGTCGCGCGGCTGCTCAATCCACGCCTCGCGCTCGTCTACCTGACCAGCGTACAGCGCGCCTTTTATGCCGAAGGCCGCGACGTGACGGATGGGGATGTGCTGGCCGATATCGCTGCCGAGCATGGCCTCGACCGGCGCGAGTTCAAAGCGGCAATGGCGACGAAGGAGGCCGGTATTGCCACCAGTCAGGATTTCGAAGCAACGCGCGCTTCCGGCGTCAGTGCGTTCCCCACGCTCTATGCCGGCGAACTCGAGAGCGGCTATGCGATGGTGACGGCGGGATACCGACCGCTCGATGGCCTTGCCGATATCCTGGAGGATTGGCTGGCGCAGCCTTGAACGGCCGCTTCATGAACGGCTGCGCCATCAAGCCTGTGGTCAGGCTCAACCTTCGAGCCGCTCGGCGATCAGCATCATTCCGCCAGCCGTCTCCACGACAGCCTCGACCGTGCCGTAGCTCGTCACCGTCGTCGCCAGGATTTCGGCATTGTCGCCAAGCTCGTCCAGCGCATCGGGCAGGCTCTCGACGAACACGTATGACAAAGCGCGGTTGACAGCCTTGGCGGCGACCGTCTCGCCAAACTCCTGGGCGATCAGCGCACGCGCCGTCACCACCACCGACGAGCCGTTCTCGGCTTGCCAGCCCGTACATGGGCAACCTGTGCCCGTGGAGACCGGAACAAAACCCAACGCGGCGAACGCATCTGCTGCGGCATCCATATCGTCGACAACCTGCATCGGCTGGATGTTGCGGGCGGTAAGGCTCATGATCATCTCTCCTCTTCGAGGTTTTGAAGAATTATCCCCCCGATAAGCGAGTCTGGTCTGTGCCTCCCATCACACGGGACGCCGCTGAGATGATTTGGCGCGCTATTTGCTGATCCAGGGCAGCCGGAAATCTCCCTGGAATGCAATTCCGGTGAAGAAATAGCCGCCTAGACCAATGGTGAAGACGAGCATGCCCCACAGGCTGTGCTCGATCGCCACGGCCCACAGCGAGCGTGAGCGCTCATAGCGATAGGCGAACAACGCTCCGGTGAGCGTGGTTCCCACCACCGCCAGCCAGTTGCCGAACAGCACATGGCCAAAGCCGAACAGCAAGGCGTTGATGCCGATCATCGCCCAGCGATGGTGGTCGAACAGCGGACCATAGCGGTGAAAGAAGAACGTGCGATAGGCGATCTCCTGCGGGATCACCGACAGCAACGGATAGAACAGCATCACGCGCCGCCACACCTGCGGCCGTTCACGCGGCATCGCCAGGAACTCGCGCGGCATGATCTCCGCCACCGCGAACGCGAGCGCCCCGCCTGCGATGACAAGCACCAAGGCCATCCAAAACAAGTGACGCAAGGCAAAACCCGCCAGCAGCTCACGCTTCATCGAGAACGAGCGATCGGCGAGCAGAAACAGCGTGAAGGCGATGACGAGTGGCGGCAACACCGTGAACAGCGGCAACCGATACGCCAGGATCACGTAGGTCATGACGACGGGAATGACGAGATAGAGCACGACCATCTCGCCAATCAACCGCAGGCGCCGCGCCAGGCCCGGATGAGCGATGTAGGCCGGGCGCGGCAACGAGCCTACTGCGGTTAGAGCTGGAACCACCGACGCATGCGTGATAGGCGCCGCCGAAGCGCTCGATCTCGTCCCCCGCCGGCTTCCGCTCATGTGCTCATTGCCCCATCATACCGGAAAGGAAGCACGCCCGGCTCTGCCAGCGCTGTTCGATCGCGCGGGCAATTTCGCCAGCCGCTTCGATCGGCGGATGCGACCAGTCGAGATCGATGGCGCCATCCGTTTCAAGCGGACGCGTTGCCCCGCAGGCGGTAAGCGCGTCGTGGAAGCGATGAAACTTGGCGCTGCCGCCACTGGGTCGAAACACCAGCACCGGCCTTCCGGTCGCCGCCGCCTCACCCGTCATCGAGACGCTGTCGGCCGTCACCACGATGGCATCGGCCTTGGCAAGAAACCGCGCATAGGGGTTCTCGCCCTCGCCCGTAAACAGGACGTGCGGGAAATTGCTGATGGCGTCGCGCGCTGCGGCAAGCACCGCGGCAGGCGTGCGCCGCGATGGCGTCAGCAGGAAGCTCGCGCCCGCCTTGCCGAGCTTGCGCAGAGCCGCGGCCAAGCGATCGCAATCCTCTGTCGTGTAGCGCCACACCTTGGAAACGCCGCCAAGCGCCACCATCAGGCGCGGGTGAGGCAGGGCATCGATCGCCGGATCGGGTGCGGCTCGCAGATCGGCAAGCAGTTTGGACGTGAAGCGATGTGCCGGCGTCAGCGTTGTGATGACATTGGCGCCCCGGCGCCGATCATGCTCGGGCACCCAGATGAGATCGGCGATGCGGGCGCTCGTGTGTGGATCCTGTAAGGCGACCGTGAATGTGCCTGGACCGGCTCGCCGTCGCACCAGCCGCAATGTAGGCATGGCGGTGCGCCCGACCGCGATCACCAGGGCTGGCCAGGGCGGGCTGCAATCGAAATCGGGATCGGCTGGCCCCCACGGCGCCAAGGCGTTGGCAAGACCTCTCGGTGCCACGCGGCGCACCTCGTAATCGACGCCAAGCGCCTCGGCGACGCCCAGCGCCTGCGCCTCGTGCCCAGCCTTGCCGTCGGTGATTAGCCAAGCCCTGGCCCCCTTCAGCGATGGCACTGCGCATCCCCCACATTCGGCACCGCATAACCGTGCACGCGGCGTGCAAAACGGCTTGCTCCGGTTCCAGCTAAGTCAGCCGACGCGCAATTTCCCGCATGTCTTGTCATTTCTGGCATATCTATCCTTGCGTGCGGGTGCTGCATTCCACAAACTGCTGCCGATACCGTCAACGGTACAGCGACGCGAATCGCAGCGCAGCATCGTCTCACGTCACATCACAACCGGCTTTTGGAATTCTAGCCAACATGCGTGTCCGCCTCGACGCCACCGACTGGCGTATCCTCAAGGAGCTGCAGGCCGATGGCCGCATGACCAACGTGGCGCTGGCCGCCCGCGTCGGGCTTTCTGCGCCACCCTGCCTGCGGCGCGTGCGCGCGCTTGAGGAAGCCGGCCTCATCAACGGTTACACGGTCCTGCTCGACGAGGCGGCATTGGGCTTCTCGCTGACGGCATTTGCACTGGTCGGGTTGCATAACCAGTCCGAAGCCCAACTGAGAGCTTTCGAAAACCGTGTCATCGGCTGGAGCATCGTGCGGGAGGCGCACATGCTTTCAGGTGAAAGCGACTACATCCTCAAATGCGTGGCCGCTGACCTCGCCGCCTTCCAGGCGTTCGTTCTGGAGGAGCTGACCACCGCACCAAACGTGGCGAGCGTTAAGACGTTTCTGACGATCCGCCGCGTCAAGCGCGCACCCGGCGTGCCGATGACGGAGCGGGAGTAGGTTTTCGGTTCTAGGAACTAGGTTCTAGGTATGAAGTGGGATGGCAGAGCACCAAATCATCACCACGAATTCCCTAAAACCTAATCCCTTAAACCTATCACCTGAAAACCTACTTCCACTCGATCTTGATCACTTCGAACGAGCGCGAGCCCTTGGGCGTCGTCACCTCGGCGCTGTCACCGATCGCCTTGCCGATCAGCGCGCGTGCGATCGGGGAGGAAATGGAAATCTTGCCTTCCTTCAGATTGGCCTCGAAGTCGCCGACGATCTGATAGCGCACCTTGTCTTCGGTATCCTCATCGACCAGCGTCACCGTGGCGCCGAACTTGACCGTATCGCCCGACAGTTGTTTCGGATCGACGATGTCGGCGCGCGACAGCTTGTCCTCAAGATCGGCCACCTTGGCCTCGTTGAGTCCCTGGGCTTCCTTGGCCGAGTGGTACTCGGCATTCTCGGAGAGGTCGCCGTGGGCTCGCGCTTCGGCAATTGCCTGGATGATGCGCGGCCGCTCCTGAGATTTGAGGCGGTGGAGTTCGGCCTCGAGGCGCTGGTACCCGTGCGTGGTCATCGGCACCCGTTCCATCGACATCGCTAACGTCTCCAAGATGGCCCTGCTTGACGGCAGGGGCCCGGCTTCTTCGCGTCATGCTCTCGAGAAGTGGCTTGCTCCGGACGCCGAGCCCGGGAAGCCGTGATGGGTCATGACAGGGAATTCATGATATGCGGCTCGTGTAGGTCTGCAATGGCGCAACTTCAAGTATACCGGCTTTCAACGCCCGGATTGCGCGTGTGACAGCAACCGCACCGGCCAGCGTTGTATAATACGGGATATGGTGAAGCAAGGCCGTGCGGCGGATATCCTTGCTGTCCGCCAGTGCCTTGGCCCCCTCGGTGGTATTGAAAACCAGGTGCACATCGTTGTTCTTCATCATATCGACAATATGCGGGCGACCCTCCAGCACCTTGTTGATGCTGGTGCACTGAACGCCGTTCGCGTTCAGGTGTCGGGCGGTGCCGCGCGTGGCGACGACGCGAAAGCCCATCTGCTCCAGCTCTTTGACGGCCGGCACGATGCGGTCCTTGTCGCTTTCCTTGACGGAGACGAACACGGTGCCGGAGAGCGGCATGTCCTGGCCGGCACCGATCTGGCTTTTGGCGAATGCAATGGCAAAATCGCGATCGATGCCCATCACCTCGCCGGTCGAGCGCATTTCCGGGCCAAGCACGGGATCGACGCCCGGGAAACGCGCAAACGGGAAGACCGCCTCCTTGA
>CAZLHQ010000204.1:0-5221 GCA_964559355.1 uncultured Hyphomicrobiaceae bacterium
TCCGAGCCGCCCATCTGCACGCGGCAGCCGTGGCGGCGCGCCAGCTCGACGAAGTCGTAGGCCTGCAGGATCATGTAGTTGAACTCGATGAAGCTGAGCGGCTGCTCGCGCTCCAGCCGCAGCTTGACCGAGTCGAAGGTCAGCATGCGGTTGACCGAGAAGTGGCGGCCGACATCGCGCAGGAATTCGATGTAGTTGAGCGGTGCCAGCCACTCGGCGTTGTCGAGCATCACCGCGTCGCGCGTGCCCTCGCCGAACTTCAGAAGCCTGGCGAAAACGCCCTTGAGCGCTTGCTTGTTGGCTTCGATCTCCGCGACGGTGCGCATCACGCGCGTCTCGTCCTTGCCTGAAGGGTCGCCGACGCGGGTGGTGCCGCCGCCCATGAGCGCAATAGGCTTGCCTGCGCCCGTCGCCTGCAGCCAGTGCAGCATCATGATCGAGAGCAGGTGCCCCACATGCAGCGAGGGGGCAGTGCAGTCATAGCCGACATATGCAACGACGCCGCCCTTTGCGGCCAACTCGTCGATCCCAGTGGGGTCGGAGGACTGGTGGATGAAACCGCGCTCGGTGAGCACGTTCATGAATTCGGATTTGAAGCTCGCCATGAAGGGCTTGTCCGTGTTCTTTGGCGATTGGACCGGACGCCATCGCCCGGTTGGTGTAGGGTCGCCGGAATCGGGCGGCACCATGCACGAGGTAGAGGGCTTTGGGCAAGCTGAAGCGTGCGATCGGGTTGATGAGCGGAACGTCGATGGATGGTATCGACGTCGCCATGATCGAGACGGACGGGCAGGCGGTGCTGCGGCGGGGGCCGGGCTTCACCTATCCTTATTCCGAGGCGTTCCGCGAGCATTTGCGCGAGGCTATAGCGGCTGCGCGCGCGATCACGCGCAGGAACGAGCGCACCGGCGTGCTGCGGGTGGCGGAAAACTACCTGACGGATCTGCACGCCGAGGCGGTGGCTCATTTCATCGAGGACACCAAATCCTCGCGTGACGAGATCGATGTCATCGGCATGCATGGCCACACCGTACTGCATGCGCCCGAGCGGCGCCTCACGGTGCAGATCGGCGATGGCGCGCGGCTGGCGCAAGCAACCGGCATTCCCGTCGTTCACGATATGCGGGCAGCCGATGTCGCGGCAGGCGGGCAGGGCGCGCCGCTGGTGCCGGTCTACCATCAGGCCCTGGCCATCCAGCTCGGCAAGCGGCCGATGGCCTTCGTCAACATCGGCGGTGTCGCCAATGTTACCTTCATCGGCCGCAATGGCGAACTCGTCGCCTTCGATACCGGGCCTGGCAATGCGCTGCTCGACGATTGGATGCGCGCTAAGGCTAGTGTCGCCTACGATGCCGACGGCGAGACCGCCTTGAATGGCCGCATCAACGAAATCGTACTGACCGACGCGCTCGCCTCTCATTATTTTGCCGAGCCGCCGCCCAAGTCGCTCGATCGCGGCGCGTTCGACATCAGGATGTGCGCGCGCCTGGGGCTGGCGGATGGCGCGGCCACGCTCGCCGCATTCACGGCGCGCTCGATCGCGCGGGCACGCGAACATTTTCCCGAAGAGCCGGCCCTGTGGGTTGTCGCGGGAGGGGGACGGCGCAATCGCGCAATCATGACCGCGCTGGCGGCGCGGGTGGAGAATGCGGTGGTGCCGGTCGAGGCAGTGGGGCTCGATGGTGATGCGCTCGAGGCGGAGGCCTGGGGCTATCTCGCGGTGCGCACGCTTGTCGGACTTCCACTGACATTTCCAGGCACCACGGGCGTCAGTGAGCCGACACCGGGCGGAGTTGTGGTGCATCCGTGAATGATGGCGTGGTTCTCGAAGTTTGCGCTCACAACTCCAGCTGATGCTCAATCCTCGTCGTCGCCGTCGTCGACAGTCGCGTTGGCCGCTTCGGCAGCTTCCGCGGCGCGCTCACGCTCGCGGGCAGCTTCGCGCTCCTTTTCCTTCTGACGCCGGGTTTCGCGCTCTTCGGCATCTTTGGCGAGCCGCATGTCGACGTAGCTGCCGACCACCGAGACGAGGTCGTCGATTTTCTCCTGGAAGAAGTGGTTTGCGCCAGGGATGACCTCATGGTCGATTTTGATGCCGCGCTGCGTCTTGAGCTTGGAGGAAAGCTCGGCAACGGAAGCGGACGGCACGACGCGATCCTTGTCTCCGTTGACCATCAGCCCCGATGAGGGACACGGCGCCAGGAACGAGAAGTCATAGAGATTGGATGGCGGCGCCACGCAGATGAAGCCGTCGATCTCCGGCCGGCGCATCAACAGCTGCATGGCGATCCACGTGCCGAACGAGACACCGGCGATCCAGCAGCAGCGCGCATCGGGCTTGACCATCTGCAGCCAGTCGAGCGCACAAGCGGCATCCGCCAGCTCGCCCGGTCCACCGTCCCAGAACCCCTGGCTGCGGCCGACGCCACGGAAGTTGAAGCGCAGCACCGAGAAGCCACGCTCTACGAACGTATGATAGAGGTGGTAAACTACTTGATTGTTCATCGTGCCGCCGAACTGCGGGTGCGGATGCAGGATCAGCGCGATCGGACTGTCCGATTTGCCCTCATGGTGGTAACGCGCTTCGATGCGGCCAGCCGGCCCATTGATAATCAGCTCAGGCATGATGTTCCGTTGCTCGTCTTGCGTGTGCTTTGGTTTAGAGCCTGATCGACCGAAGCGGAAACGCTCTGGCTTCCATCGAAGTCGTGCATTCAGTCTCTCAATCAAGAACTATGAGCAGGCCGCTGTGGCGCGAGGCTGATCCGTTCAGATCGACTCTGCTCTAGGGCCGGCACGATTGGTTTGGCGCTGCTCGCGCCCGCCGCAGTTGTTGTCCGCGTTCGCTCGCGCGCCTCAGTGAATGGCGAGGGTTGCGACCGGCGAAAGCCGTTCGCGCCACCCGCCCGGCACTCGCATGCGCGCGGGAAAATCCCATTTGCGACAAATCAGACACCGCGCGCACACAATACTTGACTTAGTGGCTCGGAATTTTCATATTCCCACTAAGTCAATTTAGAACAGTTCGAAAGAGCGCGACAAGCGACCAGCAATCTGTCGATCCGGAGGCGCTTCTTAGCACACCGGGGGGTGGCGAACGCAAGCGCCATTACCCGCTGGGCTCCGCACGAGCCAATCCGTCGCGCGGGGCGTCTGAGTGAACGTTTATAAATAGAAGTGTAGCACGAGCCGAAGGGTATCGTCGTGGAATTGAACACCAAGGGCCGGTACGCCGTGATGGCGATGGCCGATCTGGCCAAGAATCAGGCGGATGCAGCCGTACCGTTGTCGCAAATCGCGGAACGCCAGCAGCTCTCCCTTTCCTATCTCGAGCAGATTTTCCTGCGCCTGCGCCGGGCCGGCCTCGTCGACAGCTCGCGTGGCCGCACGGGCGGCTACCGGCTCGGCCGTCCCGCAGAAGAGATCGCCGTCGGCGAGATCATGGCGGCGGTCGAGGAAGAAACGCGCATGACGCGCTGCATGGATGGCGGCATCGGCTGTCTCGGCGAAGAGCGCTGCCTGACGCACCGGTTGTGGCATGGGCTGGGCGGACACATCGCCGCCTTCCTTTGGAATGTCACGCTGGCCGAGGTGCTGGCCGGTATCCCCGATGACAAGCTGGCCCGGCCGGTCGCGGGGGCTCGCAACGCCAATGGCATCGAGTGGGCGGCTGAATGAGCGCACGGCGCACATATCTCGATTACAACGCGACGGCGCCACTGCGGCCGCAAGCGCGCGAGGCGATGCTTGCGGCTTTCGATAGCGCCGGCAACGCGTCTTCCGTGCATGCCGAGGGTCGTGCGGCGCGCGCGCGGGTCGAGGCAGCGCGCGGCAGCATCGCCAAGCTCGTTTCGGCTCAGGCCGGCGAAGTGGTCTTCACGAGCGGCGCCACCGAAGCCGCCAACTGGGTGCTCTCGCAGAGTTGGGACGTGGTGCTCGCCTCCGCGGTCGAGCATCCTTGCGTGGCTGGACCGGTGGCGCGGTCGCCGGGTCGCGTCGTCACCCTCGACGTCGATGCAAACGGGCGTGTCGATCTGCAACGAATCGAGGCAGCACTGGCGCATAAGGCTGCCGATACGTCCGGCAGGAGTCGGCGGTTGCTCATCGTCCAGCTCGCCAACAATGAAACCGGTGTGGTGCAGCCGATCGCGGATATCGCCAAACTGGCGCGTGCGCATGGCGTGCGCCTGTTGGTTGATGCCGTGCAGGGCGCCGGGCGTGTGTCCTTCGACGACTGGGCAATGCTCGTCGATTATCTGCTGATTACGTCCCACAAGATTGGTGGGCCGAAGGGTGTCGGCGCCTTGATCGTGCGCAATGATGCACCGCTGCCGCCCTTGCTCATCGGCGGCGGGCAAGAGCGTGGGCTGCGTGCTGGCACCGAGAGCGTGGAAGCGATCGCGGGCTTTGGTGCGGCAGCAGAGGCGGCGCTCGGCGAACTCGCGCAGCAGACGGCCATCGCGCAGATGCGTGACCGGCTGGAGAGAGACTTGTTGCAGCATGCACCGGCCGCCTTCGTCATTGGCGCGGGTGCGGCCCGCTTGCCCAACACGAGTCTGGTCGCGCTGCCCGGCCGGCGTGGGGAAACAATCGTCATCGCGTTTGATCTGGCAGGTATCGCCGTCAGCGCGGGGTCGGCATGTGCGTCGGGCAAGGCGAAGCGATCGGCCGTACTTGACGCGATGGGAATCGCTCCCGATCTGGCTTCGAGCGCGGTTCGCTTCAGCCTTGGCTGGGCAACGACGAATGAGGATATCGCGGCGGCTGTGGCGGCTTGGCAGCGCATCGCTGCAGGCACCGACGGCACCCGTCATGTGGCGTGATGGCACGTGAGCCGCAGGCAATAGAATAAGAGGCAAGGAGTAGACGATGGCAGCGGTCCAAGAGACCATCGAGCAGGTCAAGAAGATTGACGTCGACCAGTACAAGTACGGCTTCGAGACCAGCATCGAGACAGTGAAGGCGCCCAAGGGCCTCAACGAGGATATCGTTCGCTTTATCTCTGCCAAGAAGAACGAGCCGGCGTGGATGCTCGAATGGCGTCTGGATGCCTACGAGCGCTGGCAGACGATGACGGAGCCGACCTGGGCCAAGGTCTCCTATCCCAGAATTGATTTCCAGAACCTCTATTATTACGCGGCGCCCAAGAGCACGGAGGGTCCCAAGTCGCTCGACGAGGTCGATCCCGAGCTGCTCGAAACCTACAAGAAGCTCGGCATTC
>CAZLHQ010000205.1:0-5148 GCA_964559355.1 uncultured Hyphomicrobiaceae bacterium
TCGGCGGCGCCACCGAGGTCGAGGTGAAGGAGCGCAAGGATCGCGTCGACGACGCTCTGAACGCCACCCGCGCCGCGGTCGAAGAGGGCGTGGTTCCGGGCGGCGGCGTCATGCTGCTGAAGGCGGCCCTCGGCGTCACCGTGAAGGGTGACAATGCCGATCAGGACGCCGGCATCGCCATCGTCCGTCGCGCGCTGTCGGCGCCGATCCGCCAGATCGCCGAGAACGCCGGCGTCGAAGGCTCGATCGTGGTCGGCAAGGTGTCGGAGTCGAAGTCCGCGAACTTCGGCTACGACGCGCAGAACGACGAGTACGTCGACATGCTCGAGAAGGGCATCATCGATCCGGCCAAGGTCGTGCGCACCGCGCTGCAGGATGCCGCCTCGATCGCCAGCCTGCTCATCACCACCGAGGCTGCCGTTGCGGATGCTCCCAAGCGCGAAGCCGGCCACGGCCATGGCGGCGGCGGCATGGGCGGAATGGGCGGCATGGGCGACATGGGCATGATGTGATCACCCGACCACGCTGACTGAAATGCGAAGGGCGGCTCACGCGAGCCGCCCTTTTTTTCCGAATTGCGAACACACCAAGAGCAATAATCGCTATTGCTTCGGCTTACCGCCACTCGGCTTCTTACCGGTAATCGTAGCCAGGTCCTTCGCCGACTGCGCAAGTTCAAGCGGCAATGACGAGCCGTCAGCCGGCCAGCTCGCGGCCTCTCTTTGTCGCCGCGGCAACCGCCTCGTCGAACAGCCGGGCAAGCCCGTCGCCCTCGCGCATCAACACCGCCAACGCCGCCGCCGTGGTGCCGCCGGGCGAGGTGACGTTGCGGCGCAGTTGCTCGGCACTCTCGGGGGATTGCCACAGCAGCTCGCCCGACCCCGCGACCGTCGCCCGCGCCAGCCGTTCGGCGAGCCCAGCATCGAGGCCCTGTCGCACGCCCGCCGCGGCCAGAGCTTCGGCGAGCAGAAACACATAGGCCGGGCCCGAGCCGGAGACCGCCGTCACCGCGTCCATCGACGCCTCGTCCTCGACCCAGCCGACCTCGCCGACCGCTGCCATCAGCGCGCCGGCTAGCGCACGTTGCGGCTCCCCGGCGTGCGCATTGGCGACGCATACCGAAATGCCGCGACCAATGGCGGCTGGCGTGTTGGGCATTGCGCGGACGATGGCGGTGCCTGGTGCGAAGTGGCGCGCAAAACTGGCAAGGGTTTTACCGGCCGCGATCGACATCACCAGGGTACGCGGCCCGGCGAGACGGGCGAGACCCGGCAACACCGCCTCCATCGCCTGCGGCTTCACCGCCGCCAGGATGACCGCGGGCGGGGCGGCGAGCACGCCAATCTCGGGTTCATTGACAATGCCGTGCCGCGCCAGCTGCTCGGCCACTTCAGCGGGGGGAGCAGGGTCCTGCACCAGCACTTGCGAGGGAGGCAGGCCGTGCTTGAGCCAGCCTGCCAGCAGCGCGCCACCCATCTTGCCGGCGCCCGCCAGCAGCAATGTGCCATCTAGGGCGATTACGTCGTTGTGTATCATGCGTGCCCCCATCCGCGCGACCTGAGATAGCGCCGCCACTGAGGCCCCGGCGCGAACCGCTACAGGCTCAATAGCACTCTATGCGACGTCGTGGGCAGCCGCATTCGCGTCTGACTGGGCTCGCGGCCGGGTGCCAGCCTCAACGGCTCAGACGTTAGGATTCAGGCCTGGCCCTCGGTGGCGAACATGGTGGAAGTGAGCGCCTCGCGGCTCTCCTGGCCCGCCCACACGACGAACTGGAAGGCCTGATAATAAACCTCGCACGCCTCCAGCGCCGCCTTCAGCAGCGCGTCGCACTGGCGCGGCGTGGCCAGCGCACCGTTGAGCAGCAGGCCGTGGCGGAACATGACGAGGCCTTCCTGGGTCCACAGGTCGAAGTGGCCCAGCCACAGCTGCTCGTTGATCTGCGCGATCAAGCGATACATCTCGTTCAAGCGATAATCCGGCACGCGAAAATCGAAGGCACAGGCCAGATGCAGCGATTCCAGATCGGGGCGCCAATTGAGCGTCAGCTGATAGTCGGTCCAGCTGCCGGCGACGATCAGCGTCATCTCGTCATCGCTCGAGCGGTCGCACGACCAGTGATGAGCGGCGGCGAGCTGCTCGACGAGATCGATCGGATTGTTGGTCTGCCCGAAAGCAGAATGAGCCGCGCCCATGCTTATCCCTTTGCTGCTGCCGGCCAGCTTATGGGGAACATTCCGCTGGCGAGCCGACGAAAACAGAGGCCACCCCGAGTCGCAACTCGTCGCCAGCGATTGTCCACGCCCAAAGCACAAATATCGCGCATCGGGGGCTCGATTGAGGGAAATATCATCGTCGGCTGTGGAAGGCGTGCGCGCGGGCTCGACAATGCTCGCGGGTGACATTTGCCGGCGCGACTCGTACCGGTGCGGCCCGCGTGGCGTCGACAAAAGCGCGTTGAACGCCACACTAAGTCACTGCTTCTTCTAGTGGCCTTCGCATCACGCCAAAATCGTATGCAGTCGCGGCTATGTTTCGATTTTGGCGCGACGGGCCACGAGTGCCTCTTCGAGCGCACCAATGCGCGCGGCCAGCCGATCGTTCTCGGCCCGCGCCTTCTCCGCCATCGCCTTGACCGCCTCGAACTCCTCGCGGGACACGACATCCATGTCGCGCAGGAACCGCTCGCCCTGCGAGCGCACCAGAGTTTCCACCTCGCGCTTGACGCCCTGGGCAGCACCGGCTGCATCCGTCATCATGCGTGCGAGTTCGTCGAGTATGCGGTTGTTGGCTTGGGTCATGGAATCTGGGCACCCTTGTTGCGCGCGGCATGTTGAAGCGCGCCGTGGCGAATTGCTCGCAGGATGGCGAAACGGCCACCTCACCGGCTCTGGAATTGAGGCAACTATGGCGGCTGGAACGCCTGCGATCAAGCTGGCTACGTGTTCGGGCACCCCAATGCTTGACAAACATCGCCCGCCTGCGCCAGTCGGAAGCGCCGTGGCCGCCTTGATTGTAGAAATTGGCCGGGCGAACGCGCACGCGCCGAGCCATCAGGGCGGGTCGCAGCGCCATCGAACTTGAGGATACCGCGTGTGACGCTGTTCGCCATCCCCTACCCCAATATCGATCCTGTAGCGTTCTCGCTGGGGCCGGTTTCGGTCAAGTGGTACGGGCTCGCCTACATGGCGGGCTTGCTGCTGGGGTGGACTTACGTCAAACGGCTGATCGCCAATAACAAGCTGTGGCGCGCCAACACCTCGCCGTTCCCGGTGACGATGGTCGACGATCTGCTGCTGTTCGTGACGCTCGGCGTCGTCATTGGCGGCAGGCTCGGCCATGTGCTGTTTTATGAACCCGAATACTACCTCTCCAATCCCTCGCAGATCCTGAAGATCTGGCAGGGCGGCATGGCCTTTCACGGCGGTGCGCTCGGTGTCACCCTCGCGCTGTGGATGTTCTCGCTGTGGCGGCGCTACTCGGTGCTGAGCCTTGCCGACGTGGTTACGGCGGCGGTGCCGATCGGGCTGTTCTTCGGCCGCATCGCCAACTTCATCAATTCCGAGGTGGTCGGCACCGTTTCGACCGTGCCATGGGCGATCGCCTTTCCGGGCTACGGCGAGCTGCCGCGCCATCCCGCGATGTTGTATGAGGCGCTGCTGGAAGGCGCCGTACTGTTCGCAATTCTTTATTGGATGATCCACAAGCGCGGCTCATTGAAGCTGCCGGGCATGACGGTCGGCGCATTCCTGGCCGGCTATGGGCTGTTTCGCATGTTCGTCGAGCTGTTCAAGATCGAGGAGTACCGCATCCTGTTCGAAGGGCTGCCGATCACGCGCGGCATGGCCTACTCGGTGCCGATGGTGCTCGTCGGCGGCTATCTGATGTGGCGGGCAAAGCGCGTGGCGGAGCACGGCGTTGCGGACGTCAAGGCCCCATGAGCGATTTGCCCTATGACCCCGACGAGCGCCGCGATACGCCGTTGGCGCTGAAGCTGAAAGAGCGCATCCGCCGCGACGGCCCGATCACGGTTGCCGAATACATGCGCGCCTGCCTCAGCGATCCCGAGCACGGCTATTACGTCAGGCAACGCGCAATTGGCGCCGCTGGTGATTTCATCACTGCACCCGAGATATCGCAGACTTTTGGCGAGCTGATCGGGCTGTGGTCGGCGGTGGTGTGGCAGCAGATGGGATCGCCGGGCCGGTTCAATCTGGTCGAGCTCGGTCCGGGTCGCGGCACCATGATGTGCGACGCGCTGCGCGCAACCAAGATCGTGCCGGGGTTCACGGAGGCGGCGCACATTCATCTGATCGAGCCGAATACGGCATTGGCCGAGTTGCAGCGCCAGGCAATCCTGCCACTGGCGCCGGCGGCACGCTGGCATCGCGACATCGCCGACGCCTTGGGACGCGGCTCTGCGATACCCGAGGGGCCGACCATCATCCTCGCCAACGAGTTCCTCGATACGCAGCCGATTGCTCAGTACATTTTCAGCAACGGCCAGTGGCGCGAGCGCGCGATAGGCCTCAACGGCAATGGCGAGCTTGGCTTCACGATGCTTGCTCAAATCGACGACGCCTTCGAACCGATCATCGGTCCCGACTATGTCGCCAGCGAAGGCGATATCCACGAGCGCAACGGCGATCTGACTTTCTTCGGCTACACGATCCTCAACAGCCTCGCCGATAGCGCACCGTTCGCCGCATTGCTGATCGACTATGGGCACGCGAGCACGGGCGTCGGCGATACGCTGCAGGCCGTGCAGGACCATCGCCACGTCTCGCCGCTGCTGGCGCCCGGCGAGAGCGATCTGACCGCGCAGGTGGACTTCGAGGCCCTGACATGGATGACCGCGCATCCCGGCCGCATTGATGTCGACGGACCGGTTACGCAAGCCGAGTTCCTGGGCAGCCTCGGCATCATGCAGCGCGCCTCGCGGCTGATGAGCGCCAACCCGCGGCACGCCAACGAGATCGAGACGGGGGTGGCCCGGTTGATGGGCGTGCCCGGCATGGGCGATCGCTTCAAGGCGATCGGCATCCGCTCGCCCGAGTTGCCGCCACTGCCTGGGTTTTGAAAAGTTCTGCTTGGGGCCCAGGCTGTGTGAAAGCCCTCGCCGCCCGGCCGTCTGCATCTTGAGCATGT
>CAZLHQ010000206.1:0-5071 GCA_964559355.1 uncultured Hyphomicrobiaceae bacterium
TCAAGATCAAGAATGAGATCGATCCGACGCTGACCTTCCGCCGCTCGTGCCGCGAGGGCATCTGCGGCTCCTGCTCCATGAACATCGATGGAACGAATGCACTGGCCTGCCTCAAGTCGATCGACGACGTGAAGGGTGCGGTGAAGATCTTTCCGTTGCCGCACATGCAGGTGATCAAGGACCTGGTGCCGGATCTGACCAATTTCTACGCCCAGCACCGCTCGATCGAGCCTTGGCTGAAGACTGTTACGGCGCCGCCGCCGAAAGAGTGGAGGCAGTCGCGCGAGGACCGAGAGAAGCTCGACGGACTCTACGAGTGCATTCTTTGCGCCTGCTGCTCGACCTCGTGCCCGAGCTACTGGTGGAATTCGGACCGCTATCTGGGGCCGGCGATCCTGCTCCAGGCCTACCGCTGGGTCAACGATTCCAGAGATGAGGCCACCGGAGATCGGCTCGATAACCTCGAGGACCCATTCCGGCTGTATCGCTGCCACACGATCATGAATTGCGCCAAAGCCTGCCCCAAGGGCCTGTCGCCGGCCAAGGCCATCGCCGAGCTGAAAAAGCTGATGGTGGAGCGCCGCGTCTGATCGGCAGCAGATCTGCTCGACCTGTCTGAAGGATGGATATGCAAATCCCCGCAGGGCAACCCGCGGGGATTTTGCGTATTGGCCGTGGACTTATCCCGTGCAGCGCTCCCTGAAAAGAGCAAGACCGGTGGCGCGTCTCGCAGCCACCGGTCTTGGATCGAAGGGGCGGTCTCAAGACCGCCGGTCACGCCCCAGGTGCCCAGCCCGGAGCGATGGGCCCGGCGTCTTAGGCGGCCTTCTTCTTGCGAGCAGCCGCCTTCTTCGCAGGCGCGCGCTTCTTGGCGGCCGGCTTCTTGGCAGCGGCCTTGCGAGCCGTCGTCTTGCGGGCGGTGGCCTTCTTGGCCGGAGCGCGCTTGGCAGCCGCAGCCTTACGGGCGGCGGGCTTCTTGGCGGCGGGCTTCTTCGCAGTGGTCTTCTTTGCAGCAGTCTTGGTCATGGTTCTCTCTCTCCCTCTAAGGTTCGAATCAGTCGAATCAGTTCGAACAAAAAAATCATGTGCAAGTTCGAGCTTTTTGTTGACATTGAAAATGCGTAACACCTGCATTTTTTGCCTCATGGGATGAGAAGTGTTGCGCGATCGCATCGATTTTTCCCATTTTCGACCGTTTCGACATTGCGAGGCTGCATTGCGAAGGTGCGAAAAGTTCAAATCGAAATTGTCAGCGGCGATCAATTCACGCACGTTCGATCTGCTTTTTTGAAAAAAATCAGCGACGGTGTCGACCGCTCAATGCAACTGAATTGAGTAGCCGTGACGGTGCGCGCGTCGCCGTCGAAATCGAGGTCGACGTCTTTGATAATGGCAGCGACGATATTCGATGTCGGTACGCACATAGGCAGTGAGCAAGTGCAAAACTGTCGATTTAGATCGACCGGCCTTCGGGCTGCCGCATTTCGCCTCGAGTGAGCGGCCCCGACAATTTTTCGACACGTCGCGAACTGGCCAAGTGGAGGTCGCGAGTTGCGCAAATCCGGCGCATTCCGCGCTTGCTCTCGTGCTGAGCACGGCCCGTCGTCCACATTCGCCGCGCTCTTGTCATCACCGTGACACGCATGACGGGTTAATCGGCGGCCACCGACGGGCGAGGGGAAACGCAGCGCTTTGAAACGGGCGCCTCGCCGAGAAAAAAGACTATTGGACCGGAATCGGAGCCGACATTGAGAAACATCCTGGTTTTGTGCAAATCGAATTCAGCAACCTCGCTCATGGTCGAAACTTTGATCAATGGGCAGGCGCATGGCCGCTGGCGTGCTTTCAGCGCCGGTTCGCACCCGGCAACCGTCATGAATCCGTATACCGCTGCCGTTTTGAAGGAGCATTTCCAGACGCACGGCGGCGCCAAGAGTTCGGCTGAGCAGTCCCTCAAGGGGCTGCGTCCCAAGAACTGGCGTAATTTCGAGGGCGCCGATGCGCCGCGTTTCGAAATCGTGCTGACAGTCAGCGAAGACGTTTCGTGGGAAGAAATGCCGGTGTGGAATGGCGTTCCACGGCTTTTGCACTGGGCGCTGCCCGATCCGCTGGCCGTGGCGTGCACGCCCAGCGAGAGGGCCGGCGTATTCGCGGCGGTGTTGGCGCTAGCCGGTGCCAAGGTCGACGCCTTCCTGGCGGAAGAAGCCCAAGCCATGCGCGTGTCGCACGGTGCCAACGACAATCGCTCGAGCCCTATGCGCCGCGTCGGCACCTGAGGCGACACACCGAACTGCCTTCGCGACGAGATGTCGGGCGTCCGTCGATTGGCAGCAGGTCTGAGAATGAAGTAGGCGCCGGCCTCGCTATGAGACCGGCGCCTTCGTTTGATCTGGTTGCCAGATGTGCCGGCTCAAGCGGCGTGGGCGATGCGGGCTTGCAGGTTGAGCACCGCCAGCATGTAGCCGACGCGATCTTCGACCGCCTCCGCGAGGATCGAGAAGTAGTTGGGATCCTGCGGCACGATCTCGCCGATCACCTCGCCATACTCGAAGCGCAAATCCGCCTCGTGTTTGCGGGCGACGGCCTGCATCTTACTGTTTTCGGCCAAGCAGCTCATGTAGAGCAGGTGGACGCCCCGATTGCGGGCCGACCGGATGACGCGACCCATCAGCTCGGTGCCGATGCCTTTCTCCTGGTAGGCCTTCTCGACGGAGAACGCCGCCTCCGCCTCATGGCCCCAGACGTCGCCGAGCTTGCGCAATTCGGCAGCGCCGCGCATCTCGCCATCGACGAAGTAGCCATAAACGATGCTGCCCATCTCGGACATGCGGCTTGCATAATCCTCGATAAAGGCGTCGGAGACGCCGTGGGCAAAGCGCATCCGCCTGGTTTCTTTGTCCAATCGCAACAGATGATCGCGGAAACGGTCGGTCTCCGTGGGCCACAGCTTGCGAATCGTTCCGCCCAAGATTCGGTTCTCGCTCATGATGAACCTCCACTCTGGTCCTCTAGAAGTGGAACCCATTCCTTTGTTCGCGAGTTGGAACGGTGTTCCGATGTCGCCGACAGAGTGCGATGCAACTCGTTGCCGACAACCTCATACTGCATTGCACAATACGACAGATAGGTGGCAGATATTTATTTTTTAACAAAGGACTGCTCGTCTTGCGCGCGACCAGATGCTGCACTGCCACATGCATCAGTGAGAGGAGTAACGCCGTTGTCGGACGAACCCGACCTTCGATTGGCTGGAGTTTGCGGGGTTTTTTGGCGATGAGGAGAAGCGCCGCCGGCTGCAACGGGTCTTGAGGAATACCGAATCGGCATGGCTGCGTTGCAGATTGTGGGGCCAGGAATGGGCGTCGGAGTTCGCGATCGCTACGAAAAAATGGTCTCCGCAGGCGAGATCGAGCCTGATTCGGCGCAACGCGCGGCCGCTGATCGGTTCGATCGGCTGGTCGCCGAGCTGGCAGCCTGGGCGCCGGGTGGGCGCGGGCTGCTGTCGCGCTTTCAGCGCAAGTCGCCGGTCTCCCCGCGCGGCGTCTACCTTCATGGCGGTGTCGGCCGCGGCAAGACCATGCTGATGGACCTGTTCTTCGAGGCCGCGCCCTTCCAACCCAAGCGCCGCCGCCATTTCCACGAGTTCATGGCCGAAGCGCATGAGCGGATCGCGGTGGCCCGGCGCACCCACGACGGCGATCCAATTCCGCATGTGGCGCACCAGCTGGTCGGCTCGCCCGGCCTGCTGTGCTTCGACGAGCTTCATGTCACCGATATTGCCGACGCAATGATCCTGGGACGCTTCTTCAAGGTGGTGTTCGAGCGCCAGGTGGTGATCGTGGCCACCTCCAACGCGATGCCGCACGAGCTTTACCGGCACGGGCTCAACCGACAACTCTTCCTGCCCTTCATCGATCTGATCGAGGACGACATGGACGTCGTCGAGCTGGCGGCGGCTAAAGATTTCCGGCTCGACAAGATCGCCGGCCAGCAACTCTTTTTCGTTCCCGCCGATGCCGGGGCACGCGCCGCGCTCGATCGCCATTGGGACCGCCTGAGTGGCCACCACCGGCCGCAGCCGGGCATTATCGAGGTCAAGGGGCGCAAGGTGCGGGTGCCGGCCTCAGCCCCGGCCGCGGGCGTGGCGCGGTTTCATTTTTCCGATCTGTGCGAGCAGCCGCTTGGGCCCGGTGATTATCTGGCCATCGCGCATACCTATCATACGGTGCTGATCGACGAGATTCCGGTGATGGGACCGGCGCGGCGCGATCATGCCCGGCGCTTCATCAACATGATCGACACGTTCTACGACAACGGCGTGTGCCTGATCGCGTCGGCCGAGGCTCAACCCGACGCGCTTTATGTCAGCGGCGCGGGGGCAGACCTGTTCACCCGCACGGCCTCGCGTTTGACCGATATGCGCAGCGAGGACTATGTCGCCCATCGCATCGAGCGCGCCAATCGCGTCTCGCAAGTGATCTGATCCCAATCGATCGCACGGCGGTTGCGCGGGGTCCGCGCCGGGTCCGTCGAACCCCGCACGGCAGCGAGACTTTCGTTCGATTTGCGGGGCTTTCCCTTGAGCGCTTGCTGGTTTCGGGCTAACCAACCCGCGCGAGGATGTCGCAGGACATTTCAATCGCTCAATATCCGGGCCGACGCCGCGCTCCGGTGCGCGCCGCCCGCGACCCCCACCAGGATTTCACAGCACGGGAGACAGAATCCTATGGCGCGCACCAAGATCGCCTTGATCGGCGGCGGAATGATCGGCGGAACGCTCGCACACCTGATCGGCTTGAAGGAGCTGGGCGACGTTGTTCTGTTCGACATCGCGGAGGGCTTGCCGCAGGGCAAGTCTCTCGATATCGGCCAGTCGGGCGCGGTCGAGGGCTTCAATGCGACGTTGAAGGGCACCAATGCCTATGCCGACATCGAGGGTGCGCAGGTCTGCATCGTGACGGCCGGCGTGCCGCGCAAACCCGGCATGAGCCGCGACGACCTCCTCGGCATCAACTTGAAGGTGATGGAGCAGGTCGGCGCCGGCATCAAGAAGTACGCGCCGAACGCCCTC
>CAZLHQ010000207.1:0-5042 GCA_964559355.1 uncultured Hyphomicrobiaceae bacterium
CTGATCGTCGCCTTGGTGAGCCATTACCTCACCAACTAGCTAATCAGACGCGGGCCCATCTAAAGGCGATAAATCTTTCCCCTTGCGGGCTTATGCGGTATTACTCCAAGTTTCCCTGGGCTATTCCGCACCTCTAGGTAGGTTCCCACGTGTTACTCACCCGTCTGCCACTCCCCTTGCGGGGCGTTCGACTTGCATGTGTTAGGCCTGCCGCCAGCGTTCGTTCTGAGCCAGGATCAAACTCTCAAGTTGAAGAGTTGGATTCTGGTTTTGGCTTGGAGGAAACTCTCCAAGGATTACTGCGTAACGGGCACCTTCACACTCTGACCTCGCACCGATCGCTCGGCGCGCGTCATGGTGATGGCTGAAACGCAGTTTTCGCCAGAGTCTGTTTTAAATCGCGAACCCATATTTCAGAGCTCGAGATCCGCCAGGACTCCGCCGTCTGCGTTTCCCTTTCTTCAAAACCACTTGTCAAAGAGCAAACCGCGACGAGTACTCCTCACCGATCTTTTGGATCGGCTCCGAGACAACGAGGCTCCAACCTGGGCGTCCCAGGTGGGAACCGCATGTTATCAGAGAAGAGCGATGCCCGTCGAGGGCGGCGAAGCACTGTGTGCCTCGCAACGAGGATTGAATTAATAGCATCCCCGCCGCCTTGTCAACGGCCTTAATGAAAAAAATCGAGCCGACCCGGCATTTTTGTTATAACCTACTGGAAAAAAACAACTATTTCTTGCGGGTCGAATGCTTAAAAGTGCCCCGCAGGGCCCTGCGAAGCAACATCAGCATGCGCCGCAGCAACGGCAGCGCAACATTCGCAGCGGCGAATGCCCGTTGTTCTGCGGGCGCGGCCCTCATCGCGGTGAATGCGAATGGCACCGCGTATGCTCGTTGGCGAATGGCCGCCATCAACATGCCCGGATTTGCGGGCCAAGCTCAGTTGGCATCGACAAATCGCCTTTTGACAGGCAGCGCGAAGGTCACGAAGCTGGTAAGAATGGGTCAATATCGCGGCCTCGCAAGCGCCGCTGACGCGGTCATTACCCCACGGGGCAACGAGCACAATCGCGGTGCAGACGACGGGGCAGGTTGCGCGCCGGGCGGCGTACTTCGCAGTTGAGGGCGAAACAAAATTTAACTTCGTCAATGAGTTGAGGCTACAGGGTCGCACGCGGGACGAGGCCAAAAAGCGGCAAGCTGATGGCCATGCGGCAGGGGTGGGAGAGGGTCGAGCTAACCGTGGTGCAGCGATTTCGCGAGAGACGAAGCGCCAAGCAGCATCCGCTGGCCGGAGGCACGCGCCCTGCCGGGCTGCCCAACGTCTATCGTGGTCGCGGCGGGCGCGCGTTGCGCGATCTCTACGAAGCCGATCATGGCGCTGCCCCACCTGGCGGGCGGTTTCGCTGGCTGATGAGCACCGTGCTCGCCGGCGGCGTCGGCGCGATTGCGATTTTCACGGTGATTTACGGCTCCGCCGACCCGCGCGAAAGCTCCGATACCTTGCTGCCAGCGTTGCGACGCATCGGCGAGGGCAACCTGCCGGCACCCGCGATGCCCAATCTTCGCCGTCTCGCCGGACTGAACTGGTTCACGCCCAAGTCCGATCGCATGGAGATGACGAGTGGCGCCACCTCGACGCGATTCGTCATCCACGAAAAGCTGCATCAGCGGCGCAATGGACGCGACTACATCCACGCCAAGCCCTACGTGCGCATACTGGCGCGACTGGCGCAGCCAACCGGTGAGTTTGCCGAGAAGATACCGCCCTTCAATCCGTTCCGACTCTACGCCAACAACACGCCGATCAACGATGGCGAGGGTGAGGGCGAGGAAACGGCTGGCGCGCAGAATGCCGACGTGGTGATCCGCGTTGTCGAGCTGCTGGGCGGCGTTCTACCTATCGAAGATGGCCAGCGCATGGAGCCCTCCGAGGTCGCCGAGATCGTTGTCCGCGCAGAAGATGCACTGCGCACGCCGGTGAGCGATCTGGTGCACGTTTCGGAGGAAGGCAAACCGGTCAACACCGCCCTGGCGCCTGCCCCCAACACCACCATTCTCGCCAAGACGGGCGGCGACGTCATCGAGCCGACCTCCGACATCGAGGATGGCGAGCTCAGCATCATCAAAGTTGGCAAGGGCGAGACGCTGACGCAAATTCTCACCAAGGCTGGCGCCGATCAATGGCAAGCCAAGGCGATGGTGGAGGCGGCGCGCGGCACATTCCACGAGCGCGAACTGGAGCCGGGCAACGAAGTGCACTTGACGCTCGTTGCCGGGCTCGGCGACCAGAACCGGAAAGAGCCGGCACGATTTTCGATCTATGCCGACGGCCACGTCCACAAAGTGACCGTTACGCGCGGCCCCTCAGGCGAGTTCGAAGCGACCAAAACGCCGATCGGGGCAGAGGCTGCGGTGCGGGCGCTGCTCACCGACGACGACGAGGCGCTGCGCAATGTCACGCTTTACGCGAGCTTGTATTTCGCGCTGCTGCAACAAAGCGTCGATCCCGATCTCATCGTGCAGATTCTCAAGGTTCATGCCTACGAGACAGACTACCGGCGCCGGGTGCGCGCAGGCGACCAGCTCGAGCTGTTCTTCGACGTGAACGACGAGCACGCCAACGACAAGCAATTGGGCGAACTGCTTTACACTGCCATCACCGCCGCCGGCGAAACCTCGCGCTTCTACCGCTATCGAACACCCGATGGCATCGTCGATTTCTACGACGAGCAGGGCAACAACTCGAAGAAGTTCTTGATGCGTCGCCCGGTGCGCGGCAACGACGTGCGGCTCACATCCGGCTTCGGCTTCCGCTTCCACCCCTTGCTCAACGATCGCAAGATGCACACCGGCGTCGACTGGGCGGCGCCACCAGGAACGCCGATCCTGGCATCCGGCAACGGCGTCGTGGAACAGGCTGGCCGCAAGGGTCAATACGGCAACTACGTGCGCATCCGCCACGCGAACGGCTATCAGACTGCCTATGGCCACATGTCGAAAATTGCCGCCGGAATGCGCGACGGCATCAAGGTCAAGCAGGGACAGGTGATCGGCTTCGTCGGCTCGACGGGTTTGTCGTCTGGCCCGCATCTGCACTTCGAGGTGCTGGTGAACTCGCGCTTCGTCAACCCGATGTCGATTCAGGTTCCCCACGAGCGCCAGCTCGATGGCAAGCAGCTTGCCGATTACCAGAAAGAGCGCGCCCGCATCGACGAATTGATGCGGCGTGCACCGGTGATGACCGCATCAAAGCAGGCCAGCGGAACCCAATAGTTCATCGCCCAATAGCTCATCGAATGGTGGCAAGCTGGTGCATGCCGTCGCCAGACCGGACTGCGACACGGCTCGCGTCAGCGCGATTCTGCTACCTATGGGCGCGTGAGGAATCTCAAGGCTGGCGCATCGTCGACGAGCGGCGTTTCGAAGACGATGCCGGCGCGTCCCTCTTGGCTCCAGACGACACTGCCTGGAAGCACCATCGACTGATCGACGATGATGACGACCCGTTCACCCGTTCCAACCGGCTTGGAAACCTGTACGCCCGCACCCCCTGTCGAGATATCCAGGAACCGGATCGGATGGCGCTCGCTGCCAATCATCATGATTGCATCGCAATCGACCTTGACGCGCGGCGAACGACGCGCCTCGGCCCACTCCGGCAATGTAACGCAGCCATCCGACTGCATGAGTTCGGTTCCGCCATTTTCGGCTGAACGCAACAGCGACATCAGCGCATCGCTGGCATCGGCTGGCCCGACGATATGGAACGTCGACAATGCCAAGTCGATCGCCTCGAGCAGACGGTAGGCACTGCCGCACACCTTCCGCCACGCCCACACCAATCCCTCACCGTCCTCGGCCTGCAACAAGCGGTGGTCCCAGCCGCTTGCGACATAACCAAGCGTCTGGTTGATGCCCGCTGCGAGATCCTCGTGAAACACTTCCAGTGCCGCACTTACGGCGGCAGCAGGTTCGAAGCGGCGATAGCGTGTCGAGGCGAGCGTCAGCTTGGACGTTCCGCCGGGGAAAAAGCGCGTCAAAGCGCGCGCCTGCGCACCCGGGACGCCCGCTGCGATCGCGTTTGCAACATTGGCGGAAACCGCCGCCAGCAGCGCCATCCGTGTCGCTTCAGGGCGCAACGCCAACAGCAATGCCAAAGCGCGTGGGCGCGAGACTTCCGGTTGCAGCGGTGTCAAGGCATCGTAAACCAATCGCGCCAGCGCCAATTCGGAGTTCCACGGCACGTCGGTGCCGCCCCGCACACCCGCTGCTTGCGGGCTTGTCAGAGCGACGAAATTTGCAGAAGGCATCGCAGCGGCTTTGCCGTTCTGCATCAGCCATTCTCCTGATTCCAAATTCGAATTGGCGCCCCGTGAACCTCGGTTAGGGCTCATGGCTTTCTATTCTAGGTTGGGTGCCTTGAAAACTTCTTAACACCCGGCAGAGCGTCGGAGCGGCCCAGCGCGCCCGGAATGAAAGACCCCGGAGGCGATGCCGCCACCGGGGTTGATCTCAGATAGACCCATTCTGTCTGCAATTCTCAGTTGCTACGATCAAGCCCTTCGTCAAGCCGCCGCCTTCACTGGCCAGTCGTTGATCGTCAACGATCCATCGCGCACCGACACGCGCACGGTATCGCCATCGCGCACGCCACCGCTGAGGATCTGCTCGGCCAGCGGGTCCTGCACGTTCTTCTGGATCACACGCTTCAATGGACGCGCGCCATACGACGGGTCATAGCCGCGATTGGCGAGCCAGGTGCGCGCGGCGTCATCGAGCTTGATGGTGATCTTGCGATCGGCAACCAGCTTCGACAACCGGGCCATCTGGATATCGACGATCGCCCCCATGTCGGCACGTTGTAGCCGGTGGAACAGGATGATCTCGTCCAAACGGTTCAAGAACTCCGGCCGGAAGCGCGCCTTGACTTCGGCCATGACGAGGTCGCGCACCGCTTCACTGTCCTCGCCCTCCGGCTGGTTGACGAGGTACTCCGCGCCCATGTTCGAGGTCATGATGATGAGCGTATTCTTGAAGTC
>CAZLHQ010000208.1:0-5037 GCA_964559355.1 uncultured Hyphomicrobiaceae bacterium
GGATGTGGATCACGCCGTCATCGAAAATCTCGCCGTCTGGGCCAATCTCAATCACCAGCTCAACAAGCGACTCGAGCAGGGTGATATCGAGGAAGGCTTGAACGCTGCCAGCGCCATCGGCGACGACATGATCCAGAGGCGCACGCAAGGCCATGTGGTGCCAGACGCGTTCACACATGGCTCGTCGGAGCAGCGCGTGCGCTGGTTCCGCAAGGGCTTCGAGAAAGGCCAGATGCAGGTATGCGATTCCTTCTCTGCGGAGGATTTGTAGCTTGTGGCGCACGGCATGCGCGGCGGGCCGATGCGCACGGTGCGACCGCGCTTGAAAGAACGCTCCAATGACATGCAGGAGCGCACAAGCGCCCGCAGGTGAGGGAACAACGAGGACCAATGGCCGTGGCGCCAAGCGACAAGGACGGTGAGCTGCTCTCAATCCCCGGATTGGACGAGGAAGCGCTGCGGCTGATCGGCGGGCGCTATGAGCCGGTGACTGCGTCGGACGGGGCGGTCCTGTTCCAGCCCGGGCAAGCCTGCGAGCGGCTGGTGCTGCTGACCAAGGGGCTGGTGCGCGTACGCATGGTTTCCGAAACGGGGCGCGAGATCGAGCTGTATCGGGTGCAGCCGGGTGAGACATGTGTGATGTCGATCGCTTGCATGATGGGCGAGCGGCCATATCAGGCCGAAGGCATTGCAGAAGGCGAGATCCACGGTGTCGCCATCAGCCGCGGCCTGTTCCGGGAGATGCTGGGTGCTTCGCAGGCATTTCGTGAATCGGTTCTGACCGTGCAGACGCGGCGCATCTTCGATCTCGTCACACTGGTCGACGAACTCGCCTTCCACCGCACCGAGGCGCGCCTTGCCGCGCGTTTGCTGCAGCGCGCGGGGGCCGGCGACAGCGTGCCGGAAACGCATCAGGAGTTGGCGCTCGACATCGGCACGGCGCGAGAGGTCGTCAGCCGCCGCCTGAAGCGCTTCGAGACGCAAGGTCTCGTGGCGCTCGAACGCGGACGGGTCCGCATTCTGGATCGCGGCGGACTGAGCGCGCTGACCAGTGGCGTTGTCTGAGACGGGTCGCCACCGTCAATTTGATTGCTGGCATTTGTGATCGCTGTCACGGACAGCCACGCGCCCGGCGGCTATCAATGCATGCCGCTTTGCGTGCTGGCCGATTGGCGCTGAAGGATCGTCACAGCAGTGCCGCCAATGCACAAAGCGCTTTGAGACATGCTGCTCGCGCATTTTTTCGAAACAGATCGCCCTACTGACAACGAACCCAGGCGCAAACGCACAGGAGAGACCGCCTTATGTCGACCAATGTTGGAACCATCGATCGCATTCTCCGCATCATCGTCGGTGTGGCGTTGATCGCGCTCGCTTTGGGCATGATCCCCGGCGTTGCCGCCTCGCCGTGGGGCTGGATCGGCGTGGTGCCGCTACTCACCGCCGTCGTCGGCATCTGCCCGGCCTACTCGATCCTCGGCGTCAACACCTGCGGCCGCCGCGCTTAACAACAACGCACCATGCCGCGTCGTGACGCCCCGGCGGGCCAACACTCCGGCCCCGATTGCCAGCCTTCACTGATAGCAGGACGGCACGATGTAAGTGTTCTAATTCTTACCTTCGATGGAAGCGCCCCGCGTTTCCATCGAAGACGATCAGGCTCTGGCTCCCTGGCTCCCTGGCTCCCAATGGTGTCGCTCAGAGCGCATTGCCCGTGAAAGTGTCGACGGAGCAGGGGATCCCCTTGCGCAACAAGTTGGCGCACAAGGTCTTGGCGTCTTCGCCAGAGCGCAGGGGCCCGGCGATCAGGATAAAGGGCGCCGAGGGTGTGTTGCCGACGACATAGCGCGGCTCCAAGGCTGAAAGCTCGGCGCTGTTGCGCTCGGTCATCAGGCTCCAGCTCAGGCGCAGGGCATCCAACGAAGGACCGGCGGTCAAGCGCACGCCTGCTGGACTTGCAGCCTTGGTGACGACTGGCGCTCCAAAGGCGATGGGCGCCGCCTGCGCCGCGGCTTTGACAGGCTCGGTCTTGGTCTTGGCCACCACCTGCGGCGCATATACGCTGCCTGTTTCGATCGGATTGACCGCGTCGGCAGTAGCGTTGCCAGCCGGAACCGCGGGCACGGCAATCGTCGGCCGCACGATCTGTGCAATCGGCGTCGGCTGGGCCTGGGCCTGCGGCAGCAGTGGGCGGCGGGCAGGCAGCGGCATGTCGATGTCGGCGCCAACCGCTTTGGTGGTTGCCTCGGGAGCGGGCAGCGTCGGCTTGACGTCGGCGTTGACCATTTCGAATTCGACGGGCTTGCCGGGCGCCGAGCCCCTTGCGACAGGGGCTGTATCGGTAGCTGACGGAGAGGCTGTTGCCACCGCAGACGATGATGCAGCAGGTGCAGCGGCAGCTTTGCGCGCATCCTGTAGTTCTTTTTCCAGACCAGCCACACGCAGCTGTCCGGAGCGGACCATGGCTTCGCGTTCGGCGACCTGCTGTTTGAGATCGCCTGCCTCCTTGCGCGCCACTGTCAGATCCTTGCGCAAGCGCTCGACTTCCGCGATCGCTGCCGCGCGCTGGCCCTCGTTGCCTTGCGGCTGCGAAATCATTCGGCTCATCGTGGGGAACATTTCGATCAGCCAGTTCGGCTTCGCCATGAGCGCGCCGACATAGGCCAGCGCCGCCAGTGCCAATGCCCCCCAAACGAACACATACAGGCGCCCCGCCGAACGTCCCCCGCGGGCAGGTCCGCCCTCCGGCAACGGTGGAAGATGAGCGGGAACCGAATCTAAAGTCAGCATTTCGGGCATGACCGGCCACGGGCCTTTCGAGACAAGGTTGTTAACCAATCGGGGGCAAATGCCGCCCTTGCAGCACGCTGCCCGCCTCGTACACCAACTCAGTCAGGAGACTCGAGTTGGATTTGGCATGCCGCTTTTGTTATTCCGCTTTTGACGACAGCGGTTGCGCGTGCACCTCGGAAACGCTGTCTGAGTCTCGCCGGCAGATCAATTGCCCCGCTCCGGTTGTTGCAAATCTGCCTGTGGAAGCGTGGCCTATGGGCACGGTGATGTCGCGCCGGTGTTTCAAAAGCAGCCGATTGCGCTTATCAAGGCCCAAACTTGCGGCGGCTGGAACGGGCACGGAGGCAGGTCATGCTCGCCACGCTGACCAGCGCGAATTGCGGCACGGGACTTGCTCCGTGCCCGCAACAAGCCGCCGAGCACGCTTGAGCAGCGTTCTGTTGCGTCGCAATATGAGGCTGGGGCAGGCGACCGCACGGTGCTGCTGTCACGCGGCTGCAGACTTTGCGGCTGGTTCCAGAGGCGAACTTCTCGTTCGGAATCACACCAGGAGGGTCATGTCCACGACACCGTTGATGTTGATCGTGCTCGCCGCGGGCAAGGGCACGCGCATGAAATCGGACCTGCCCAAGGTGCTGCATGCCATCGCCGGCCGCTCCATGCTGGGTCATGTCCTGGCGTTGACCGACCTCGTCGGCGCTACGCGCACCGTGGTCGTGGTCGGGCCGGATATGGATAACGTGCGCGCAGCCGCGCTCGCCGCGGTGCCGGGCGCCGAGGTATTCGTGCAGACGCAGCAGCTCGGCACAGGCGACGCTGTCAAGGCCGCATTGCCGGCGCTTGCGAACCATCGGGGCGATGTGATCGTGCTCTATGCCGACACGCCTCTCATACAGTCCGACACCATCGCAAGCCTGCGTGACACGCTGGACGCTGGTGCTTCCGTCGCCGTGCTCGGCTTCGAGGCCGCCGATCCCACCGGTTATGGCCGTCTCCTGAAAGATGCCACGGGAGCGCTGGCTGCAATCCGTGAGCACAAGGATTCGAACGAGGCGGAGCGCAGTGTGCGCCTGTGCAACTCGGGCGTCATGGCGTTTCGCGTCGCCGATCTGGCCGGTGTGCTGGCGCGCATCACAAACGACAACGCCAAGGGCGAATACTATCTCACCGATGCCGTCGAAATCGTGCGCGCCGGCGGTGGGCGCGCTGACGTCGTGACCTGCCCGGAACATGATGTGCTTGGCGTCAACTCGCGCGATCAGCTGGCCGAGGCAGAAGCGATCTACCAAGCGCGCCGGCGTCTCGAGGTCATGCGCGAGGGCGCAACCCTGATTGCGCCGCAGACGGTGTGGTTCAGCCACGACACACGTATCGGCCGTGACGTCGTCATCGAGCCCAACGTCTTCTTCGGACCCGGCTCGATCGTGGAAGATGGCGCTCAGATTCTCGCCAACTGCCACATCGAGGGGGCGCGCATCGGCAGGGGCGCACGCATCGGACCGTTCGCGCGGTTGCGCCCGGGTGCAGCACTGGGGCAGGACGTGCACATCGGCAATTTTGTCGAGGTCAAGAACGTGACGCTCGGAGCCGGCGCCAAGGCCAATCATCTGGCCTACCTCGGCGATGGCAGCGTCGGCGCGAACGCCAACATCGGCGCCGGCACCATCTTCTGCAATTATGACGGCTTCTTCAAACACAAGACGGTGGTGGGAGAGGGCACTTTCATCGGTTCCAACTCGTCGCTGGTGGCGCCCGTCAACATCGGTGATGGCGCTTACATCGGCTCCGGCAGCGTCATCACCAAGGACGTTGCCGCAGGCAGCTTGGCGCTGGAGCGTGCAAGCCAGGAGGAGCGTCCGGGCTGGGCTGAGAAGTTCCGCATCATGATGAAGAAGCGCAAAGCGGCGAAGGCCGCAAAGTGACAAAGCGGCGAAGGCCGCGAAGTGAATGAACGGTGAGAGCGTCCGGCAAGGCACGCCAGACATCGGCACCGAACATTCGACGCATCCAAGTGATTGGGCAGATAGGCAGAGAGCATGTGTGGCATCGTCGGAATTTTAGGGCAAAGGCCCGTGGCGCTCGATCTCGTCGACGCATTGCGGCGGCTCGAGTATCGCGGCTACGATTCAGCCGGCATCGCCACCGTCGAGAACGGCCACCTGGAACGCCGCCGTGCCGAAGGCAAGCTGAGAAACCTCGAAACGAAGCTGCACACCGAACCGCTCAATGGCCATATCGGCATCG